>JBCCJU010000229.1:0-7762 GCA_039027715.1 Cyanobacteria bacterium P01_C01_bin.120
CGGCTCCACAGCTTCACCGTGCCATCACTACTAGCGGAGGCCACGGTCTCACCATCCGGGCTAAAACTCACGCCATAGACCTCACGGTCATGGCCGCTCAAGGTTTGCAGCGCCTGGCCCTGACGGCTCCACAGCTTCACCGTACCATCCCAACTGGCGGAGGCCACGGTCTCACCATCTGGGCTAAAACTCACGCCAATGACCTCATCGTCATGGCCGCTCAAGGTTTGCAGCGCCTGGCCCTGACGGTTCCACAGCTTCACCGTGCCATCACTACTGGCGGAGGCCACGGTCTCACCATCCGAGCTAAAACTCACGCCATAGACCATACTGTCATGGCCGCTCAGGGTATTGCGGATAATCCAGTCGGGTTGATAAATGGTTTCCCGAAGCCACGCAATCGCTCTTAAGCGGGTACTGCCAGGAATCGATGCACGAGGAGCCCCAACCGTCGTTGAGATTGCCAGCGGCACGGAATGAGCCCGTGGCATTTGAGCCACAAGGGCTTCTGGCTGCTGTAATTGACGGCCCATTTTAGTCGCCGTTTGCAGCGCTTCAAAGTTCAAGCCCGATGCCATCAGCAGTTCAGTCTCAAGCGCTTGACGCTGCACATCCACATTCAGCTTTTCGCTCTCTACTGCCGCCTTTTCCCGCTGGGCTGCCTTAAGATTTGCTTGTGCCACATCATAATCTTCTTGAGCTTGTTCAGCTAACGCTTCGGCTTCTCTGCGGGTGCGTTCGCTCGCCTCCGCTTGTTGCTGCACTTGTGCTAAATTTGCTGCCGCTGCTTCCCGTCTTTGCTCGGCATCCGCCGCTTGCTGTTCGGCTTCAGCCGCTCTGCCTGCAGCCGTTTTCAGTTCCTCATCAGCCGCTTCGATGAGTTGTTCCAATGCCGCCGCTTCATCATCCAGCTCAGCTACTAAGGCTTCTTGTTCATCGGCGCGAGCCTTCTCGGCTTCTGCCAGTTCTGTGGCGGCTTCAGCGTCTTGTGTCGCCTCTTCCGCCATCAAGTTCGAGTTCCGCGCTAGGGTTCCAAATACCGAGGCCAGCACGATCGCCCCAATCACCCCCGCTGCAGCTACCGTTCCGATCAGTCCAGCTTGGCGTTGGGCCCGATCAACCACATCTTCGGCCTCAGCATTTGCGGCAGCTAACACCGCATTCGCTTCCGCCAACTTATCCCGCTCGACCTCCGCCACCTCCTGCGCTGCGGCCGCTGACTGGGCCGCCGCCCGCGCCTCCTCCAGCTCCGCCATCAGCCCTGGCGTCTGCACATCCCGCACATAGCGCACCAGGTAGTCATGCACCAATTGATAGCGGGCTTCGGGCTCCTCGGGAATCTCGAACGCTAGCCCCGACCCCACCAGAATCGACAGCACCATGGTGAGCTGGTGGTCGTTGAAAGGCATTTCCAGCAGCGCTAGCTCATACTCCAGTTCCTCGCGGGTTTTGAGGGGGCGAAAGAGGCGCTGTTCGCGGTCTTCTTCCGTCAGCAGGTAGAGGACGACCCAGGCAAGGCGCTCGTTGGGGGGGCCGCAGTCGTGGACGACGTAGGCGAGGTAGTCCTGCACCAGTTTTTCTTTGGGCATGTCCCCCAGGGCTTCGTACTGGGCCAGGGTATTGATCTCTTCCCGCTGGAGCTGGGCGCCGACGACCTGGAGTTCGATGGGGCGCACGTCGCCGGTGGCCGCTGATAGGTCGCCCACCAGGCGGTGAATCAGGTCATCGGGCAGGGGATATTGGGCGGCGCTGGTGAGCTGACGGATGACGCCTTCGGCGGCGGCGGGGGTGAAGTTGGCCAGGGCATAGCGCTGTTCGCGACTGAGCAGATCTTGGTCCCGCATTTTGACCACTTGGTTGATGATGCGCTCGGCTTCCAGCAGGTGATGCAGGTAGTCTTCCCGCAGGGCCAGCACCACTTTGACAAAGGCCTTGTCGATGCACTGACCGAGAAATTCGTAAAGCTGATGGCGATCGCGGGGCTCCTCCTGGTCAAAAAAGAACTCCTCGAACTGGTCAAAGATCAGTACGAAAGCACGGTTTTTATCATCAATTCCCCGGCGCAGCTTGGCCATTAAAGATTCTGTGGTCGGGGCGGCGGTTTCAGCAGCGGTTGGCGCAGCGGCTGGCCAGGGCGCGAGGGCCTCATCCAGGGCGGCGTCGAGGGTTTGTCGCCAGTTGCCGTAGGTTTGCACCAGCAGGGGAACGGTAAGATTGCCGGCGATCGCGCTCCCTGGATGGCTCAACATGGGCAGCAGCCCCGCCGTCAGAATTGAGCTTTTGCCCACGCCCGATGGCCCGTGAACAATCACCACGGCGTGGGAGTTTTCTTGCAGACGCTGGGCCAGCGCTTCCACATCTCGCAGGCGACCCGAGGCCCGAATTTCCGCCGCCACTGCCGCCTGAGTGACTTCGTTGAAGGTTTTGGCCTTAGCCAATTGGCGGTGGGGCTGCACGGCACCCGCGCCGATAAAAGCCCGCAGGCTGTAGCGATATTCCACCTGGCGGCGGTCTTGCTTAACGTTAAAGGCTTCCCAATAGTCCCCCAGCTCGAAATGGTGGTGTATGAGCTGATTCAGCACCCGCAGGTGCAGAGTGAGATCGACGTCGGGGTCGGTTTCCCAGCGGGCCGCTTCCAAGTACTGCAGGGCGGTTGACGATTGCCCTAGGTGCATCTGGGCTTCCCCCAGCAGGAAGCGATACCAGCCCCGCTGAAAGCTTTTGGCGATTTCGAGGGCGTTCGCGAGGTCAATATCGCTGTCGTTAGTGACGAGGGAATTTTCCGCCGTTTCCAGAATTTGCAGGGCGCGATTGGCTTCATCCTGGGCGGTGAGCCAGTCTTCTTTAATCAGGGCGACTTCGGCTAAAAAGCCGCGATCGCGAGCCAAACGAACGGCATCCTGGGTTTCTTGATGCAGCCGGATGCCTTCGTTGGCCAGATCTTCCAGCGCTACCCAGTCCCGCTGCTTTTGCAGAACTTCGGCCAGAGCGTGAATAAATTGCGCTAGGTGAACCGTCTGATCGCGATCGCGAAAATGTTCGATTAACTGCTCAAAATAGCGCCGCGCCTGCCGTAGAGACGCATTGTAGGTCACCCGCTGCACCACAGCGTAGCTGCGCCACCACAACCCCAAATGCAGCCACAGCACGGCCCGGCGATCAACCGCCGTCAGGCTGTCGGGTCTATCCGTGGGGACAGCAGCCTCCACTTGGGACTGCCAAAAGGCGAGACTATCCTCATAGCGATCGCGAGCCGTCGCCATTTCCAGACGACTGTGGGCTTCACGCCCCTGCAAAAAGTCCAGACTGGCCTGCAACTGCGGCTCGGGCACCACGTTTTGGGCCGCCAAATCTTGAATGGCAAATTCCAGTTCGCTGCGCAACGCATCGCTGCCAATGAGACGAATGGACAGGGTAGACAGCTCGCGATCGCCCCCCCGCGTCAAAATATTGCGGAATAGCTGATCGGTGCCCACCTGCAGAGAATGCAGCAGTTCTGCGGTGGGCAGGGTGAACTGAATGGCGGCGGGTGAGAAGCTGCGAAAGTCCGGGGCAAACTGGGCAAACTGCTGCTGCACCCGGCGGTTCATCCACAGGACCAAGGGAAAGGGGAACTGCTGGCGAAAATCATCGCGGCCCATGTTGAAGCCCTGCAGCACGGTGCGCAAATGAGCCTTGGTGAGATAGTCCAGTCCGACAATTAACAGCGCCGGCGGCGTTGGCTCAGCGATCGCCAACTGGATAGTTTCCCGCAGATTCACAAACTCTCGCGGTAGCTGCATCACCGTCGCCAAGCCCGTGTCTACCAGATGTTGATTCACCAAATGGCGCAGGCGATGGTAGTCGCAGGCAACGATAATCAGCGAAAATTCACCTTGAGAATACCGCAGCGTGTTCTCCAACTCCGCCAGTTTGGTCTGGTTATACTGGCGCAGTTCCGCGTCGGAGTAGGCGCGACTGACAGGATTTACGGTGTCTTCATCCACTGCTGATAGACCTCGGTTTCGGTGAGCACGGGATTAATATCGACCCAGCGTCCACGATTGTCCCGATATTCGTACAAAAAAAGCTTCCTTAACAAACTATTGTACTCATCGTTTCCCTGAAAGTTACGCGCTTTCACGGCTTGAAACAGCAGTTGCCATTCCGCCCCGTCGATGATGCCCAGCAGCTCGTTGCGCTCATCCCGCAGTTCTTGTTCCAAGGTCTGCTGGGTGATGGGCAATCCTTGTTTGCGCAGGCACCCGGAGACGTAGCGCAAGACGTTGCGGATATGTCCCCCGCTGGCAGCACAGAGGCGATTGAGGGTGGCTGGAGTATCAAAAATATCGGGGATGCGGTCTAGGCGATCGCCAACGGACAGGTCGGGATAGGCCCGCGCCATTACCACTTGCTGCAGCTTAGCCACACTGTCGGGGTTAACCTCGCCGTCAATGGTTTTCACGGGCACCATGGTCAGCACCCGCGGTCGCAGGCCAAAGCGGTTCATCAAAATCGGCAAATCGTTGGAAAATACCAGCTCCAGGGGAATGGTGTAAATGACGTGACAGTCCAATCGCTTGAGCTGTTCCCCCCGATCCACAAACAAATATTCCGGCTGCGATCGCCCGTTGGGCTTGGGGTTGGGCAGCATTTTCTCCAAGTTATCGGCGATCGCCACTAGCCCCTGCTGGCCCCGCGCTTTGAGCTGGGCAATGCCCGGGGCAATCAATTCCGAGTTAATGGCATCGAGAATATACTTCGTGCGCGGCTCCAAATATTGATGCAGCTGCGATCGTAAATTCGTGCTTTCTTTCGACTGGGCGGTAATCTGCGCAATGCCCACCGACAGGGACACATCGGAAATTTCAATGGGCATCTGCAGCGTATCCACAATGCTGCGAAACAGCCGCTGAAAATAGGTGGGCCGGACGTTGATGCCAATTTGCTCCAAACTGGCGCTGATTTGCCGCGCCATCACCAGTAAAATGTCTGTCACTTCCACATCTGCCATCTCCAAGTCCTGGCCAGAGTCGAAGTAAACCACGTGGAAGTCGGCTTTTTGAAGTCGTTCCCGCAACTGCAGCAGCTCTGTCGATTTGCCAGAGCCGATGTGTCCTGTCATCAGCTGAGTCGTGGCCTCGTCTGGCGACAGGTCAATGATGGTGCGGGCCAGCTCGCGCACGATATCGCCCCCCCGCACCGCAGCAAAATCAATGTAGTAGCGCGGATCCGCTACCGGATTGCCGGGATTTGACGCTTTAAAGAAATTGCGGAGAAAATTAGCATCCATCACGGGGCTTCTTGACGGCACGCCCTTTATAACACAGGGTAAATTGAGCGCTGGCGACCATGGAAACTGCGATCGCTATAATCCACCGCATTCCACAAGCTGAGGGCAATAGAAATAGCTCAGCTTCTATGCCCTCCATTTTTGCCGCCAGGCTCTAAGGATTGGATACAGTCACCTAGCTCTTCTGTAAGCTCCTTTGGGCTTCATCCAGGTCACCAAGATATTCACGACACATTGAGTTAATATCTGCCGAAAATTCTCCAATGCCCGAGCCTGCGATGTATTGCGACACCGACTTGCCCGATGCAGCGATCGCATCCAACTTGCCACAAGCAGACAGCGCCTCGAACTCGGGAACTAAGTTCAAACGGTTAAGCGCGACATCGAGCGATTCTGAATGCCAGTTACAAGTGCTTCTAATCTCATCATCGAACTGCTGATAGCCCGAGTCTGCAATGTAGGCTGGCACTGACTTACCGGCCCGAGCGATCGCATCCAACTTCCCACAGGCAGATAAACTTTCAAAGTCCGCCTCAGTCGGCCCTTGGAGATCTGAATTTTCTCCAGGACCGACTCCACTCCTGGGACCTCCAGCCTCGTCCAGTGCAGCTCGATACTGAGGGCAGTCGTTGATAATCTCGACATCAAAATCTTCGATACCAGAGCCCGCAATGTATTGAGGTACTGACTTCCCAGCCCTGTCAATCGCATCCAGCTTCTCGCAGGCCGTCAGCGCCTCGAATGCCGGGTCTCTGCCCACCCTGTTAAGGGCAACATTGAGTGATTCCAAATGCCAAGTGCAGATACTTCTAATTTCACTATCAAACTGTCTGTAGCCTGAGCCGGCGATGTAGTCTGGCACTGACTTGCCGGCCCGAGCGATCGCATCCAGCTTCTCGCAGGCGGACAAGCTTTCAAAATCTGAATCAGGGGCCGGTTGAGAAACCGCCTGATTTATGACTAACGTGCCACCGGTTACGATCGCGATGCTGAAAATTAAGGCGCGATGCATGGTAATGAACCCTCATATTGCAATGGTGATGAAGCAGTGCAAAGCCCAAAACCTGATCGAGAACGCGATCGCCCCATGTTTAATCGGCTCTGTTCCAATTTGGGCTAAGCAGTCTAAAGATTTTTGATTTTGTTAATGGTCAGGGGTCGTTAGAATCTAAGATTTCTGCTGTTGTCGACTCGTTACTGCCAACCAAAAACAGACCGTTCATCATTAATGAATAGCGTGATTAATTGGGCAGGCAAACCATTGGCTTTCCGTCAGAAAGACCATCAAAATAATTCTTTTGCAAAATGTCAAGCTGTCTGGACAGCCAGCGCACTCAGCGTCATCCTGTAAAAACGCGAACCCTATTGGTCACAGATGATGGAGTATCGATCAGTCATCCGCAACCAATATTAACTAAGCCAACTTGATACTAAAATGCCTGAACTTTCTTGATGTGTTGATAGGGAAAAGTTCAGGAAGATCTGACGTTTTGCTCGCCCAAAAACTGGATTTATTCAGGTGAGAGGCTCCATATGTAGACAACTTGGATTAACCAACATAGGGGCTGAGCAGCTGATGGCTTATGGATTTACAGCGTTGTTGCACAAAATGGACATTAGTTCGAACCTATTCAGACGTCAGCGGCTTCATGAGCCATTGTTTAGACTGGGAGGACAATTCCTTTTTGCTCTGGTGATTTTATGCCTGAATATCCTGGCATCAGCCGCGACGCCTTTCGGCATCCATTGGATCAGCAAGCTGAGGCTGCCTTGAGAGCCTTTCCCGGATTCGACATCGTAGCCCGCAAGTTTGTGGAATTTATGTATGAGCGGCCCCAGTACGTGTCGCTGATGGGCAACAGCGTGCAGGTAGGGCCACAGCAATATTCAACGCTTTATCAAATGTTCCGCGAGTGCGTGCAGTCGCTGGATGTGCGGCCAACACCAACGCTATTTGTGACGCAAAATCCGATGGTTAATGCCTATGCCATTGGCGAAGAACAGCCCTGCATAGTGATGCATACGGGGCTGTTGGATTTACTCAGTGATGATGAGATTCGGACGGTGATGGCCCATGAGTTGGGACACGTGAAATGCGGCCACACAACGCTTACCCAGATGGCAATTTGGGCGATGACTACAGCGTCGGTGATTGGCGAACTCACCTTTGGTATTGGCAATATGATTAGCACGGGGCTGATCTATGCGTTTTATGAGTGGCGGCGCATGGCAGAACTGTCGTGCGATCGCGCCGCGCTCCTGGTAACCGACGACTGGCGACTGGTGGGCAATACCATGATGCGAGTGGCGGGGGGCAGCGATCGCTTTGCCCACGAACTTAACTTCGCCGCCTTTGAGAAACAGGCTGACGACTATCGCAATCTAGACGAAGATGGCCTGAGTCAGGTGTACAAGTTCCTGCTGTACAACGGTGGCGGTTCGGGACCAATGCTAAGTCATCCATTTCCGGTTGATCGCCTCAGCTATCTC
>JBCCJU010000230.1:0-7692 GCA_039027715.1 Cyanobacteria bacterium P01_C01_bin.120
ATCAGTGACGGTAGTGCTGAGCATAGTGACGAAGGTTGAAGAGGACTTGCTTGTATTTTAATAGCGTCAGTCAATTAGGTTTTGAGTCAGGTGTCTTGGCGTGACTAAGCGTTGCAAGTATCGGCAGGTAAGCATTGCTGGTGAAGGCAAGATTCAGAGCGATCGCAAATTCGCAACTAGCGATCGCATAGGGCAGGAGTAACCAATCACTGCTAGAGGCGATCGTGGTTAATTCGCAGTAAGGTGGCAGTTCCCATCCGGCAAGGTCATCAAATCGATGGCTCTATCCTGACCAGAAAGCGGATGGGACAATGTTTTGCTAGCTACCAACCCCGCGTAAAAGGATGAAATCACGCGCATCATTGAGTCAGCACTTTGGGCTAACACTCCGATTGAGCGGCTACCAGCAAGCTTTGCTAAGCGATCCATTTTTACCCGTTTGCTCCAACTGGGTCGTTATGTCGCTTACGCGGTGACCTTTTCAGACTTAAGACCAGGTGATGATGGCTCAAAGTGCAACACCATGATTTGTTCTGGGCGCAACCCGACGGATTCATAGGTGCGTCCATTGCGATCGCTGAATTCAACTTCAAATGCGATGCCATCCGCCAACGTCTCAACCACCGTACCCACTTGCCCACGCCACAAATTGTATTGAGGCAGATCAACCATCAAAGCTACAGTATCTAGCAATTTAGGATTACTCATTACACTCAATACCTCTACTGAATTATAGAGGATAGCAGGTCGTTAATTTTGGCGTCTCTGAACCATGCTCAACGATCCAACCACTTCGACGGGTTGCACTTCTATGGCGATCGCGGTTAATTCGCAGTAAGGTGGCAATTCCCATCACACAAGGCCGTCAAATCAATGGTTTTATCTTGACTAGAAAGTTGATGGGGCAATGTTTTGTTAGTTACCAACTGCGCCAGAGGGATGAAATCAGGCGATTGTTGAGCCAGCACTTTAAGTTAACTTTCGCAATCATCAGACGTAGACAACCTCTGTCAAAAAGCAATAATGCAAAGTTCCAGTTTATTGCAGTTGCTAGGCTGACTTGAAACTATTGTTTTAGATCTTATTCAGTCTCTGTTATTCCACTCTTCAAGCGAAGTTCTTTTGCTAAATTATTTAGAGTTCTGTCTATTTTATCGGCAAGATCATGAACGGCAAGTTTATTAAATTTATTCCACTCTTTAAGTTTTTCATCTGTTGCACTCTGTTTATTCATTAGCCAGTACAATTGCCGATCCAGTGCTAGTAAGTCCTCATAATATAACTGCTTAAGCTCTTCATAATTTTCAATACTTGTTAAGTGTAAAGCCTTACTGATTTCTGCACGTATTCTGGCAAAGGTTGGCCCTGTTCTCTTATCGTATTCTTTGGCAGCTGCAGAGTAAAGTTCCGGCTGAACTATAGGATCAAAATACGATACTTCAATAGCTAATAGTTGGTATTCCCAAATCAAGGTTGCAAGATTATCAAGTAGTTGAACTTGAGCATCAATGATTTTGCTTTGTCGTGCAAGGGCAGCTTCATATTGTTTTTGCTTCCTCAGCCTTATATAATCAATCTCCTTTTGTTTTTGAACTTTCCTGTCATCGACCACTTTCAGAACATAAGGTACAAGAAAACCAGTCACACTAGCTGTTAGTACTAAAAGAAGAACTTTCTCAAGGAAGTCTTGACTAAAACTCATATTGATTATTTGAAGTAAAGAAAAATCACTCTTTAAGTACAAGATGAGAGTAGAGAGTTGTATAAGTGCAGATTGGCATTCTAACGGCAAAATGTAGCGGCGGCAAAAAATCTTTGCAACTCCGCCAGCGTTTTTCACCCGTCCGCTGCCATGCCATATTAGCTAGCAGAAAATCCAAATATCCAAGACCTATAGCAAGAAGTTGTGACGATTTCATAGAAGATTTATATTCTGTCGGGTCGAACCGCTTGCAATCTCAACCTAACCGTGTTGCCAACGATGTCTTCCAGATGCTCATTCTCGAGTTCCCATACCGCCTCAGGTTCTGTAATGCCTGATTGATACAAAGCAAGATAACTTCCTCTCTCAAGACGAATAGGAAGGTTGAGTAAGCCTAGTGCTGAAGCAGGAATACCGACTTCAAGCTGCATAAGTAACTTCTCAACATCATTTGCATCAGGTCCCTGACCAAGTAGAAGTATGTCAGCAATCTCAGAAGCTGCAACGAGGTGGAATCGCGCAAAGTCTGCAAATGATCGGATGTCGCCAGCTTCAATCTTGTAATTATCCTCAATATCGCTAATAGGTCTCCCACTAGCCCAATCCTGAAGCACAAGAACACGTTTGCATCGAGCTTGATAAGCTTTGAGGCTTCCTACACCTAACTGAAGTACTTGAGCAATGTTACGCCCATAATCTTGGGCTACTTTACGAGGCCATTGTGGCTCACCATTTCGACTTCTCGACATAGGTGTGTAAGCATCATCAAACTCAGATAGAGCATGAATAACCGCTAAAAGCTTTTGTGCGGTTAATAAATCCTCTGGCCAACCTTGAAGAATCTCAACCAGCCGAATGGCTGAACCGAGCTTAAGATTAGATTTGCCACATGCCTGGCCAAGTAGAGACAAGCGAATTAGTCCCATCTCGTCTTCTGCTAAACGAAACTCAATCATGCGACTAAGTAGACCTTCAAGTTGGCTGTGCATTTGAGGTTCCCAAGCTTGCGAATTACGTGTCTCGAGGTAGCCAGCGTAGGTTTTAGCTAGAAGTGTGACAACTTTATCTTTAGAAATTTCCTTGATTTGGGCAAGAAGACGAAGAATCCAAGTGTTAAGCTCCTGCTGCTCAAAGGAGGAACGAATAGGTTCTGGTTGTCCGCAGATGTATTTCTTGAATAGAAGCTCTCGCTGAGTGATGTTTTTCGCCAAAATAATACTTCGGCCTTGCTCTGAAAAGCCTAACCTACCTGCACGGCCAACCATATTTTTGTATTCCGCAACGGTATAGTCTTTTGGTGGAAAACGAAACGAGGTTTCTACAACAATAACGGTTTCGACCGGTGTGTTGATGCCTGCAGCTACGGTTGAGGTAGCAGCCATGACGTGAATTCCTTTCTCCTGACTGCGAAATGCCTGCTCAATAACACGGCGCTCTTCTCGAGAGAGATTACTCGAGTGAAATGCTGTTCCACCTGAAAGGGCATCACGCAATGCTTGAGAAGTTGTGGATAGGTCTTGAAGAGGCAATGCTTCGCGCGCTGTATTTGCTGCTTGTAATCCCAGCTCATTTGCAAGATAGTTTGCACAACCACGTGCAGCGCCTCGATTGTTTCGGAATATCAGGATCTGCTCTTGTTCTGCTATAAACTTTCTGACGAGGGGGACGATGACATCTTGAGATCCAGGCTTAGCTTTTCTCTGGATGATTTCGTGAGGTTTGAGCATCTGTTCAATACGCTCTTGACCATCGGCGTCAATGAATTGATACACTCCACTTCGATCTATGACACCCTCTACAAGAGGCACTGGCCGCTCATTTGTCATTAAGGTTTGACAGCCAAGCCATTCGTCAAAGTGATTAACGTTACCAATTACTGCAGACAAGACGACAATTTGCGGTTCAATTCCTCTCTCTCTAGCTGTCAGAAGATTAGTCAGCAGTAGCTCAACTGCAATACCACGTGTAGAGTCAGTTATGAACTGAGTTTCATCTAGCACAACGAGACCAATTTTTGCGAGAAGTTCTGGCATCGCAACAGACAAGCCAAGGAACATCTCATACGTAAGGAGAGCAATATCATATTGCCCTTTCGCAAAAGGCTCAGTCTGATCCGCGTAGTCTCCTGTACACCTAATTACTCGCAAGCCAAGTCCTTCGCCATACAGTTCCTCAAACTCCTCAAACTTTTCATTTGTTAGAGCTTTGAAGGGAAAAAGAAAGACAGCTTTGCGATGATCTACGATTGCTCGTGCGGCTGCAAGCTCTCCAATAAATGTCTTACCAGAGGTCGTAGGTGCCACAACAAGTAGCGACTTACCATCCATCACACGATAGTCGTTTACTGCCGATAGCTGTAAGTTGTTGAGCTCTGAAAAACGGTTTTTCCATGCTTTGAGAATTGAACTAGGCACAAGAAAAGCTGAGAGATCAGATACAGATGAACCAATCCTAATACCAGTGGTATCAGGGAATTCAGCCATATAGTTAGGCCCCTTCTGAAGAGGTGGTAATTCGATGCCACCTTCAATCTTTCCAGCCCAGACAGGAATTTGTTCGTGGCCAGTTCGGGCAGCTTCAGCGCGAACCTGCCTGATAACCTCATCCATCATGACTCCAATATCAGTCCAATTCGGACTCTCTTGAAGAACACGGAGCATAGCAGCAGTAAAGAGGCCATGCTGTCCAAGCTCGAGTGCCTCCTGGTCATCTTTAGAGGCTGCAAGAACAACTCGCCCGGCTCCACCAAGATCTTTAATGTGGCTTGCAGCACTTCGGGAAACGGGAACACCTTCTAGGACACGTGCAGGAGCCCCCCCGCTAAAACAGCAGTCTAAGATAACAACACTAGCTCGAGCTCTTGTGTTCTTAAGCAGATCTGCAAGCTCCTGCATATCAATTGTTGTTTGATCAATTTGATCACGATCGACATCATAAGGTACGAGTTGATGACGTGGCGTTCCATGCCCTGCAAAGAAAACGATAACCGTATCATCTTCGCCAGCATCACCAAGGGACTCGTCAAGAGCTTGACGAACTCCGGTTGCTGTTGCTTCGTCATCCAGAAGCCTCTTATCAGACATACCCTGGACAGAGTCCTTAAATAGAGCCCAAAGCGCTGTAGCATCCTTAGTAGCGGCTGAAAGCTCATTAACACGAGGATCGCTATGCTTATTGACTCCGATAAATACAGCTTTGAGAACCACTAATGTTTACCTTGTTTGAAGAGGCCAAAAAAATGACTTTATTTTAACCACTATTAAAAATCTATTTGTCTGAATAATGTCCAGGTTATTGCTTAATTTGACTAAGACTAATCTACATTAATCATGGTGCTTCTAAGGAATCTGGGGAAGCTTAAAGCTAGCTAACAATGTTATTAGATAGAAAAATTCTGCATATTATTCCGGCATCGTTAGAATGTGAGGGCTTTTCGTTTAAAGAGCAAGTTGCTCCTGATCGCCCCAAACGTACAGCCTGAACATTTTGCCAACACCTTCCCTCTCTAGAATCCGAGGCAACATTGGCATGTGAGGAGAGCAGACATGAAACTCATCGGGGTGGATATTGGCGGCACCTTTACCGACCTGATCTTGGCCGATGTGGCCCAGCAGCAGACCTGGATTCACAAAGTCCCCACCACCGTTGACGATCCCTCCATCGGCATGATGCAGGGCATCCAAACCCTGTGTGCGATGGCCCAGGTCGACTACGGCGACATTGAACATGTGCTCCACGGCACCACGATCGCCACCAACACTCTGCTCACCCACGACGGGGCGCGGACGGGGATGATCACCACCGAGGGCTATCGTGACATTGTCCACATTGGTCGCCACCAGCGCCCCCAGCACTACTCCATCATGCAAGACATTCCCTGGCAGGCCCGTCCCTTGGTAAAGCGGCGCGATCGCAAAGTCGTTCCCGGACGGCTCGATCCGCGCGGTGAAGTGCTGACGCCCCTAGATGAAGACGCTGCCCGCACCGCCATTCTGGAACTCAAAGCCGCTGGCGTGGAATCTGTGGCGATCGGCTTCCTCAACTCCTACTTCGACTCCCGTCACGAAGACCGCGTTGCGGAATTGGCCCAGGAACTGTTTCCCGACGCCTTCATTACCACCAGTGCCAGCATCTTTCCGCAGTTCCGCGAGTTCGAGCGGTTCACCACCACCTGCATCAATGCCTTCGTTGGCCCCAAGGTGAAGCGCTACATTCAGAACCTCAGCCGCAGTTTGAAGGAACAAGCCGTGCGGGGCGAACTCCACATTATGCGCTCCAACGGCGGCGTGGCCACTGCCGAAGTGGCCGGTGAACAACCCGTGACGCTACTGCTGTCAGGACTCGCCGCTGGGGTGCTTGGCGGGGCCGCAGCAGGCGCACAGTCACAACGCGATCGCCTCATCACCTTTGATATGGGGGGCACCAGCACCGACATCGGCATTGTGACCGAGCGAGGCTTTGCCGAAGCCACTGCCCGAGACACCTGGATTGCGGGGTATCCCGTCATGGTGCCGATGATTGATGTGCATACCATCGGCGCGGGGGGCGGCAGCATCGCCTATGTGGACGACGGCGGCGCGTTTCGGGTCGGGCCGCGCAGTGCCGGAGCTGAACCGGGGCCTGTTTGTTATGACAAAGGCGGCACGGAAGTCACCGTCACCGATGCCAACGTCGTGCTGAATCGCCTTGACCCGGAACATTTCCTGGGTGGCGAAATGACGATCTATCCCGACCAAGCCTTTGCTGCGGTGCAAGCCCTAGTCGATCGCGTCGGCCTCGACCTGTACGAAACCGCTGCGGGCATTCTCACGATCGTCAACAACAACATGGCGAATGCCATCCGCTCCCGCACCATCCAAAAAGGTCAAGATCCGCGCCAGTTTGCCCTAGTAGCGCAAGGGGGAGCCGGGCCGCTCCATGCCGCGGAAGTGGCGCGATCGCTGGGCATCCCCGAAGTCATCGTGCCCCGCTATCCCGGCATCACCTCGGCGATGGGTCTGCTCACCACTGACCTCAAACATGACCTGATTCAAAACGAATTTACCCTCAGCACCGATCCCCATCTGGACAAGCTCAACGCCGATTTGCAGAGCCTGGAAGATCAGGTCATCGCCCAACTCCAGGCGGACGGTTTCACCCCAGATCAGATGACGCTGCAGCGGTTTGCGGACTGTCGCTATGTGGGGCAAGGGTACGAATTGCGGGCAATCGTGCCCAATGGCGAACTAGACGAAGCCGCCCTGCAAAGCGTGTGGCAGCAGTTCCACGACCTGCACACCGCCGAATACGGTCACGCCTTCCCCGAAAACCCCGTGGAGTTGGTGACCCTGCGAGTTACCGGCACCGGCCCGATGCCGAAACTCTCCGGGCTCCCTGTTCCCGCTGAGGGCAAGGTGGAAGATGCGTGGCTAAAAACCGCCGTCACCTACTTCCGCGTCAACGGCCAACTGGAAAAATATTCCACCAATTTCTTTGAGCGCGATCGCCTCCCCGTCGGGGGCGAAATTGAAGGCCCAGCGGTGATCTTCCAAAAAGATTCCACCGTTTTACTCCCTCCCCACAGCCACACGACCGTGGAAGCGAACGGTAATCTGGTGATTCGTCTGGCCCGCGAATCCTCAACGGATCAACAGAAGGCGATCGCCACAGCAGTTTGAGTGAGCCTCGCCCATTTCTGGCTACACTAAACCTATCAAGCGCACAGTTTTGCCTATGGTTGCTCCCAATCTCATCGCCTTCGGTGCAGATCCGGATGCGGTTCCCGAGGATATCGTTTTCCCACCTGGCGATCTTTACAGTGACGAACCGCCCTTGGAATCTGATTTTCACCGCGACCAAATTAATCTGCTGATTCAGGTTTTGCGACAGTTTTGGCAGCACCGTCAGGATGTTTACATTTCCGGCAATCTGACGGTTTATTACAACGCCCAGCGCTTAAAAAATCGCGATTTTCGAGGGCCTGACTTTTTTGTGGTGCTGGGCACCGACCC
>JBCCJU010000231.1:0-7644 GCA_039027715.1 Cyanobacteria bacterium P01_C01_bin.120
CAGGTCTATCACAAGGGGCGAACCGCCACTGAAGAGTTCAAGCAGGAGATGCCGATTCGCTTTGACGAGCACCTACCGCAATGGAACTACGTGGCAAGACCCCACCTGCCTGATTGTGGAAGTTATTAAATCCTCATTCCTAAGTAAAGGCGTAAGTACGTCCGTGGGCGACAGCGAGTTATGCAGTTGCATGACGAGTGAACGAAGGTGAGTCGTGCTGAATCTCCAACGCGCCTTGCAGAGTGACCGTCTCCTGCGGGCCTTGAGCGGATTGAACCGGAAGACATTTGAGGATCTCAAGCCGACCTTTGCTGAGGTATTGGCGAATACAGAGGTGCCCCGTCGGTATCCCGAGCCTCGTCAACGGGCCACGGGTGCCAACCGCCAACCTCGTTTGGCTAGCGTCGAGGCGAAACTGTTCTTCATCTTGTTCGACTTCAAGGTGTATCCACCTTTGGTTTAGCCAGGTTTCTGTTTGACCTATAAGCAGCCTCAATCAAAGGGACATGCTCTTGATTCTATTGGAAAACCCCTGAGCCAGAGTTGCACGTCAGCACTGCCCTAACGTGCGCCCTGCTGATTCCGAACCCCGAATTCTAATCCGGCCAGTCTGCTTCGGGTTCCGCCGCTTTGGGCAGCGATGGCGCATCGTGCGGATATGTCTGTTTTGATGGCAACAGCTCCAGTTGCCCAGCCTTGCGAGATTTTGGCTGGGTACGGCGACGACGAGAGATGCCCTCTTCGGTCGTCTCCTCGGCAATCACCTCGTAAAGAATGGCCTGTTTTTGCTCTGACCCTTTTCGCAAAATACGCCCCAATCGCTGAATGTACTCGCGGGTTGAGCCAGTGCCCGATAGCATGATGGCCACCCGCGCATCGGGAACATCAACGCCTTCATTCAATACTTGCGACACCACTAAGGTGGGATAATCGCCGCTGCGAAACTTTTCCAAAATGGCCTGGCGTTCTTTGACGGGCGTTTGGTGGGTAATTGCGGGAATCAAATAGTCCTGGGAAATGCGATAGACCGTCGCGTTATCCGCAGTGAAAATCAGGCAGCGTTCTGGGAAGTGCCGCTCCAGCAGTTCGCTGAGAACGCGCAGTTTGCCTTCGGTGCCTAGGGCGATCTCCCGCGATTCGCGATGGGCCAACATAGCGCGTCGTCCTGCCGCTGATTTAGCGCTGGCCTGCACAAACCGCTGCCACCCTTCCAAGCTGCCCAGCCAGATATTGGCCCCTTGCAGAAAGTCATTCCGCTGGTGAATTAGTGTTTCATATCGCTGCTGTTCATCGGAACTCAGAGACACTTTAATTTGCACCACTTCGTAAGGTGCGAGGGTACTACCGGCTAAGTCTTCAGGCTGCTTTTGATAGACGATTGGCCCGAGTAGTTGATTCAAATCGTCGTGGCGGCCATCGGCCCGGTCGGGCGTGGCGGTTAAGCCCAGACGATAGGGGGCCACCGAGTATTCCGCAATCACTCGGTTAAAGTCGCTGGGCAAATGATGACATTCGTCACAAATCAGCAGGCCATACTGGTTGCCCAGGGTTTCGGCATGAATGGCGGCACTGTCGTAGGTGGCCACTAAAACGGGAGTGCGATCGCGCGAGCCACCGCCCAATAATCCGACTTCCACATCGGGAAATACCTGTAGCAGTTGGTCATACCACTGATGCATCAAGTCCAGCGTTGGCACGGTAATGAGTGTGCTACGTGGCGTGGCCTGCATGGCCAGATAGGCCAAGTAAGTTTTACCCGCCGCCGTGGGTAAAACCACAACGCCCCGCCAGCCCTGCTGTACCCAGGCATCTAAGGCCTCTTTTTGATGGGGATAGGGTTCAAAGGGCGTCTGTAGTTTGAGCGGCAGGGCCTCAAACTGCGTGACGCGATCAGTGAAGCTCACCTGCTCACGCCGCAAAGTTTCCACCAAGGAACGATATTGATGGGCGGGAATGCGAAATCGCTCAATGCGATCGTCCCAGGTAGCAAAATCAATCCAAGTTTTGCCCCGCGGTGGCGGATGCAAAATCAAGGTGCCGCGATCAAAAGTTAAATGAGGAGTTCGGGCCATCTGCCATTGAAGAACACTGCCGCCATTCTAAAGAGTTGGTGGAATTTTCTTCAGATTGGTCGCAGCCATGAATCACTGATTGGATTTCAGGACTTTTGAGCACGACGCTGAAATTAGGATCCGTGCGCACTATTGCCCGGTATAGGTTGGGGTTGACTGCCACCGCATTCCGTAACCAGCGGGCGGCGGGAACCGCTTTACCCTGCAGCGCATATGCCGATGCTTTGCCGTACCAAGCGTTGGGGTTAGGCACCCGACACCGCAAAGAGCGATCAAAACTGGCCAGCGCATCCTGGAAGCGATACAGTTTATTGAGCATGACGCCACGATAAGTCCAGGCGTAATGGCAGTTGGGTTTGATTGCCACAGTCGTATCAAGACAGCTCAAGGCATCATGGTAACGACGCATCGCGGCTAGCGCCACGGCGCGATCGTACCAAGCGTAATAGTTATCAGGCTCTTGCTGAATTAATCTATTAAACGTGTCGGCCGCTTCTTGATAGCGATTAAGGCGCAGCAGGGCGTTGCCTCGGTTGCGCCAAGCCTTCGAATCTAAGGGGTTGAGTTCAATCGTGCGGTCAAAACTGGCCAGTGCCGCTTCAAAACTGGCGGCTTTGGCCTGAGCGATGCCCTGACCGTGCCAAGCTCTAGCTTTTTGAGGAGCCAGGCGAATCGCTTGCTGAAAATCCTGCAATGCCAGCTTGTATTGCCCTGTTTGACACAGAGCATAGCCCTTATCAATCCAGGCATTAGCGTCGTTAGGGTTAGTCTTTAATACTTTTTCATAACGTCCGATCGCAGATTGATAACGACCAGCATTGAATAGCGCGCTAGCCTGACCATGCCAAATTTGAATTGCTTGGGTTTGAGAAACAGCCACGGTTATTACAAGGAAAGTTGTACCAAGAAGGAGTCAATCCCACGAGTTCAGGGGACGCGATCGCTGGCTTCATAACAGCGTTAACGATTTAACCGTTAGCTAGCGCTTCGATGAGACTGACGTCAGAATGATTGCGATGCCAAAATCCACGCTCAGAGCAGAGCTCCGAACATCTGTAAGTGTTTGAGAAGCCGGTTTAACCTGACTGAAATCAAGAGGCCTAAACCATCATTCTGATATCTTAATTTATCCCTCTCCATTCCGCGACATGAATGTTTCAAGATGGTCTTCTTCAAGAATTTATATTGAATGCAGATGAGATGGAGAATATTAGATTTCCGTAAGGAACATCATTAACTTATATGAAAACCTTTGCTGATGGATATTACTCCACTCGTTTCATAAAATTATCTCAAGCTCGAATTAATTTTTACTGCCGAGCTAGTAAATCGCAATTGTTTTCCTATGCGCTTTTGCTAATAAATATTAGCCTTTAAATTCTTGACTTTGTGTTTTAGTAAACGACCTTAAAGGTGGGTTTGCGAAGAAAGCCTAAAAACCTTTAGGCAAAACCGGATAAGCATTTGAACGATCCTTCTTTCAAATTAGCTCAAGTATTGGCAGGCGCCGAAATCGTTTGCTTTTGAGACAGATTTAAAGTGTTCCTGAAGACGATCAGTCGTATTAGAAAACCTTAAAGGTTGGAAGTTCTTGGTATTTTAAGCACGTGATTTCATATGATGAATGACATTTTATTCTTTTGTATAAGCGCTTGCTTTTCTAGTTCAGCGAAACCAATCTGTGTGTTAAGTAAACGTTTTCTTGGTTAATTTGGAAAATTTCTATGATCTGATTTACTAATAAAGTTTGCAGCAATGACAGCAAGAAATGATGTCTGCCGTACGTTTTATGCTACATATTTTATTATTTAGGTTTTCATTCTTTTAATCAAAAATTGAGAGGCTACTGGTTTGAGCAATGGAAATAGAAAAGCTATAAGCGTTCTTTAAAGAGACAAATGTCTTGATCATTACGTGTCAGTTTTGTGACAGCCATAAGGCTGCAATGGTGAAAGTATTGAGCGTGATGATATGCGTTCTCAACTTTGGAGTTACAGCAGAAACCGAACGACAGGCCTTCAACGGCTAGAGCTGGCTTTGAATAAGAACTTACAGTCTGGCCTGTTGCATTAGACCCATAAGCTTGCGTTTACGTCCGTGAGTATCAGTAAGTTGTCGATGGTAGTGAGACCATTCATCGCCGCGATTTAGCGCTTGACAAGCTGCTTTTATACGTTTAAGCCAGTCGATCGCATTCTGATAGTATTTAGCCTTACCCTCATCCATAATTGCTTCGGCTCGGGGACGAGCATTGTCAATTACCCATTGGCTGTGGGTGGCGATAACGGCATCCATTACCTGCAGAATTAGGCGGCTATGGTAGCTACTTAAGTCAGACGCCACTGCGATCGCGTCTTCAAATAGTCCTTCATGTAAAAAGATATCAATTTGAGCCGTTTCAATTCCCCATGTTGAGTCAGTGCGCAGGCGCTTTAAGAGAGTTGGCTGTACCTCCGGCCAGTTAACTCCAGCTAGTGTCTGAATTCTCTGATAGTCTTGCCAGCATGGGCGCGCTTTGAAACCTGCAATGCTGGCCTCTAAAGCTGCTTCTGAGTTGCCTAAACCGGCGGCAAGATCGCTCGTCCAGGCGGCAAAATCATAAACGGCATAAGGATTTTGGCGATCGCGGTTGAGTCCCTCTAGCGCGATCTGAAGCGCTTGCGGCAGATAGTTTTGCGATCGCAACGTTTCCGCCAGCGCCTTCGCCTCCTGCAGCTGAGTCATTTGGCTCTGCGCCACCGCCAGCGCCTGCTCAATACGTCCCAGGCGCGCCAGCATGGTTATATACTGCTGGGTTTGGCCCTCTGCTTCAGCCAGCTTCAGATAGTCTTCATAGCGTTCTTGACGGGCCAATATCTTGAGCCGAATCTGGCTAAACTGGCCTGCCCAGTTGGGAGCGTCGTCAGACCAGGCGCCTTTTGCTGTCGTCTCACCAGCAAAGACTTTCACCAGAGGCGGATATTTCCAGCCCTGGTGTAGGGCCGCCAAAGCCATCGCAAAACTGCCGAGCTGATCTTGCCAAGCTTCTAAATTTTCGTGCCATGTCAATATTTCTTCCTCGGTTAGCTCGGTGCTCAAAAATACCTCAGTCCACGCCGCATCCAGATCAACTTCCATATCGGCAGGCGTTACACCCATGTATTCGTCAATCTCGCTCCAGTTTTCAACACAGCCTTCGGTGATGCCTTGCAGCACAACCATGGCATTGTCAACATCTCCCTGTTCAACAAACTCTAAGGCGTTATCGATCAGCGCGCCCATATCGGCAGCAATGTCGTCATCCTCGCGTCCATACTCCCAATCGCGTACCGTGTTTCGCAAAATCTCGCGAACGCTTCGTTTGAATGGAGCTGGATCAACGCTTGTTTGACGCTGGGGAGGAGCGGAGTTGACGTCAGTCGTCTGAGGCTGACCCAACCGAGTCACATACAGGTCAACCGCTTCAATCAAGTCTGGGTTGTCGTTGACCAAGCTTTGCACCAGCCCCTGGGTTTGTACCCAATCCAGCCGGTCTAGAAGCTGTGCTAGGGTCGGCCGTTGCTCCACGCGCTCTGGCTGATGAATGCAGGTCAGCAGCGTGGCAACCACATGTTTGCACCAGCCCTCAAAACTGTATTGGCAGGTACAGCTTGTTTGCGTAATGCCGCCATGATCGAAATCGATGGTGACTCGATAGGGCCGAGGCTCATTACCTTCAACCGCCGCCTGCAGCGTCTGTTGGCGCTGAGTGACTGCAACAACAGCGCCTGCTTGAAAGTAACTCTGTCCCCGGGCGTATGATTTATCCGTTGTGTGGCGCTGGATGGCTGTCGGCGTCAGATGAGGAATCGGCATGGCTAACAGTTCGGTAGACTATCTGTATTTTAGATATCAGATTCGATCAGGACAGATGGATTGAGGACGATTGGCTAGGATAGAACATCTGGAAAAATCAACTCACACTAACCAGTAGCATCATGGCTAGAAAATCTAAGGGTTTTCAGGAACTCCTGAAGCAAAAGCAAAAAAGCGCCAGCCATAATCAAAAAGCCCTCAACAGGCTGGAAAAACGGCTTCAGAAAAGTCCCATAGGCAAGCACTTTGATGGCATTGTTCAAAATCCCAAGGGCGCAGTCAAAATGTCTGAGGTTTTGGAGGAGTTTGCGGAACCTTATGTAGAAGAAATTGACGACTTCTTGGAACACAAAAGCTTTCTGGAGTTAGCAGCAATCGCTTGGAATTTGGCCATTATGCCGGAGGAACAAAGGCAAGCGGCTAGAGAAGAGATGCACAATAAGTTCGGTCGACGCGGCAGTCAAGACAGTTTAAAAGCATTAGATCCGCTGTTGGACGAGTTAATTGAACGCAAGCTTCAACTGTTTCCTAACAACCAGCGGTTGATTATGGATTTACAATTTGAAGATAGTGGCGACCAATATCACTTATCAGTGGCGTCAACTTTAGCGTCTGAATAGTTTGGCGTCGCGATCGCCCTAAAATTCCCCACGGCAGCGGCGGCCACAACTGACAAAGAGAGTTGAGTACGATGGCCAAGAGCGATCGCTTTTCTATCAACCAGCAGCTTTCTGCGATCCAAGCGGCTTTCGTCATTATTGTCAGCATTGGAGTGTTGCTGCGCCTGCTCAATTTGTCAGGCAAATTTTTCTGGATTGACGAAGCTTTTACCGCTTTTCGCCTGTCTGGTTTCACTGAGTCAGACCTGCTGCAGGCCTGGACTGATGCGCCGCTGATCACGGCTGGAGATCTACTGCAGTATCAGTTTCCTGCGGCAGGCACGAGCTTTGTCACCACTATTCGCGAGCTGGCCGTCCACGAACCACAACTGCCACCGCTGTACTTTGTGTTGACTCGCTGGTGGGTACAGCTTTTGGGCGACTCAATCGCGACCATCCGCAGCTTTAGCGTGCTCACCAGCATCGCGGCGTTGCCGATGTTGGCCCTGCTCAGCCGCGAACTGTTTGTCAGCAAACTTCCGGCTTACATCGCAGTGGCCCTGATGGCAGTTTCTCCGTTTCAAGTTCTGTATGCCCAAGAAGCGCGCCCTTACAGCCTATGGACGCTGGGCGTGATTGCCATGAGTTGGTCCCTGCTGTGGGCGCTGCGATCGCGCACTTGGCAAGTTTGGCTGATTTATGGAGTGCTGACCACATTAACGCTCTATACCTTTGTCTATACGGTCTTTGTGCTCTTGGCCCATAGCGTCTATGTGGGTTGGCAGCAGCGATCGCATTGGCGGCCTTTCTCAGTCACAGCGGGCCTCAGTGCGCTACTGTTTTTGCCCTGGGTCGGGGTGATCGTCCAAAATCGACAAGCTGGCCTCGACAGTACCGCTTGGCAACTGCAGTCGGCTCAGCAGCAATATTTGACATTACCGCTGCAGTGGCTGCTTAACATAACTCGCAGTTTTGTCGATTTTGAACAGACCTATGCTTTTGGGTTCAATCAGCTTTGGCCCTATGGATTAGTCGTACTGGGGGCGATCGCCGGAGTCAGCTACAGCGTTTATCGGCTGGTGAAAACCACGCCGCCTGACTGCTGGGGATTTTTGCTTTTATTGGTTGTCATACCGGCA
>JBCCJU010000232.1:0-7467 GCA_039027715.1 Cyanobacteria bacterium P01_C01_bin.120
AATAATTCAGGCATTCTGTATGACTAAAGTGACATTCACTTATACGTAATTGACCTAAAACGTCAGGAAAAGTTCCCAAGAAAAAGCTGCATTGATTTATACAAACCCAAAATTCAAATATCCGTACCCAAAAAGAGGTAAAAAGTATAATTAGCAACATTACTCCTGATTGCCTGACAAAAGTTCAGTCAGGCTGATATTCAAACGAGAACACCTTGACGGAGGCGCACAACGCAAACTTATGGCTCCTTAGATAAGTAGGTGGGTTGAATCTTTTGTAGAACGAGCTTATGGTGACAAAACCCTTGCGAGCGTTGGGTTTCGTTCCTCAACCGCAACCTACATCATTTTCAATTTAATAACGCCTGCCTACTTAGGGTTCACCTCATCGGTCAAGACTCTTTCATAGACATCCCAAGCATCTGTGTACCAATCCTTACGATCAGTTTTGCCTTTAGCATTTGCAATCTATTCGGCTAAAAACGCATCGGTGTGTCTGCCGACCCTAGGGCTCAATATCAAGCCACGTCCTTGGCCCAAACTGATGCCTACCCGACAGTCTGCGATCGCTAACTCATGAGGCTCGCATCGTTTTTGCTTTTTTCACCAATGACCACATCTCATTGGCGATGACCTGGTCGCGATCGACGTCTGCTACTTCTTGTTGTGTACGAGTTGCTCTTTAGCTAGCTTGTCGAACAATAGCCACGACGGTGCCGTAAGCGCATTTCCCGATTCTGCTAATACCTCGCAAACTGCTGCCTTCAGCATGGGCTGGCAGAATCGTTGCGAATCTGTTCTGGTGTGACCTAGCGACGGTAGTACAGCGTATCCAGCGTATCGGTAAATGTTCGATGACACTCAGCACAGCGAAAGCGCTGACTGCCCTTACTCGTTTTGCCATGCTTATGAGACTTTAGGTGGTCACAGAAAGAGCAATCCATGACTCGTCGCTTAGGACGGGGCCAAAAGAACCTGTTTCAAATCAGCCGGTCGCAGGGAGAAATCAGAGAAGGTGCAGCGTAGGAAACCCTGGGCCAAGAGTAGCTGCCACCTTTATCCTATTCATAGGACTTACGCAGGCCCCCTAAGTTCCCCAAGTCTGGGAGATGTTGCCGCCGATTTTCCCCGTTTTGGAGATCCAGGGGCCAAAATCGGGTTTAACCGCGTAAGTCATGATTTATAAGGTTTTACCAGTCTGCCGGGGCTGACTCACTACAGATCAATTCAATACTGTCCCCGATTGAATTGCCCGCATCAATAAGATACAGCCTGGTGGCGAAAGGCAATCCGTCAACAGGCTGATGAGGCAACTACTTCGAGATGTCTAGGGTGCGTCTGAGCAAATCCTGATCCGCAGAACTGGGATTGAAGCGGCCTTTTTCAATATCCCGAATCCAGCTTTGGCTCTTGCCCAGCCGCTCTGCTAGGGCGCGTTGAGTCAACTTCTGCCGCTTTCTAGCGACTTTGATGGTTTCACCAGAAAACTGTTTTAGTTGCGATTGTGTTGATGCTTGAGTCTGGCGCCGACGGCGGCTTGTCTGCCGTTTGGGTACCTGCTGCCATTCCTCAGGCGGGTCAAAGCCGAGGAGTCGAGCATTGAGTAGACGTTGCCACTTATCCCGAGGGGCCTTATCCGTAAGACTCATCGTCCGATTGGCATCATCGGTCCAAAACTCTAGGGCCTCGTCGGCATCTTCCGGAATTGCGGCCACTTTTGCCCAAAGGGGTTGGATATCAAGGGGATAGGTTTCCGGGTCGAATAAGGGTCTGAGCCCATAGTAGTAGAGAGTTTCTAAATCGCCTTCGAAGGTTTTGAGCAGGCGTTTATAGGCACCGCGGACGGTCATGGCTGCGTTGAGCCGCTCTTCACCGTAGGCAATGCGCAACAGCGTGCGTACCGTCATGCGGTGATCGCCTCCTAGTCGGAGCTTGAATAACAGCCATAACAGTAACCGAATCGCGCCTTCATGCTGCTGCCAGTTACTCATGACTTCGATCAAAAGGGACTGGGGCAGAGAGCCATACTGATAAAAGGCATTTTGTCGACGGTAATCGTGTTTGTTTAGGAAAGATTTAGCCCACAGGCCCGCCCGCAGGGTAAAGCTTAGACCGATCAAATGGCGGCATCCTTGAGCATCTTCTTCAAAATAATATTGGGTGTCGTGCAGATGCCAAACGAACTGTTCTGCAATGATGAAAGGCGGAACTTTGCCTTGGCGTGGCCAGTCAATGGTCACCAACACCAGGCAACACTGATAAACCAAATTTTTGATCAGGGTCAGTTTGTCAAGCTTGCTCAAGTCTTTGCGTTTGTTTAAACCTAAGTACTGTTCAATGTGCTGATCATTAAGCACAAAGGTGTCTTCCCAAGGGCGATCGCAGGTGACGGCATAAGCGGCAAATATGAGATGTACGCAAGCCGCTCGAATATCAAAGTTAGCCAGGGCGATCGCGGCTTCATCCATCGTCATCGGTTCCGGTATCGGCCCTTCAGGACTGGCCGCCAACCGAAACTGCATTTCACCTCGCCCTCGGTGGACCGCCCGACGATAAGTGGCAAAGCCTTGATCATCGGGTTGCCAGAGTAGGGCGTTACGTTGAGCCAGCAGATTGCCGGTTTCCCACATCACCATCGAGGAGGCAAAAGGGGTGTATTTGCCATTCAAAAAAATGTCGGGCATGGCTGCCGGTAGCAAGGTGCTTTTCAACCGTCCTTTCTTGGGTTGCAAGGGAGCCAGAGAACCAATGCGGCATACCTGCACACAACGAGGCACCTCTACATCGTGACAACTATCACAGAGGGTGGGGTCAATCCAATAGCCTGCAGCCGCTTCTTCAGGCGGTTTAATGGCACCGTTAGGACATTCGGGTTGACAAGAGTCACAAGCTTCACAATCTTCTTTAATGGTGTAGGGCATAGCAAAAGACTTCTTGGGGAAGAAGTGATGGCACAACCAAAGCTAGCTCAATCGAGATCAACATAGCTTTAGCCATCTAGGCGATGACACCGAGCAGCATGCAGATGCTCAACGCCCGGCCAGATGGCTTCGCGGTCTGGTCCTAACGAACTTGGCAACCGCTATGGCGAACTCAGGAAACTGGGTACGGAGGCTTCAAAAGCATTGTTGAGGCTGCGATCGCAGCTGAGCCAGTCAATATGACTTCCGCTATCGATAGTTTCTAATCATTGGCAAGCATAGATATTTGGAAATGGTTATCGCGGTCTCTATTGCTAGCTAGAGATACCAACTTGGATGGACCTCAATTTATATCTTTTATTACAGTTTTAGATTCTTTTCATCATTAATTCGGATAAGCGTTCAGGATAAACGACTTGGCATATAAATATGTTTTTCTAATTACATTTTTGCTCTGAATATCCAAGTAGACCCTGACAATATTTCCAGTTTCGAAATATTGTTTTGAAATGCACATAAAACATTCTTTTTAGCGATGCCAAGCTTCGCTGTTGATGAACTACGGCAATTTGGATTGAATTTTAAGATTTCTAATTTTGTGGAAGTTATTCTTAGGACTTTTGGACTTTACTGATATTCTAGAGAACAAGAGAGTGTGCAAAAAAGCCTATCGTTTGGTTTAGCGATCCGACTGTTTGCGGTGATGCTAAACGTTTGGTGGATGAGGTTTCAAAACCTGACCTCTTACCATGTCTCAGAAGAATTTGCCAGGGTCGTCTGTTCAGTCTGTGTCTGCTCAGAAGCTTTTGGCGGCAGCCGTAGAAAATTGGCAGGATACTTCTACTTCGGCCCGCTATGTTCAGGCAGCTTTAGCTGAAGATGCGGCACTTGATGTGCTCATTAGTGTTTAGGAGATCTCCGAGAAAGAATTTACCCCTTGTCGGTTGGCGTTGAGAAACGAGACCTATCATTGCTAAATCCCGGATTCTGTTGGGTTTTGCTAGCGCGGCTACCCAACCTACCCGAGGCTATTTTCTAGGTACTTTCTTTTTCAAAGATTTCCTTATCGCTACTACTTTTATAAAAGTGAGGCAGCGATGGCTCTGAAGATGGCGATCGCGGTGGGCAATCGTGTTTAAGCAGCCGAAAAATGGCCATCAGATTGGGCTAGTCTCAAACCGATTTTGCCAGCCCAGTTAGCTACCCCCAATGTCCGCCTCTACGTCAATGCCTATATCGCTTCTGGATATTTGCAGACACGCCTAGGGCATCTGGAAATCGCCCAAACCATTGCCAAGCAGGTGCAGCCATTGCCAGCCCAAGAATTTGGGGCCAATGTCCTACTTGGCATCTTAAATCCACCCCTGGATGAGAAGGAATGAATCGTGACCGTCGTTATTTTTTTCGAAAAGCCTGGATGTATCGGCAATGCCAGGCAAAAGTACTTGTTACAGGCTGCCGGCCATCGATTGCAAGTGCAAAATCTCCTGACTGAACTGTGGACGCCGGAAAAATTGCGACTTTTCTTTGGCGATCGTCCGGTGTCTGAATGGTTTAATCCCACGGCTCCACCGATCATCCATGGCGAAATCCATCCCGAAAATCTCGATGCCGATGCGGCTTTGCAGCTCATGATTCAGCAGCCTATTTTGATTCGTCGGCCTTTGATTCAAGTCGGCGATCGCCATGCAGTGGGCTTTGACTTGGCGCAAATTAATGCCTGGAGCGGTTTAGCTCCCAGTACTGATTTGACCCAGAACGTGGAAACTTGTCCCAAAGCCATAGCCGTCTGAAAACCGGAATTTTAGGCATCGAAGTTTGCAGTTTGAGTTTTGCCGGCAAAAGATTTTGCTCAAACGACTCCCCTTAGGGAGTTGCGCTTAAATAACATCCCACCGACCCTGCTACCCATCCACCCTGCCACAGTCTTGTCCGGGTACCTTATTTTCAAGCCGCTCCCTTCCCCCTGGAGACTACTGACCATGATGACCTTACAAACCAAAGATGCGACCGCAATCGCCAGGGATTTCTTGATGACAGATTTGGCAATTCCTGAGGTCGATCAAGACTTTTTTGCCGTGCTGTCTACCCGAGCATCTGGTAGTGAATGGTATGTCGTCGAAATCGACGTCGAGGGACTGCCTGACAAGTGGGTTCTGCAAGTGTTTGATACCGGTATCTGCGACCCTTGCTATACGTTTTCTTCACCGATGCCCACTGGTGAAGATGCCGATTTAGAGGAGTTTCCCCCGGCGATTGCCGAGGCCATCGCAACGGAACGAAACGGCGGCCGCATTTGACTGTCATAGTCGTGAGAATTGCCGATGAGCTTGGTATTACCGCCCGAAGATCACCCTGCTGATTTCCCCGGTAACAGGGATGTCGGACTGCGGCGACAGCTCGAAATGTCGACCCAAGCGTATTTCTTTGAAGCCTGCAATGGCTCCATTCAAGCCTTGTTAATGGAGTGCCGCCGATGGAACATCAGCGTGACCAAAGGATTGCTGTTAATCATTCACTGCCCCGATGCCATGACCAACTGGCGGGGGCTGAATCGCCTGGCGGCGATCGCTGAAATCCTTGTCCAGTTTAGTGCGCTGGCCAAAATTCGGGTCTTTCCATCTCCGAGCCAGGGCAACCCCTTTGATATGCGTATCAATGAACGGTCTGAATATCGCGATGGTCGACAGCATCGCTCCTAAAACACTAGACCCCTGAATCACCCACGGGCCGAGGTCAAATGCCCATAAGTGTGAATGTCCAACACCACCCCCCTTGAGGAAACCATGATGACCATCCCACCCATTTCCGAAGAAGTCGCTTTCCGAATTGCCCTGGCGGCCAGGGCGTTACCTAACGTGTCTGTCATCGAACTGATCGAAGCTTTACAAACAAATCTTGAGGACACCCTGACGGAAGAATCGCTGAGCAAACTGACCGTCACTCAACTTAAACGTTCCTTCGGCAATATTTTCGAAGTGGACGGGGAATGGGAAGGTGAAGCAGCCGACAATCAAGATATTTCCGCCTTTAAGAATGCCGTGCGGATTCTCTGGGGCGAAGCCGAAGCGTGTGAGCACCCTCTCCCGATTGAACCTTATGAAAATGGAGATATGCCAAACTCTCTCCGGATTGCGGTGGCGTCAAATACGGCTGAGAAACTGGACGGACATTTTGGCTCCTGCCATCGTTTTTTGATTTACCAGCTATCCGCTGATGACCTGAAACTCATTGATGTGCGCTGGGCATTGGAAGCCGATCTCAGCGACGATAAAAATCAGTTTCGAGTCAACCTCATCCGAGATTGTCCAGTCATCTATGTGGCCTCAATTGGCGGACCAGCAGCGGCAAAAGTGGTGCAGGCAAATATCTATCCGATGAAAGTGGAACAGGGTGGAGAAATCCGAGAAATCCTTGCCGATTTGCAACAGGCGATCGCCACTTCGCCACCGCCCTGGCTAGCCAAAATTCTGGGAGTTGATGCCAGTAAGCGCGTGAAAAATTATCAGGCTGCTGGTTAATTTCGGTCAATTGCTCCTAGAGGTCTGTCATCTTGGTTTTGCTCTGATTCCCTTGTCAAATTTGGTGAAGAGAATCAGCAACAGGGCGTATCTCTATCCTCTTCACCACCTACGGGCCAGACTCATGAGTATGTCTCCAAACAAACAGCGCATTCAAGAAATCCGACAAATTACCGGATTAAGACCCACTCACTTTGCCGATCTCATTCGGGTTGCCCAAATCATTGATAGCCCTGGCAATGGCATTCCAGGCCGCATCATTCAAGTCGATTGGCTAGACTTTGAGATGCCTGAAGCTGTTGTCGGAAATTTGCGGGCCCTGGGCGACAAATATCGATACGAATCACCCCATGTCGATATTGATTTGGTCTGGGATGACCTGACCCCTGAAGCTCGCAGTTGGTTTATGGCTTACCGTAGCGTTCTCTGGCGCATTGAAGAGGCGTTTCCTGCCTTCGATGAAGATTAGGGCGATCGCCAGTTTGGTGATCAGACTTTGAGCCATTGGCACGGCAAATGCGATCGCTCAGTCGAACTTGATTTAGATCGGTGGATGGATTTCTACAACGCATCCTTATGGCTTTAGAGTTACCATCATTCTCATATCCTAGCAAGGTAGCCTCAGTAAATCTTTTCTCCGAAAATGACAATAAGTGTATCTAATCGACTAGATATTCATGCTCAAAAATCATTTAAGCTCAGTAGAGAATTTGGATCATTGATAGACTTAATATTGATAGAAGTATCCAAGAAAATCCAGCTAGGTATATTGGTTTCAATCCAAGTTGTTTTAATTGCTTTAGATTCGTTTCTAATCCCATAGCGGCCAGCGCGACACAGAGGAAGAATTGGTTGGCCGTCAGCACCGTCACCTTCATCGCCTCAGGGACAACATTCAAGCTGTTGAGCCCCACCAAGCCGCAAAAGCAGAGCACAAACCAGGGAATCGGCAGCGGATTCGAGCCTTGTCGCCCGGTACCCTGGTTATTCTGATAGCTCAGGCTAAGCATCATCGGAATAATCAG
>JBCCJU010000233.1:0-7394 GCA_039027715.1 Cyanobacteria bacterium P01_C01_bin.120
GCTCTACGGTTGACGCGATCGCGAAACTCCCTTACTGTCTAGCGCAAGGTTGCGGTGCTATCTGTAACCTTGACCCGGAACTCAATTGACTTAGCGCCATCGGTAGGTGCTGGAACACCTAGCCGACGGCTAACCCCCAAACTGGAATGAGCAGTCTGGAGGCTAGAGCGATTATGCCCTAGCTACCCCGATCGCACCACGTTCTGCGGGGTGGCTAGGCCACTTGAGTTCTGGTTTCCTTCCGTAAACCCACGTTTCTGGAGACCAGACTCATGTTTCAATCTTCTGATGCAGGCGCGGCAGCGTCCACCGTTCAGGCTGGCAGCAAATCTTATGACCCGCAGTTTGAGGCGGTGCGGCATATGCTGTTTGGCAATTTGAGCGCAGTGCAGGCGACCATCAAGCTGCTGCACAAGCTGAACTACGCCGAGCCCAATGACTGGAGTAAACCTGTGCCACCGGGCAACCCAATGAAGTTGTCGTGGTGTTAATCAGGCGGGTGCGGGTGGGATAAGGATATGGAGTGGAGCGATAGTCTCAAGAATGCCACTGCACCTATCGCTTCACTCCAATAGCCAGCCAAATATCGACCCCACGCTTAAGTTCAATTCATTTGCAAAAGCGGGAGTTGGTAGTATCTGCTCTGCCTGGTCAAATCCTTCTGGCGGCTGCTTTGGCAGATAGACAAAAACTGTTTGCTCATCAGGGTCAATCAACCAACCCATTTGCGTTCCATGACTAAGACAGCACCAGATGTGAGTGCATTTTACTCCGGCAGGACGGACAATTAACTTTATTAACCGAGCAAGTCGCTACTGAAGGTTAGAGATGTGTCTGAAAGGATGAAGGCTTAAGCAATCAGCAGCGCGATCGCCACTAAGCCCGCCGTCACTGCATAGAACGTGCCCACCACCCGCAGTTCTGACCAGCCAGACAGCTCAAAATGGTGGTGTAGTGGAGCCATGCGGAAAAAGCGCTTGCCTTTGCCATCTGGGCCCTTGGTCGCTTTATAGTAAGACACCTGAACAATGACTGAAAGCGTTTCGGCAAAAAACAGCAGGGTCACCACCAGCAAGGCAAACAGGTTGCCGGTGAGAATGCCCACCGCCGCCAGGCTGCCCCCCAGCGCCAGGGAACCCGTATCGCCCATAAACACCTTGGCCGGATTGCTGTTGTGGAGCAAAAAGCCCAAACAGGCCCCGCCCATGGCTCCACAAAACAGCATCAGTTCAGGATGAACTGGGGCCACCAGCGCTCCGAGACCAATGAACGCGATCGCCGCTGTGCCGCCAAGCAAACCATCCAGGCCGTCAGTCAAATTAGTCGCATTGCTTTCCGCCACTAGCACAAAGCCCGCCAGCGGCCAAAACAGTAGGCCTAGGGGCAGCGACAGCCCCAATGGCAGGCTGAGCTGCGTGAGGGTGGTTGGTTGTGTCGCCATCACCCACAGACAAAATGCCACCGCGAAGCCGATTTGCAGCGCTAGCTTCATGCGGGGCGAAATACCCTTATTGGAGCGGCGACGCAGCACCTGCCAGTCATCCAGCCAGCCAATAAACCCGTAAGCCAGGGTCATGGCGCCGGCGGCCACCGCCGTTTGGGCAAAGCCCGTTAGGGCGATCGCCACTAGCACTCCCACCGGCACAAAGAAGATGCCCCCCATAGTCGGGGTACCCGCTTTCTTGAGATGCGCCTGGGGACCCTCTTCCCGAATAAACTGTCCAGTTTTGAGCGCCTTGAGCAGGGGCAGTATCCAAGAGCCGGCGACCGCTGCCGCCGCCCAGGCGATGACCAAGGGCAGTGACAAAGACTGGAGACTACCCAAGCGACCAGCCGCTCCGTCGAGCCCCAAACTAACCAACAGAACACCAGTGCTTACCAGCACCAACAGTCTTTTGCCAGACAGGGCGGCTAGCGCCACTGGCCGTTTCGACAAAAATTTTGCATCCACAATGGATCCTGCTCCTCACTGCCTCTACACCACCGCCTCAGCAGTAACTCACACCTAGTTACGCTCAGGTCTGCTGATTGTCCGAAAACATCACCATATATCGTCACTTAATGCAGACTTTCCTGCCGCTATTCCACGATCCGGACGATGTTTGGCCAGCCATAGATTAGGCGGCCATGGCCTACCACAAGCGCCTCAGAATACTTAGTCGTCATCGCTGAGGCTGAGATCATCGTCATCGTCATCGTCAAAGGCTTTGCTAGAGTCGCCCATGAGATCATCAATCTCTTCGCTTTCCTCTTCTTCTTTGTCGTCGCTGATCATGGCGACGTCTTCACGGGGCTTGAGCCGTCCGGTGCCTTCAAGCCAGCTCAAAATAGAGGGCTCTTTTTGCGTCGGCAATACATCGGCCGTTTGGCTGCGGGGAATGGTGCGTAACGAAGGATTGTAGGTCATAGAAAACTGGATTCTAAGTAAGAAAATCGATGATATCAAATCGGTTACAGGACTTACCAGATGGCAGCACCTGGGCAAAACCGCTGGTATCCTATTCGTGGGCTAGATGAGCGTACATAATACCCATTTATGAGTCTAACACCGGAGTATTAACTGACGGCTGAGAAATTGTCAATCAAATCTCACGCAACCTTACACGCTTTCGCCGCAGCGATCGCATTCTTTACAAAATCTCACAAAATTATCTTATGTTGGGCAAAACGGCACTGTTAGAGGCGATCGCCTCCACTAATCGCGGCATTCTCGCCTCCGGCCAAGACCAGGAAACCATTGCCAGTCTGGCAACTCAGCTTGAAGGTCACAATCCCCATCCCGAACCGTTCACTGCCAAAGAACTGCTCAACGGCATCTGGCAACTGCTCTACACTACCAGCGATGAACTACTGGGCATCGACCGCTTTCCCCTCTACAAGCTGGGGCAAATTTATCAGTGCGTTTATCTAGACGAAGCCCGAATCTACAACATTGCGGAGGTGGTGGGGCTGTCGCCGCTGAACGGCCTAGTCTCTGTTGGGGCCAAGTTCGAGGCGGTTTCCACTAAGCGGGTCAATGTGGGGTTCGAGCGGGGCGTGTTTGGCCTGCAGTCGCTCTTGCAATATGAAGATCCCCAAAGCTTTATTCAAAAGCTGCAAAGTCAGGATAAGTTTCCCTTTTGGCAGGGCATTGACTTTCGCATCAATAGCGATCGCCAGTCGGGCTGGCTGGAAGTCACATACCTGGATGAGGATATGCGTATCGGACGAGGCAACCAAGGCAGCCTGTTTGTGCTGCGAAAGGTGAAAGCATAAGGGCAAAATGCTAAACCTTTTTTGCCGTTAACTTTCAAGTCAGAATTGACGCGGTTAGGGAGTTGCTCGAAAATAACGTACTCGGTCGTTGGCCTCACGCAAATTGCTTTATTAAAAAGGCACTCGCCTAAAGTAGACGAGTGCCAGCAACTCAAGCATAGTGAGTTTTAGAGAACCAGACAGCAGATCAGAAATCCTAAAGCTGCGATCGTGAACCATGAAACTGATTCCTCGACAAAGATGTTAAAAAACAGCCGTTTTATGTGTGAAAAAGGCGATTTTTTTCCAATAACATGTCCATCGGCCAAGCAAAAGCTTTCATATACTGAGCCAACAGAGGTTTGCTCTAAAAGTAAGAGTTGATTCAATGACTGCCGGATGTCATGAGAATGGGTCGCATCAAACACCATTTCCATTCTGGGGCGGTCTACATTAAGGGTTCGATAGCGAACTGTTTCTTGACCTCGAACCGTAGAGAAGCACATTAAGATTTGGCATTCATGCCCATTCAGAACCTCTTCTTGAACTCGCGCCGATTCGTTTTTGAAGTGAGTCAACAAATCGCCATCTATATATAAGTCTAGCTCCTGAAAAGTCATCTCGTCTACTTCATTGATGAGACAGCTTAGGACGTCATTCGTCTCCGCCAACTGTAAGATATCAGCCATTCTAACTAGCTGTGCTTCAGAGAGCTGAGGCAAATTTGCCAAGTAGGAATATTCAGCCAAAGCCTTTCTACATTCTGTATCAGAAGCATTAAACGAGGCTCTGAAATTACGTCTTTCTTTTGGTCGCATAAAAATCGCACCAATCCTTTTAAAGTCCATTTGAATCGTTAGCTGCTTTCGTTGCTGATAATTTAGAAACCCTAATTATTGACGGATAGCATGGCTTTTCTTAGCTTTTCTAAAGCTCGCTCGCCCTGCTTTCTCAGTTTCATAATTAATGCCGGAGTGTATTTAGGCTCAATGCCAAGCTCTACCAAAATATAGGCAATCTCTTTCCAAGAATAGCCTTTGACAATTCTCAGCGTAATCACCCGCTGATCTCTTTCTGATAGAGCCTCAAAGGAACGCCAAAGCAGATTGATAGTAGTTTGATTGACGCCTTCTGTATAGGACGCTTCAATCGCCAAATCATCGCCCTTGCTACCAGATAATTTTTGAGCAATTTTGACATGACGCTGACGATGTCGATACTTTTCTAAAACAATTAACTGCGACGTTCTTGTCAGATAAGCCGGTAAATTATGAATAGCTTTACCGGCATTGATCTGTCCTCGAACCCGCAAATATGCTTCGACAAGAATCTCACTCTCTTGCCAATCAGGATAGAGTCCTGCTTGGTTGAGCGATCGCCGAATAAAGAGAATCAGGTTTATAGAAGTTTTGACCTCCTCTAGAGATAATGAACGTTTAATAACCTCGTTGAGCAATTCCAACTGCTGACGGATCTCATTCATAGGGGTTTTTTCCTCCTATATGAATGTGTCATGCACCCGAAAAGTGTGACATTAAAGTTTGAAACTGCTGTCAAAGGGGGGCGTCAACAGCTATTGAGAACAGCTTAATTGCCCTCATGTTTATATGTGACCAACCGTAAAGAGAGCGTGACTTATCCTTTGCGGTTCTTAACAAAAGCTGGGTGTCTAGAACTTTGACGCAGTGGGTATGGTTTAAGAGGGATGGTTTGCTATGAGATGGGTTTGATGGGGGGATGTCATGGTGCGGCTACAGACTGACTCCGCCGATGTGAAAGACGACGCAATCGCCCTGACGGCTGAACAGATAGCCGCGCTTGACGCCCTAGAAAATTTCGCCCACAGCAATGAAAAGCTGTATCTGCTGACGGGCTATGCCGGAACTGGTAAAACGACGCTGCTGCAGGTATTTATTCAGGGCCTGCGGGACCAGGGCGACGATCGCAAAATTGTACTGTCAGCCTTTAGCAATAAGGCGACTAAAGTATTGGCCAGCATGGCCGAGCAGTGGCGGCTCGATATTGATGCAATGACCTGCTGCACGCTGTTGGGTCTGCGTCCGGTGATTGATGAGGACACGGGAAATCAAGAGTTTCAGCTTGATCGCAAACAGGGGAGCCAGATTGACCGCTATAGCTTGGTCATCGTCGATGAATGCTCGATGGTGAATGAGGAACTATGGCGCTTGCTGGTGAATGCGGTCTCAAGTCTGTATGGCAGCACGCAAATTCTGTTTGTGGGCGATCCAGCCCAGTTGCCCCCGGTGAATGAACCTGAGTCCGCTTGCTTTCGGGAAATCCTCCATAAGTCGGAGCTGACGGAGGTAGTGCGCTATGGCGGCGCCATTGGCGTCATTGCTGAAGATATTCGTCGCAACTTAGAGCGCAATCGCCTGCCGCGGTTTCAAAGTGATGTGAACGGCGATCGTACAGAAGGCTGTTTTGTGGTGCCACGGGATATTTGGGAAACGCTGCTACTCCGCGCCTTTACCAGTGATGCTTACCAGTGCAATCCCGATCAAGTGCGAGCGCTAGCCTATACGAATCGTCGTGTTGCCCAGCTAAATCAAAAGATTCGCCGCGCCATCTACGGGCCGACAGCGCTACGCTTCGTTCCTGGCGAACGCCTGATTGCCCTGAATCCTTGCCTGGATGAAGAATCAGTTATTTTGCCCACTTCCGCCGAATGCGAGGTCATTACTGCTCGCCGCAGTCGCGAGGGAGAATGGCCTATTTGGTTGTTGTCCGTAGAAACAGAAGAGGGCACTTTTCGTACCTTGCGAGTGCTACACGAATCAGGAGCCAGCGAAATGCAGCTCAAACTTAACGATTTAGCCAATAACAAAAACTGGATGGCTTTTTGGGATTTAAAGCAGTTTTTTCATGATGTGGACTACGCCTACAGTCTCACTATCCATAAAAGCCAGGGCTCCACCTTTCAGGACGTATTTGTGGATGTGCCATCGATGCTAGCCAACCGCAACATCATCGAACGCAATCAACTCTGTTATGTCGCCCTTACTCGCGCTGCCAACCGTTTGTTTTTATATCAGTGAAAAATTTTAAACCCGTTGAGTGCCCTGTAAAAAGCAAGCCTTGGTAAGGCATACAGTGCCATTTACCTTGCTTCCATAGCAGTAGCTAGCTCAGTTGGAACGACATAGTGAAAACAAAATCCATCGTTTCGTAGAGCAAGTTAAAGTGGCTAGCGTCTGAACAGGCATTTGGTTGTAGAGCACCGGCTTCTAATAAGCCAGGAGATTTTCCCGCAGGGTTGAGCCCGTATATTCGGTGCGATATCGGCCACGACGCTGTAGTTCAGGTACCACCATATCAACAAATTCCTCGTAGCAGCCTGGAGTGTAGGTGGCAACTAACATAAAACCATCGGCGCCCCCTTCGTCCACAAAGTATTCGATTTTGTCAGCAATATCTGCGGCAGTGCCATACAAAATTGGCATCCCCATGCCCATAGCGTAGTAAAGGGCGGCCTCTTTAACTGTAAGAGGGTCTCCTCCCTTGGCGTAGATAATGCTTTCAAAAAGTCCTTGGATGCCGGGAATTTCAATATTCTGAACATATTCATCCAAATCATATGTCGAGAAATCGGGGCCAAAGTGACCGGAAATCCACGCCAAAGCTCCTTCTAAAGGAATATTATTCAAAATTTGCTCGTACTTGGCCTTAGCATGTTCACGAGACTCCCCCACAATGCACTGCAAACCATAGATCAGCTTGACACTACCGGCCGGTCGCTGAAACCGATTTTGGAGGCGATCGTTTAGGTCATCGGCATATTGCCGCATCCGATCAACCGTAGGATGCACTGCAAAAATAGCTTCTGCATGCTTAGAGGCAAAGTCACGGCCTCGATCAGACGAGCCAGCTTGCCAAATGACAGGTCGTCCCTGAGGCGAATGGAAACAGAAGGAGCGCCCTTTGCACTTAAAATATTTTCCTTCATGGTTCACCTCATGGACTTTGGCCGGGTCAGCAAAGATCCCACTTTCCTTATCCGCAATGATGGCGTCTGGCTCCCAGGAATCCCAGAGCTGATAACAAATGTCCATGTACTCTTCCATCCGGTCATAGCGTTCCGAGCGAGGAGTCATTTCCGCTCCATAGGCATCCCATTCACTTTTGGAATAGGAGCTCACCAC
>JBCCJU010000234.1:0-7384 GCA_039027715.1 Cyanobacteria bacterium P01_C01_bin.120
CCGGAGGCTTTAGCGTATGGGAACCGCTCAAAGCGGATTAGCCCTGCGGCCCCTCAAAGGGGCCTACTCCTTGAACAATTCGAGTTGCTCTAGGCGCTGATCTTCTGCTTCCTGATGGCGAATATACTGGCGCACCACCGCTTCGTCATGTCCCCCTGTCGAGACCTAGTAGCCACGTGCCCAGAAACTTTATCCCGTAAAGTTTTTCCGCAGCCCCATGTAGTTCCGGGCAATACTAATCGCGCTTTTGCCTTTGAGGAAGCCGACCACTTGAGACACCGAATATTTGGGTGGAATGGAAAGCAGCAGATGTACATGATCGGCCATCAAATGACCTGCTTCGATGTGACCTTCTTGTTGCCGCGCTAGACCTCGGAATATCTCTCCGAGATACTGGCGTAGCTAATAGTAGAGCGCTTTTTTTCGATACTTGGGGATGAAGACCACATGGTATTTACACTCCCACTTGGGGTGGCTTAGACTGCCGGTATCTTTCATTTTGAGTCTCCTTGCATGAACCGCTATCGTTCATGTGCGAGAGACTCTTTCCTACATTCCCGGAACTGTCAAACTGGACGAGTCCCCCAGCAGAGCTGGGGGTTTACACCGATTAATAAGTGTTCTAGGGCATCGCTCGGTTTGAGATGGTGGTTAAGTCCCCCAGCTAACACCCGTTCAACCAAACGTTGGGTGAGCTGCTTGAGTAAACCAGACTCGCCAAGATCTCTTCTAGGCTTTGGCAGTCCGATAGCAACTCGTTTGACAACTCATCGGCACAATTCCGTTCTTGTTTCTTCCTTGGTATGATGCAGTCTCCTGAGTCATCGGGATTTTAGACCGCTTACACAAAATTCTGTACAGTCTCCGCAGAGTGAATGAGCGCCGAGCGGCTTGTGTCAACTGCCCAGGCTGAGTTGATATTGTGGCAGCTAGCGTTTTTCCACGCAAACCTCTGAAAACTCACGCACGAAAGTAGCGTAGAATTTTGCACATCATTTTTTAGAGTCTTAAAAGTTCTTTTGATTCGTTCAAAAAAGGAAAATAGTTTTATCACTCCAGGCTATTCTGATTTTCCTTGGCCACTTTGGAGTAGCTCCTCGTTGGCATAGGGCTGGTTGGATCAGGAAGAACATCTATAGCCTTATCAATATCTCGATTTTGTAAGCAAGTATCCTCTGGTCTAAAGGGACTCAATCCAGAATCGCTGGGATTTTCCTTCGCTCTGGATTTAAACGCTCGCTCTATCAAGATATCCAGATTCTCAGAGGCGTAAAGCCTCAAGTCATGCTTCACCCGACTCACCGTCACATAAAAACTCTCCCGTCCAACATAGCGATCTAACGCCCCAATCACCCATTCCGCTGACTTCCCCTGGGCACCGTAGGTCGTGTTGACCAGGGCATAGTCCAGATGGGCCAACTCTGAACGGTTCAGACTTTCCGTCTTCCCGCTGCCGTAACGAATCAAAACCTGCCCATCCTCAATGGCGCAAACCTCAAACTCTTGTCCATTGCGACGGCCTAGCATAGCCTGGTTCTTAGTCCACCGCAAACGAGTATCCTGCGGATAGGCTCCGCCAACGCCCACATGAGTCGGTGATCGATGATTCTTTGTCCATTTCAGACGGTCACCGACTGCCACCTCAATCTCCTCGACCTCATACATTGACTTCTTCTTAACCCTGGCCGGATCAATCTGCAACACAGACGCCGTTTCAGTTCTCAGGGTCAGCATATTCTTCGGCACATCCACCGTAATCACCTCATACTGCTGTCCCTGCTCCAGTCCCGGTCGTTTGTAATTGGCCTGGGGAACCAGCACATCTCCCATCTGAAAGTGGTGGGCATAGGCCATCTGCACCGTCGTCAAATCCCTGGCCTTAAGCCGCCGCATCAGAATGCTCTGGCCCAACTGTCCTTCTGACTTCAACCCGGCCCGAATCGCTTGAGTGATTGCCAACCGCTCCCGGTTCGTCCCGGCCAGCAGTAGCGTTTTCTGTCGCTCCTCTGGTGAGAGCGCAAGGTAATCCTGGGCGATCGCCTGTGCCCTCGACTCTTCACTGCTGACCTGATGGATGTACGGCTTCAGTTGCTGCATCCCCTCCCCAATTTTCCCTTCAACGATCAGGTCTACCCCTGCCTTGATCTGCTGATGTTTTTGCCGTAAGGATTGATTTAGATAAGCCGTCGCCATTCCTGCTTGCTGCAAGCTCTTGAACGGATTCCCCGCTTCTACCGCCGATAACTGCCGGGTGTCTCCCACCAGAATCACGCGGGTTTGCTGCTCTTGGGCCTTCGTCAGCAGCGCCAGGGCATCCTTGGCACTCAACAATCCGGCCTCATCCACTATCCAGATTCCTGGAAACTGCGATGCTGCTTCTTGCGGCTGAGTGCAGAGCAACGCTGCTACCGTCTCCGTCTGCTGAATCTGAGCCGACTCCCCCAACGACTTCGCCGACTCCGCACTGGGGGCAAAGCCTCGCACGGTGTACCCTTGAGCTTCTGCAATCCGGCGGAACTGATTCAGGGCATAGCTTTTCCCTGCACCCGCGACACCCTGCCAGGCGATGACGAGATCGCGAGTTGTCGCCGCCAGCACAATTCCCTCGTACTGGCCTTGTGTTAGCCCCTGATTCTCCAGCGTTGACGCGACCCAATCTTCAGATGAGATCGCTCCCACCTGTCCTCGCCCATCAAGCACCGTCCGAATCGTCTCCAACTCCCGCAGCACTGCTGTCTGAGTGGTTAGTCGTTGGTCGTGAGTGTGAATCACTTCCGGATCGGTATCGAGGGTCTGCTGCAAGTCCTCAAAGAATTGCTGCCCCAGATGATTTTCCAAAGCAAATCGCTCCACTGCTTCCCGCCGAAACACCGCTTCCCGCTCCGAGCGATGATCTAGTCCTGCCCGAACTGATCTATTTGGGTTGCTCTGCCAGTCCCAAATATGAGGCTGGGGATGCTCCAAGTTCAACACCTCAGCTTGCGCCCGCCAGTAAGCCCGCAGCTCTTCCCGAGGAATTTCTTTACCCTTGGGTGCCCGCGTGTTTAGAGTGGCCAGCTCCCGCTCCTGAGCCGTAGCGCTCTCTCCTACCGCCGCCAGAATCTGCTCCCGCCGCTTGGAAAAGGTTTGCAGTTGCTCCGATGTGTAACCCTTCAGTTCAAACTGCCCATTTGTTTTCGGTTCAATGGCATACCCCAGCCGCTGCACTTCCACCGCCAGTTCGTTCTGGTAAATCATCCCCAGTAGCTTCTGCTGCTTGAATAGAACATCATTGTGGAGGGACTGCCAGCGTCCATCTTTGAGCTGAGTGGCATTAATCAAAACACAGTGAGTGTGCAGCTGCGGGTCTTTCTCGCGGGAGGTGTCGTGGTGAAACTGGGCCACGATGAGATTGCCGGTGGCGATCGCTTTTCTTCCCTCCTCCGTCCGCACCCGCGTCTGGGCATACCGCTCCTCGATGACTGCCAGCGTTCGAGTCACCGCCGTGCGATGAGCCTGCTCTAACGCTTCATTACCTCCGACCAGGGCAGCCAGACTGAGACTCTTCGGCGTACTGAAGGTCAGGTCAATGCCTGCCCGATGCTTTTCGGGATTGATCTTCCTTCCCGACAGGGTTTTGTCGCCCTGAGGACTGTTGCCGTGGAGCAGATTCTTAAAGGCCTCGCCTTGCACCTGACCGGATAACCCCAGCGAGCTGGCCCCTTCACCCGACCAGGTCGAGTTGGCCTGGTTCTCCTCATTGGAGTAGTAGTTTTCAGCGGTGTAGTAGGTCTCCCCCTGGTTCGGGCTGATCACCGTCAAGCTCAGCATGTCCCACCTCCTACCTACCTACTCGGTCCTGGCGTTTACGAATTTCCTGGATCAGTGCCTTCCGGTTTTCCAGGGCTTGGGGGCCTCGGGCATTAGCTTGCTCCAAAGCGATCGTCTCCAGCAAAATTTGCACACCTTGAAACTGCATCTGCAATCGTTCCATGCGGGCCTTCAGCTCATCCATCTGGTGTTCCAGTTCGTGACGCTGCTGACCGTCGCGCATCATCAAGCGAATGATGCTGGCCGCTGGCAATCCCAGCCGATTGGCTTCTTTTTCCACCGCTGCGGCTTCTTCCAGGGGCAGCGATACGCTAAATCCTTTACCCATCAGTCTTTTCGTGAATTGTGTACATGAGCGGTGATTCTCAACCACGACTACATCCCTTGCGGTGTGGGCTTTCCAGAATCCCCTGGCCCAGGGCTGGGCGTGGTGTGTGGAAGCGGAGCAACGCAACGCAGTGGAGTGGCGTAGCCCCCAATATTCAGTTGCCTGTCGTTCTCTTCCAGGAGTTTGCTATTGAGAACAACACGCTAATGTTTTCAGTTTTAGCTCAGGTAGAAAGCCGACTTTCAGTCTTCAGAAAGACTGTGAAATTAGTTCTTGAAAATCACATTAGTGAGTCAATCCAGAAAGACAGAAGCAAAGATTTCTGGCAAGTCGTGATTAAGCCGTGAATGAGTCGTGTTCAAGTTGTGAATAACGGCTCAAGTTATTTTGATCATGGCTTCTAAATCTTTTTAGTCGTGTTTAAGTCGTGATCAAGCTGTGCTTAAACACTGAAGCATCTCGGGATTCTGCATCATGTCATTGATTGAATTTGCTAGAAATCACAATTCAACCGTGATTAAGTCGTGAATTAAAACGACCAGCCAAAATGGGAGTGTCATTCAGCAATGACAAGGCTTTCTAAACACCTTCATGTTGTTGATGACAAGTCGTTATTGGCCTCTGTTTATGACTGCGAAAATCCAGACTTACATTGACATGGGCAGCTCTGCAACCAAGTGCTTTTATTGGCACCGTAAACCCGAATTACTGCACCTGGCTCCGCAGGTGGCTCGGCTCAATCCTGCCCGACTAGATCGCCTCACGTTAGGCGGACTCACCAGTCAGGAACCGGAGGATAGTGCCTACATCACGGTGGGTAACGGCACCTATGCCGTTGGGACACTTGCGATCGCTCAAAAAGGTGACTCGGGTCTGGCTCTGCCGAAACGCGATCGCGCTGTCTACAAAATCCTGGCGACCCTGGGCGTTATCGCTGGCAAGATCTTGACTGAGAAAGCGCCCGAAAACTCGGGGGATGAGTTCGATGTTCAGTTAGGCTTGCTGTTGCCGTTGGAAGAGTACTGGCAAGACCGGAAAGAACTCAAAACCCAGATTCAAGGGGCAATTTCAGAATTCAGCTTCCGCGGCAAAGTCCTCTCTGGGCAACTAGAACGAATTGAGATGCAACCAGAGGGAGCTGGGCTTTATTTGGCGAAGGGATTGCAGTTAGCTAAATCGGGTGTCAGCATTCGCGATCGCACCGTCGTCGTGCTCATGTTTGGCCACCGCAATCTCTCCATCCTCACCTTTGAAAAAGGCAGCACACCCCAGGAAACCAACAGCACTTCGCAAGGCCCCGGATTTGTGGAGTATTTGAAGCAATGTGCCACTGAACTGCCGGGTGTCGCTCCCGATGACCCAGCTTTGCTAGAAGCAATTCTTCAGGGACATGAGACGTTTCAAATTCCCGGTCGGCAGGAAGCTCTCGATCTGTCTAAAGCCTGCATCTATGCTCGCGAGTTTTACCTGGAGCGAGTCAATCAGTTTCTGGTGGAGTGGCTGCCCGCTGCTGAAGCGGACGTGATTGTGGGTGGAGGAGCGGCCTATTTCGTCCATTCAGAGCTAAAGCAATTTTTTGACCAGCGGGGCCTCACTCAGCAGATCACCTGGGCTGAAACGTTAAGGCCGGAAATGACGGATGTGCTTCGAGGGCAGGAGGGGACAGCAGAACCGGACTTGATCACCAGCGTTCGCTGGGCCGACGTCTATGGCCTGTTCAAAACATTCATGTACAGCACAGCACCCGCTCAATCCCGTTAGCGATCGCCTTAAACACCTCACCGAAAATTAAGGACTTGGACGTATGACCCAAGCATTCAGAACCAAAGCTCGAATTCAGTACTCCAGCCAGTATGAGCTGGATGTGGCCGTCATCGACTATTGTCGGGGGCGATCGCGCCATGACCTTCATGCTCGCACGCGATCAGCCTTGAACGGATTCTATGCCCCTTTTGCGATGGCGGCAGTTGCAGCTTCAGAGGAGGCGATTCGGCGACAGGCGATGCGATCAGTTCGGCAGTTGACGACTCAGATTCTGGAAATCCAGGAGCAGTTTTTGCCCGAGTTGTTGTCTTCAGACTTCATATCCAATGGCCCAAATCGTCTTGGCTCTCTGCCCTATCCAGGGGAAGGCATCCAAGTTACTGCTCCAGCGCACGCCAATGGATCTGACTCACTCAGAAAAGTAGATTCCGATAAAGCAGAGATTTTCTCGAACCCAGCCACTCAGACTCCCTCTGCCGTTGGTCCCGTAGATGAACAACTACGAGAGTTCTTGGGAGATGATGCCGCCATCATGGCAGGACTGAATCCCTTCATCAATGACCTGACATGAACCCGCCGCGACCTAGGACTCCCATTCCAGTTGACCGCAAGACCCAGGAACAGATTGCGGGAACCGCTGTGCTGCTCTTGGAACGGTTTTGTCGAGACCAACCTCGGGGACAGCGGGTGTTTGAGGGCAAGCAGTTTTACACGATCGTGGAGCGGGGACGTGATCTAAAATATTGAATTTAGGGGCGATGCTAACCACCTGCCGGAGACCATACTGAACTTACGGACACATCGGCGGGGTGGGCAGACGCTCTACCAGATTGAGTCCTGGTTGACGCAGGAAGATGTGCGGCGGTTCGCCCTGATTCGACAAGAGATGCACCAGGAGCTTACTCAGCGGCGGGTAAGAGCAGAGGATTCACATAAAGTGGAGCATGGTCAATCTTGATGCCACTGGTCGATCTCAAAGGATGTGCGACCCACCTTAGAGGGGCGAAGACTATTGAGCCAAACCAGTCGCACTCGCTTTCTACTGCCCGGTTCCAAATATTTGTTCCGCTGTCAGGGGCAGCTTGGAAAACTCAGAGGATGGAATCCGCTCATCACCTCGACTTACCCCGAGTTCTCTGTAAACTCTGTCCTGATAACGCAGGACCGTCACTGTCTGGGCTTCGGGGTCAATCAGCCAGAACTCAGGGATTGCTCGCGCTGCATACTGATTCCGCTTGCGAAATAGATCCCGCTCTCGGTTCCGTTTCCCTGGGCTCAGCACCTCAGCGACCAGACGTGGTGACGGCATGTCAAGTTTGATGGTGAGTCGCTTTTGGATTAAGGTAAGATGTTCTTCCCGCAAAATCACCAAGTCAGGATAGCGATTGGCAGCATCCTTAAGTTGCAGGACAGGAACCTGGATTTCACACTTACCGGGTCGGATTAAATCCAAAGGCACAATGCCAGCAGAGACCAAGTAGA
>JBCCJU010000235.1:0-7332 GCA_039027715.1 Cyanobacteria bacterium P01_C01_bin.120
CCCCGATGAAGATCCAGTATTTTCCTGATACGGATACGTTAGCGATTGAGTTGACGTCAAAACCCGTTACGGCGACGGACGCGATTACGGATGATTTGATTTTGGACTATGACAGCGATGGTAAGGTCGTTGCCATTACGTTAGACAACTATTCTAAAAATGTAGAAACGGTTGATTTGCAAGCACTGGGAGTCCCGCTTTTGGCGGCGTAAAACTTGTATGCGGATCGCACTCAGGCCGCCACGTTAGAGCGATCGCAGGCATATGAGTCAGATCAATGTGCAGGCAGGATTACATTGCGTTAGTTCAATTGGCGCGGGAGCGATCGCTCCAACCTACACAGGCACAATTCTCGTGGCGATCGGCAGCCATATTCCCTCCGGAAAAGCAGTATCCGCCGCTGGAGCATTCCAGTATGCTGTGAGCATATATTTATGCTACTTGATTTGTGAATGAATTGCCCCTGGTTGTGGTTACTGGCCCAAACATCTACAGGAAATCCGCCCCCGTCAAGAGCTGAGCAGCTTTTGGACTGGTTTAACAACAACCCGATAACTGGTTGGGGAATTGCGATCTTTACGGTGGTGACAACGGCAGTGGTAGCTGTCGCTGTGTTGACCGATAAACTCGATAACATCATCGGCTTTGTTGACAAGTACCGTCCCAAAAAGCGAGAGCTGACTGAGGCTGATCGCGAGCGGCTGCGGCGAGACCTGATCGACGTGGTGCTGGGGCAAGTGGTGAAGCGGCTGGAGGACTCCCTACACCACAAAATTCGCTTAGATTTGAAGCGCCAAGAAGAACGTCAACGAGTCGGGCAACGAGATTTGCCAACCGTTGCAACTGATGACTCGTCAGCCCCCATTATCCGACGCGAAATTAATCCCTTCGAAACGCCCGCCGCACCGACGCCCGTAGAAGCAGAAGTGCCAACGGCTGACCTGCTGGCAAGAGAAGACATCCAGGGGAGGCTGTTGATTTTAGGAGAACCAGGGGCGGGCAAAACAAACGAGCTGCTGGCTCTGGCGAAAACTTTGCTGCAGCAGGCCAAAGCGTCAGCCGATGCTCCTATCCCCGTCATCTTTGAGCTGTCAGAATGGTCGAGCGAGCCAGGCAAAACTTTTGCCGATTGGCTGGGTGAGCAGCTCCAGGACAAGTACACGGTGCCGCTGGCAGTCGCGAAGCACTGGATTGAGCACCATCAACTCTGGCCCTTGCTGGATGGTCTGGATGAACTGCGGCGGGTGGAGGATGCTGAAACTGTCACTGATGAAGAGTTGGACCGGCAGCGGCAGGCAAAGCAGATTCAGTGTATGCGAGCGATTAACGAGTTTCTTGATCGGCACCCGGCGACTGCTGCCGTGGTCTGCTGCCGACGAAAAGAATACGAAGCCCTGGAAGCGCGGGGCGAATACCTGAAGCGCTTGAAGGGTGCCATTATCCTGCAAGCGCTCGACGACGAGCAAATCCAAACCTACTTTGAAAAATCGAGTCGGGGCCCACTGTGGGAAACCCTACAAACTCAACCGGAGCTTTTGGAACTGGCTCGCTCGCCGCTGTTTTTGCTGATGCTGGTGGTGGCTTACCGGGGGCAGCCGATTCAGAGCACGGGGGAATTGCTCGATCTCTATATCGAGAATCAACTGAATGACCTGAACAATCAAGGGGCTTATCCCCCCGGTAAAGCCCCCGATGGAGAGCAGACCCATCACTATCTCAGTTGGCTCGCCACCAAGCTAGAGAAACAGGAAGTGACTGAATTTTTGATTGAGCGACTGCAGCCTACTTGGTTGGATAGGGAAAGCGATCGCAAGTCTTACAGGCTGAGTTTCGGGCTGAGTTTCGGGCTGATTGGCGGGCTGATTGGCGGGCTGATTGGCGGGCTGAGTGTCGGGCTGCTTTTCGGGCTGAGTGTCGGGCTGCTTATCGGGCTGAATGTCGGGCTGAGCTTTGGACTAAGAGATATTGAATCAGCAGAAAATTTAGGTTTTTCTTGGCGAAAAGCATTAAACATTTGGCTGAGTTTCGGGCTGCTTTTCGGGCTGCTTTTCGGGCTGCTTTTCGGGCTGAGTACTTCTGAAGCCGAAATTAGCGATAAGCAATTTCCCAATCAGGGAATTCAAGCATCCATAAGAAACGGGCTGCTTTTCGGGCTGCTTTTCGGGCTGAGTGTCGGGCTGCTTGTCGGGCTGAGTGTCGGGCTGTTTTTCGGGCTGTATGTCGGGCTGCTTGTCGGGCTGAATAGCGGGCTCGGCGTCGTTATACAGCACGGTTGGCTCCGCTGCGTCCTCTATCGCTCTGGCACTTCCCCCTGGGACTATGAGAAGTTTCTAAAGCATGCGGAAAATCATCGCTTTATTCAGCGGGTGGGGGGGCGCTATCGCTTTGTCCATGACCTGTTGCGTAATCGGTTTGCCGCCCACTATCAGTCGCGATATCGCTAGGGCAGCGCTGCGCCCCGCATCCACAAATCTGCCAATACGGTTGCCCCCTTGCCGGACGTCGTGTACGTTGTGTGCCACGGGGAATGATTCTAGGCGGGGAAGAGAGAGGTGGCAGCCTCTCAAATCCCCTAATCATCCCGCTTAACACAGGTAAGCCGAGATGACTGGGATCATCGTACCCACGATCTTGCCCTTACCGCTTCAAAACAGGGATCTGGAGAGTTTCCCGTTTTCCTTAACCCGAAAACGGAGATAAACCCGTATGTGTCAACCATCCACCGGAGCCGCCCAAACGGCTCCTCAATTCAACCTGCCCACCTTTAATCAGGAGTGCGTGCGCCATATTCTGCTGGGCGACTACAGCGCCCTCGTCGACGCCATTAACCGCATGGCCGTGCTCGGCTACTGTGAGCGCATTGCCTGGAGCCAACCTCTGCCCACGGGGCGCAACGGCGAATACATCAGCGTGATGACCCGCAAGCGCACAATTCCATAACGGAGTCATCAGCCCTCCGGTTGCAGGTCCAGGATTGCTCCATTGAGAGAACCGCGATCGCCGTAACCGGGGGCCTTGAATCAACATCAAGAGCGCCTGATGATGCGCAAATTAATAACATCCCAATCACACTCGCTTACCCAGCCACCCAGCCACCCAGCTACCCAGCTACCAATCAGGTACTTCATTGATCCACAAAGCCTCCACCTGCGCCAACTTGCAACTCAGTAATCGCAATGCTCGATCGAAGCGATCGCTAGCAGAATTATTTCATCCGCCTACCTCTTGGGGATGTTGCTAAATGCGTAGCTTGCGAGTACTGTCGCCTTAACGTCACCGATGAAGTCGTATGGGCAGTCTGCTGGTTCGTCTTGGACTATCGTTAGTTTTTGTCATCGTCGGATTGTTTTCCTATTTCGGCAGCGCTTCGGAAAATCCCATCACTGGGGAAACGCAGCGAGTGCAGCTCTCACCCCAGGAAGAAATTGTGCTCGGTCAGCAGGGCAAGCAGGAAATTATTCAGCGATTTGGCGGCCTCTATCCCGAAGAGGCGCTGCAGTCATATATTGATCAAGTTGGACAGCGCGTGGTTGAAGAGTCTGTGGCGGGCACATCGCCCTATCCGTTTGAATTTCACGTGCTAGGCGATGCCCAGACAATCAATGCTTTTGCCCTACCGGGGGGACAAATTTTTATCACCACGGCGATGCTGGCGGCTCTGGAAAACGAAGCGCAGTTGGCTGGAATTTTAGGGCATGAAGCCGCTCATGTGGTTGCCCGACACGGCTCCGAGCAGTTAGCGCGGCAAAATTTTGGCGCTTTGTTGGTGCAGGCGATTGGGGTGGCGGCCAGCGGCGGGGAGGATGGTGGTCGTCAGGCGGCCATCATGGCGCAGTCAATTAATCAGCTGATTGGTTTGAACTACAGCCGTGAAGATGAGTTGGAGAGCGATCGCCTCGGCCTCGATTTTATGGTGGATGCGGGTTATAACCCCAATGGCATCGTTGAGCTGATGGCGATTTTGAATTCGGTGGAGCAAGATGGCCGCCCGCCAGAGTTCCTCAGCACCCATCCCAATCCCGAAAATCGGATTCAGCAGTTGGAAGCCTTGATTGCCCAGAAATTTCCCGGTGGCATTCCGCCTGAATTGACCGAGGGAGAAGACGTGATTGATCAGCAAACTAACCGGTAATCAGCCCAGACTGCAACCGTAAATTATGGAAGGCGCACGATGAATTTCACAATTCTCTACTGGTGTTTAGTCACTCTCATGCTGCTGGGAGCCATTGGTGAACTAATTCCGGGACTGCCCGGCGCCAGCCTGGTGCTGCTGGGCATTGTCGTTTGGGCGATCGCCACCGGATTTGCGGGCATCAGCTGGTCAATCATCATTGTGTTTGCCTTGATTGTGCTGAGTTCAGCGATCGAATTTCTTGCCATTTATTGGGGAGCCAAACGGTTTGGCGCTACCAAATGGGGACAAATCGGTGCTTACGTGGGTCTCGTGCTGGGATTTGTGGGCTTGCTGCCCGCCTTACCCATTGGCGGACCCATCGTGGGGCTGCTATTTGGCCCGTTTATCGGGGCGTTTATTGGTGAACTGTTGTTTCGTCGCCGCTCCCAAGAAATCGCTGACTCTCGTGTAGAAGTTGCCTTAAAGGCCAGTGTCGGCACGGTCGTCGGCACCGTCCTTGGTAATCTCATCGACGGTGCATTGGCCATCTTGGCAGTCATTGTTTTCGTCGTCACCACCTATCCCTTGGTGGCAATGCTGTAGCCGTCACGTACCGCTATTGCTGGAGGTTAGAGGGGGGTGGATCGGAGGAGCGAACCGCCACTCACCCATACAGGGCGGTGGGATGAAGGGGCGAACGGTCGTTTGTCCGTGCGAGTGTTGGGGGCAGTCTGTTCGGAGGACTGGAGTGTTGGGATGGGTCAATTTCTCGTATCCGTCATTAAAAATCTAAAGTTGCGAATTGGCATAGCTGCTTCTCAGATTTCTCAGGAAGGGATTAACCAAGGCTTATTTTTCGGTCAGGGAGGGCTCAGGGAAGCGCCGCACTATAGAACTCAAGATGATTAAGTCGCTAAGCGACAAAGGAGTTCACTCATGAAACGCATTGCATTAGCCCTCACTGCTTTGACTGCTGTATCCATCGCAATTGCTCCCGTCAGCTATGCTGCTGTTGATTTTGATGAGCTGCGCCGCGAGAATCTCGACAAAGATGCCATTAACTTCGATGAGCTGCGCCGCGAAAACTTAGACAAAGACGCAGCACTTGAAATTCAGGCCAAAGGCATTGACTTCGATGAGCTGCGTCGTGAAAACCTGGATAAAGACGCGGTTGATTTCGATGAATTGCGCCGCGAGAATCTGGACAAAGACGCTGCGATTGACCTAGTCGCCAAGATCGACTTCGATGAACTGCGTCGTGAAAACCTGGACAAAGACGCCGTAGATTTTGATGAATTGCGTCGCGAAAACCTGGACAAAGACGCCGTAGTTGACCTGGTTGCCAAGATCGATTTCGATGAACTGCGTCGCGAGAATCTCGACAAAGATGCCGTAAATTTTGACGAACTGCGTCGCGAAAATTTAGACAAAGACGCCATTGCAACTGCCTAAATATCAATTTCTCCGGGATGCTTGTCAGATTTGCAGTTTTTGTGCAAAGGTGACAATTTCCCCTTTTCTCCTTGCGACGAACGCTTTTTACCGACGACGTTCCTTTCCAACACACAACTCCCTGCCCCCTTGATGTCAACACGTTGAGGGGGCTTTATTCGAGCTGGGTACAGGAACTCCGCGATAGTCAATCATTTATTACATGATGGGGCTCTAGACGTTATTGTCTGGAGCTTTTTTGTTATGGCGGCCAACGATTTGCCAAAGCTTGGCCGCACCCCAAAGACCCGTTTTGGGCCAATCCGCGATTAAATAAGTGAGGCTTGTACAGCTTGGAACAGTCATCAGGATTGTCTGGCGTTTGCCGCTCGGCGATCGCGCTGTAGCCCCTTTGCCTTCTCTGCCATTGGTGAAACTACTCCGTGTCTGAAACCAAACCTGCCCGCTCCCTCGCGAATATCGCCACCATCGTGGCGGCGGCAACGCTGATCAGCAAGGTATTTGGGCTGGTGCGGCAGCAGGCGATCGCGGCGGCGTTTGCGGTGGGGCCGGTGGCCGACGCCTACAACTTTGCCTACGTGATTCCCGGTTTTTTGTTAGTCCTGCTGGGGGGCATCAACGGCCCGTTTCATAGCGCCATTGTCAGCGTTGTGGCCAAGCGCGATCGCGAGGAAATTGGTCCCCTGGTGGAATCGATCAGCACCCTCGTGACGGTGGTGTTGGTGGGAGTAGCGCTGGCCATGGCCGTGTTCGCCGCACCCATGATTGACTTTATCGCCCAGGGATTGAGCGATACCGAGCCGCTTGCCCGGGCGATCGCCATTCGACAACTGCAGATTATGGCGCCGATGGCCATCTTTGCCGGACTGATCGGCATTGGCTTTGGCACGCTGAATGCGGACGATCAGTACTGGCTGCCGTCTGTGAGTCCGATGTTTTCCAGCGTGGCGGTGATTGCTGGCTTGGGACTGCTGTATGTGGCGATCGGCAACCAGATTACCCAGCCCGACTACTTTATGTTGGGGGGCATGGTGCTGGCAGGGACGACGCTGCTCGGTGCCGTGATGCAGTGGCTGGTGCAGCTACCGGCTCTGTGGCGATCGCGCTTGGGACGGCTGCGGCTACGGTTTAACTGGCGCGATCCCGGTGTGCGGCAGGTTTTCAAAATTCTCGCCCCGGCCACTTTTTCATCGGGCATGATGCAGATTAATGTCTTTACCGATCTGTTTTTTGCCTCCTATATCCCCGGCACGGCAGCGGCGCTGGGTTACGCCAATCTGCTGGTGCAAACGCCGCTGGGCATTATCTCCAATGTCATTTTGGTGCCGTTTTTGCCCATCTTCGCCCGCCTCGCTGACCCCGAAGACTGGCCCGAACTCAAAGATCGCATTCGCCAAAGCCTAATGATGGTAGCGCTAACGATGCTGCCGCTGGGGGTGCTGATCATGACCCTGGCGCTGCCCATCGTGCAGGTGATTTATGAGCGCGGCGCGTTTGACCTAGCTGCGGCGGAAGTGGTCACGGCGGTGCTGGTGGCCTACGGTGTCGGCATGTTTGTCTACCTAGCGCGAGATGTGCTGGTGCGGGTCTATTATGCGCTGGGCGACGGCCAGACTCCGTTCCGCATCAGTTTGGTGAATATCGGCCTGAACGTGGTGCTGGACTACTTTTTTATCCGCTGGTTTGGCGCTCCCGGCTTGGTGCTGGCGACCGTGGGCGTCAACATTACCTCCACCATCGCCATGATTGTGCTGCTTGATCGCAAG
>JBCCJU010000236.1:0-7268 GCA_039027715.1 Cyanobacteria bacterium P01_C01_bin.120
CACGGGTAAGTAGTCGTTCGCACAAATGTTGAGGCTGGCAACGCGATCATCATGGTTGTCCCGTCCCAGCAGCATGATAGGGACGGCATCCAGGGAAGCGGACAGTCGTCGACAGGGGGCCAAATCAGCATCTTTATTTTCAGGCAGCGCCATAATTAGCAAGTCGGGGCGCACCTGTCGCACTTCCGACAGCTCGGAAATTTCAGCGGACTGACTGACTCGATAGCCCTGCGCCAGCAAAATCCTTTCGAGGGATTTAGAGAGGTCGGCTTCGATGCTGACTAAGAAGAGATGAGGTGGCATGGGGCGGGGCAGCTCAACAACTGGCGATACGACAAAGGCCTTATTAAAACGACTTGTCAAAACCCCTCTTCTTTCAGTCGGTCAATATCGGAAGTTAGACGACTGCCTCGTTAAAACAGCAAGGGTGCCTAAAACCCTTGCCAAAGTAATCAAAGAAAAGCTCTAGTTTAATCAGAAAATTCTTAATTAAGGTAATTCTAGGTTAGGCAAAAAGCTGGCAGAAGTCGCCTCCATTCTTGCGATAAAGCAGTACATTCTTGCGATTTTGAGAACTAGAAGACGGACTTTGCACCTGTCAGCAAGCTGGCGATCGCGGCCCCAGCCCCATTTTCTGCCAGGAGTAGCAGGATACTGGATCGCAACCCACTTCAGGCGAGATTAAACAGGTCGCTTTAGTCGGAAATCTGTGCTTCCAGCGCCTGGTTGTAAAGTCTCCTGGCACCTCCTTCAGGGAAAACGCAGACTCAAGAGGTGAGAACTTTGAGCAGGTAATTATTTCCCAATCTGACTTTGAGGCGCTTGGCCTTTTTGCCGACTTTGACAGAGGACTCTTTGGAGAGCAGATTGAGAGCAATTTTACGCATCAACGTCATATTTTCGGTAGTCCTTAAAAGGTAAGGACCTCTGGCGCTCAGCCGATGCGATCGCCCGTCTCAGATTGATAACTGTCATCCTGTCGCCATCTGCCCCCTCTGAATGTCTTCTCGATTCCCCACTTGACCCACCTGCCATTCTCAGCAAATTGTCAAAAACGGCAAGATTCACAACGGCAAACAGAACCACAAATGCCAAGGCTGTAGGACTGCCTTCTAATTTTCTATGATTGGCGATCGCATACCAGGATCGAGATTGCTTTTGTCATCCTGATAAAAGTTGGTGGAAAACTCTTTCAGCGTTGTCCGCTTGACTGAGCGTGTAAGTCGGCATTCACCCGGAGCTATCAGCGGCCCAATCGACTCTGCTCAACTGATGAAAATTTTAACTTTGCTCCACATTGCCAAAGCTCGAAAGCTCAAGTCGTACCGATTCTTGTGTTTTTAAGCCACATTTCTGACCTCTAAGAACATCGAGGGTTTGCGGCAAAACCCTACACACTACCCGTCAAAATTCGATGATGACAAGTTCTGGCCTGGCAGCTTCTGACGAATTTTCAGGCAGTTGTGGATTCAACTCGCTAGCAGCCTGGTCAAGCAGCTCACGGCGGCTCGCCTCGACATCAGCGGGCGGAGATTCGCTGGCTGTCAGTGAGTTTGCTTCTGAGGTGTTAGATGGCATCAGGTCAATACTGATAATTTCAGGCTTAAGAGTAATCAGGTTGAGGTTATCGGCTGCGGGGGCAGCGTCAACATAAGGGGTGATGGCAAAGGTAGAGGCCAAAGCCGTTAACATCAAGCCAAGTCTTATCATGATTTCAGCTCCGTCAAGACTCAATCAACAAATCAACTTGAGTCCTATCATCAGGGGCTAGGGTAAGGCGTTTCTGATAGCTAAGTGAGTCGCTCTTAACGGCAAAATGAGAAAGCTGAGAATTTCTCACTAGCGTTATCTCACCTGCTGTCTATAAGCTTTGGGCGATACCCCCACCAGCTTGCGAAAGCGACGGGCTAGGTGACTGGAACTTGTAAATCCGCACTCTAGGGCAATTTCAGTAATGCTCAGCTGACGATTTCTCAGCAGTTTTTTGGCTTTTTCTACCCGCTGCCGCAGCACATATTGATAGGGGGTCACCCCCATTGACTGGTGAAACAAGCGACTAAAGTAATACACATCGAGCCCCAGGGCGTCGGCAATTTGATCCAACCGGAGAGGCTGATCAAGGGAAGCGTGGATCACCTCTAAGGCTTGACGCAGGCGATCGCGCGACAGGCCGCCGTTGGTGGAATGAATCTGAATCGGGGTAGTGCAGTAGTGACGCAGCAGATGCACCGCGAAACTCGTCATCAAGGATTCACCACAGAGAGAACTCCCCCAGTCCCCAGTGCGAATTTCACTCAGCAGGCAGGCGATGAATCGAGTGATTTGTTTGTCTTGGGCCAGCAGCAGTGGCTTTAACACCAGCTGTTCGGGAGGCAGGCAGTCTATCTGCAGGAGCGTCTGCTGTAGCACCGCCGGACTCAGACTCACCAGCACAGCTTCGGCTTGGCCGTTCCAGGCCAATTCAGATGGGATGCCCTGCGGCAATAGAAAGAAGTGATTTTCCCATGGGCCTTGCCTCTTGGCTTGTCCGGCAAACCGGAGGCTGCGATCGCCTTGAGCCCGGAGCCAAAAGCCCAGAGTATGATCTGCAAGCGGGGGCAGCACAATCGCATCGGGGGGCAGCACGACATGTTCCACACGCCACCCGATTGACTGCAGTGCGCCATCGGCTAGCCAGCCTTTAAGCTGGGTCAGCTCTGGCATGCGAGTGATGGGGGTAAGGGGGGCAGCGGCATGGGGCATGGCGATCACGCTCCCTAATGAACTGAAATCTAACCGGGGCAACAGTGCTCAACCGCATGCGCCGAGATTATGCAGGAATTTTGACTAAAGTCACACTGATGATGGCAATTTAGACTGGTTGCTTAAATGTCTTTACTGTCGATAGCGTGCAGATTTTAGCCTAATCAGCTGTACAGTTCCTTGATCGAAATCAAGCTGTTGAGGATGGATGTAAAGCAATCTGTCTATCCTGGCGTGAAATCACGCCCGCCTGCTCTAGCCGAGTCAAGGCTCGTGAGAGCGTTTCAGGGGTGAATCCCAAATCTGTCGCAATCTCTTTGAGGGGACGATCAAAGGTGATGATGTTCTGATCAGAGTCCTGAACTTGATAGCGCAGATATCTCAGCACACGCTGATGGGATGCTCGGATATCGCGCAGTTCTAAGCGAATCTCTAAGGAATGTATGATTTGCAACAACATGGTCAACAAGGTTTCCGCCAAAGCTGGATGTCTTGGCAATGCATTCATGAGGGCCGTTTTAGGATAGCGGATGAGCTGGGAAGACACTTCTGCGATCGCAGCACTGGAGTAGGTGTCTGAAATCAGACCAACCACACCGACCCCTTCACCTGGCCGCGCTACTTGCAGCGTCACCATGCGCCCTTCATCGGTATAGCGCTCTAACTTGACGCGCCCATTTCTGACAATAAAAAACGAAGCTGCCGCTTCCCCCTGCTGAAAAATCACCTGACCTGCGATCGCTTGTTGAACCACAGCAACCGCCCGCAGGTCAGAAGGCAGGGCATCAATATTAGTGAGATCCAATTGAAAATACCTCTCTCATCAATCAAGGGTTTATTTGCTTAGCCAGCTAAATAAATAACCGCCTGCGGATCAGAGGGCAGGCTATCGAGATTAGTGAGATGTAGTTGCGAATACCTCCTCATCAATTAAGAGTTTTATTTAATTAGCCAGCTAAATAAATAAAGAAATTAGCTGGCTAATTAAATGCTGGAGCATTGCTAATTAACCTACTGGTGGGCTGGCTTAATTACTCTAAATTCCTGCGCACTTGTATAAGCAACCTTCGCAGTAGGACCCGTTCTTCAATCGCGAGATTGGCCATCGTCCTAGCTTCCAACTCTCGCCATATTCGTTGAATCGGCTCCTTTAGCGCCCAGCCAGCCTCAGTTAGATAGATACGACAAACCCGTGCATCGATCTGATCTCGGTGTCGTTCTAAAAGACCAGATTTTTCCAGACGATTCAACATTCTAGTAAGCGTTGGTGGTTCAATTGCCATCAAATCTACTAGTTCAGACTGAGGTCGCCCGTCATATTCCCACAGGTGCATTAATAGCACTTCTTGTCCAACGTGAAGGCCGTAGTCAGCGAGTAAGGCTCCAGCTAGGCAGCGATGAGCTCTACAAACTTTTACCATCAGGTAACTGATGGTGTCTGACATGGACTGCGCCGGTGTGGACACGATACTGTACCAATCAACTTATTTAGCTGGCTAAATAAATAATAGCCTGTTTTCTGCAAATTGTGGCCAGCCATCGCTTTAATAGACCTTATCGGTCATAAAAGGGGTGAAATGACCTCAAATGCTTATCTGGTAAAGACTTTAGACTGGCTTTGTTAGATTCTTGAAAACCCTGTGCAGTAAGGGTTCCACTGTTTTTGATTAAGTCTAATCCAGTCGTTTGGTCCGCCAGTTTCGCAAAACGATAGGAATCTCGCCTAGAGAGTATCGGTAGCAGATGCGGTAGAGGGCAAGAATGTACTCTCGAATCACAAGAATTGACAAGCCAGAACAGACCACTTTGAATACGCTATTTTCATTCGAACAAGCGCTCTTAGATCAATTTGACAACGGTTCGAATTCTACTATGTTCAAGAGGTCAAATCACCATGCTCAGGTTGTTGACTCGTCAGTTGACTCGGGCTGCAGTCGTTATTCTGGCTGTTTTGAGTGTGCTCGGAGGGCTGCCCCAAATGGCTCAGGCGGCGATTTCTCTTGATAAAACACCCGATGTGGTCAATGTCGTGACCGTCTATCCGACCAATTCGGAAACCCAATCGGAAATTCTATCAGCAGTTTCCCAGGCGGAAGCCTCCACGTTCTCTGACGTTCCTGGATTCCAGGACTCTGCCATTCTCAAAGCCCAGGATAAGAATCAGGTCATTGCGCTGTCGCAGTGGAATGGCAAAGACCTCACCAGTTTTGAATCCTATGCTAAAGAGCACGTACTAAGCATTCCGGCGGGGCAGTCGGCCCAGTCCTTTGCCTGTCAGGTACAGCATACCGAGACTCGTTCAGCGTCGCCCAAATTTCAGCAGGGGGACATCGTGATGTTTAGCCAATTCAAGATGAAGCCCGACAAAGCGCAGCCTGAACTGGCGATGGTTATCAGCCAAATGATGCCCGGCGTATTGGAAATGATTCCGGGCCTGCAGTGGGCGGCAATGTGTCCCAGTACCGACGAATCGACCATTGCTTTGCTGGCTCGGTGGAATAGCCGCGACGATTTTGAGTCCCTTGGACAAAAGGCCGGTTTCGACCCAGAAACCAACTATTGGCAGGACTATGCGGTGAATGAACATGGTTTATATGACGTTGCTCAAGTGATTCGTTAGCTGAGGAATCCGTGCTTATGTTGGTGCCAAACTTGACTCAATATCTGCCAGCTTTTCTCGGTGGAGCGATCGCGTGGGTTCTGTTGGGCCTCCGGCTGATTTGGGGCGCCATCCTCATCAGCTACAGTCTGCCCATGGTCAAAAACCCCCTGAACTGGATGGATCGCGAGGAGCAGTCGTCGGGTTTTCCGCCTTTATTGCAGGCCATGGGGGCATTCACAATATTCGGCGGCAGCGTTGCCATAATGGTTGGATTCTTGACACCCTTGGCAGCTCTTGGTCTGGCCGGGGCAATGGGAATAGCGTTAACGCTTCATTTGATCCACGGGACTCCCTTTGTCAAAGCCGCACCCGATGCCTCCGGTGAGTCCTACGACAATTCTCTGCTGTATTTAGCCATTGCTTTGCTGTTGGTGTTTTTAGGTTCAGGAATTTTCTCCCTCGATTATCTGTTGTGCTGGAATATGACATTGCCCCCCAGCATTGCCAGCATTTGTCGAGTCGATGCATCAATTGCGTCAGGCTCGGGAGCGGGACGGAGCGATGCGGTGGGAGCTCTGGCAGGATACGGCGATCGCCAACCGCTTTACCGAGTGCTTTATTGTTGAGTCCTGGGCGGAGCATTATCGGCAGTATTAGCGATCTACCGTATCAGACAAAACTCTGGAAGATACCGCGTTGTCGTTTGCAGAATCACCAGCGGCTAAGGCCCGATTTTGGGTGTTTGCTAGACTTAATCGAATTCTGCCACTGCGCCAAGCGCAGGACGGTGGCTGAAACATTTTCGACAGTGATGCTCAGCGATCGCCGATAGTCACGTTTGAAGGGACAACTGCCCCCAAAACATTGCTACCTGAGTTCCTTGGTGGCGATCGAATATTAGTGACGGTCGAACAAGTCGTGCCCACATCAAATGCTGCGACTCTATGAATCTCCGGCACCAGCAAACGCTACATATCCCCCCAGCGAAATTAAGCCGACTCCGGTCATTATCCGTTGACGTCTTCTTAACCGGGGACTCTTTTGCAAGCGCTCACCCATCGGACCGGCCAATGCAATAACGACTAAATCTGCCATTGTGTTTAGCCCGACAGAGACACAGCCCAATATTAGAAACTGGACAAACACAACACCGGCTGGATCAACAAATTGCGGGATAAACGCCAAAAAGAATAACGCCGTTTTAGGATTTAAGACCTCGACAGTAATGCCTTGGAAAAATGCTTGTCGATATCCGACAACAGAGATTTTGCCCTTATCCGCCAATAAGTCTTGGCTTGTAATTGTTCTAATGCCTAGAAAAATCAAATAGGCTGCTCCCAAATACTTGACAAAGCTGAAGGCGATAGCCGAAGTCGCCAGCATAACTGAAACGCCTAAAGCGGCAGCAACTACGTGGAATAGCCCTCCTAAAGACGTTCCCATCGCTGAGGCCAACCCTTCAGATTTGCCGCCTTTTAGACTTCGTGTCATTACATAGACGATTCCCGGCCCTGGCGTTACTGCAAGAACAAAGGCCGCGCTAATAAACAGTCCTAGCGTTGCAAAATCAGGCATAACTGTCATTTAACCCTTAACTACTAAATCATCTAGTCCAACATGCGAAAGTTTTGAAGGACTCAACTCGGTGAGACTAATAGCTTCACCCAAGAGCCTGCGAGCAAAATCTACTGGCTTTGTTGCATAAATAAATTCTGGTCACTGGAAATATCTCTACCGATCCTAATTTTGTTTTTGTGACAGAACTATATGGCATACTCATAACCGCTTTGCCGCTTTTGGGATGTGAACCATAACAGATGAGGCTGCTCAGGCTATCCGTAACCGCTGAACATCCTGAATGGGCGGGGCGCCAAACATGCGAGAGTATTCGCGGCTGAACTGCGAAGGGCTTTCGTATCCCACC
>JBCCJU010000237.1:0-7189 GCA_039027715.1 Cyanobacteria bacterium P01_C01_bin.120
CCATTCCACTGAAAGCCCACGGGCGCAGAGCAAAGAGTTTATTTCGCTATGGCTGTGACTTTCTACGGCGCACCTTCTCCGACTTCTCCCTGCGGCGCTCTGAATTCAACCAGGCACTTCAACTTTTGTCCTTGTACTGAGCCCTCCGATATAATTTGCCCGGTGAAAGAGTCGCCACACTGCCCAAACAGCTACTCAAAATTAACCAAAGCAGCCTAACCTCTATTAGTCAAACAATCGTAAGACCATGTACGGAACAATCGATTAACTCAAGATTTCGATCAGTCTTTCTGCTGACGAAAAATCGGTATATTTAGGCACAAATTAATCTTGCTATTTTTGGCGCTAACTTCGAAAAATCGCTTCTTTACCGTATTTATATGATGACACATCCTCACTAACCAGTAAGGCCGAAAAGTCGGAAATGGTTTGCACAATACTGCCAAAGATATACGACTAAATCGGTAGTGAGTGACCGCCTAGATAGGTACGAGATAAAAACGGAGTCAAATTAAAACTGTCATCGTTAAACTATCTATGACTTCGACAGCGCCAATTTCAGCTTTTAGCTTATGAAGCCAACGAGCACAGTAGTGCTTATCCCATCAGGCTTCTGTTATTGATTGATGATGTGCCTCAATGGTGAATTAAATAGCTTCGATATGCACTGATTGAACCGTCCAACTCTACTTCTCTCCCTTGATGCGTCAGCCTCAAAGCAGCGTAATCAGGCAGCTTTGACCCATTTCTAAAGCATCCGCTGCTGAGTTCATCACACTTTGGATGTTGTTGGAAATATCTTATATTCACAAGTTCATCAAAGTTTTTTAGTGCTGGCATCTTGCCTGCAAGAGAAGCATAATGTCAGATATCACCAAAGCAAAAATGTTTGTAATTATAAATTTCGATGTATTCGATGATACCATGACGCTAATCGAGCTCAGTTACTTGCACGTCATAGGATAAGAGAATTTGATGTTTTTGATAGTTTCTTTCTGCTGTAATCTTTATAGCTAGAGGGCGGATAGAATTGTTGGCGTCCACATGTTTTTTACCTAATAATATTTTTTATTGTCTCGTTGATCAATCTGAGCGAGCTGTTGAAAAGCTAAGACTAAGAAAAACATAAAATCTACAGTGCTATCAAATCTCACCTGCGGAAGTAAATGACAATTTCCTCATATTTAGATAAGTGAGATTATCCCCAGAATTCGCATTAATTACATAAGCTTTACATAGTTGTACTCTACGTGAATTTACAACTAATTAGCATCAAATTTATATAGCTCAATTCATAGATTCAGTAAATTTAACGAAGGCAGGGTCATTGCAGTCGCTAGATATGTAATCGGTTATAGACTCTCAAGAGTCGCGACGAGTAGAAGTCTCGGAAGGCCAGAGCAGTTAAATATCTAACTGTTTTTGTATCGGCTATTTTAGAATTTCATGGCAAAATTTCTTTGAATGAGCATCCTTCTGGTAAGGCTTTTAGGGGAAATGCTCAATCTGAATTTGAGATTTTGTTGGCTTATAAATTCATTTTCTGCAGCCACCAACAATATTTTCGAGTTGAATCTGCTTTTAGACAGATATTTTTTGGTGAAAATATTGGGCTTGGTCTAATTCATCTTGGATGGCGAGAATTTTGGATTATCCAAAACTCTATTTTCACTTTTCTAGTTGTTCTTTGTATTGCTGAACATTTTATTGCTGAGCTAGGCAGTTTAGTTATGATTAGACCTATTGAACGTGATCTTCGGACTAAACCACTATCTTTACCCGATGACCTGCCTCAAACTCTACCGCAGCCGTATCCTAAACCCAGGCCTTGGAGGCGTTTAGCGATCGCCGGTGCCTGCATTTTTTTGGGCCTGTCAGCAACGGCCGTAGGATTGGGGTCAATTGCCTACCGTTTAAGTCATATGACCGTGGAAAGTGGTTTGGTAAATGGCCGCACTGTGCGTTTGCAAGCGCCGGTTGATGGCACCATTCAAGACTTCTATGCGATTTCCGGTGCCCCGGTGCAGTTGGGGCAGGTGCTTGTCCGCCTTGAACCTTTGCCGCAGGACGATACTGATTTGGTGCAGTCTCAGCGGACTGTTGCCGCTTATCAGGGCGAGTTGAACACGGCTCTTCAGACTCTGGAGTTCACAACTCAACAGTTGGAGAACCTAACCACCCAGAGCCAGATTTTGGAAACGACTAGTTCAGCGATCGCAGCGGAAGACATCAACCGCTATCAGGCTGAGCTGGATGCGGCGATTGCGGCAGAAAAAGCGGCCCGCTCTGACCATCAGCGCTTTCAACAGTTGCTAGCGCAAGGGGCAGTTTCTCAACAGCAGGTAGAACAGTTAAAGGCCGACTGGGAATCAGCCCAGGCTGCGGTGAGAGCCGCAACTGCAGAGCGCGAATCGGCAATGGCTACCCGTAATGCTGTCGATCAAAAGGCCATGACATCCGTTGGGCCGGACAATTTGCCAAGCCAACAGCGTCGCCTCAGGCAGACAATTCAAGAGCAGGTCAGCCTCATCAGCAATCTAGAAATGAAATTACGAGATGAGGAAGGTCGCCTCGATCAATTCCAAGACCGTTATGGCGAGGACCGAGCTTTAGAGGTGAAGGCGCCCTTCGACGGCGTTATTTACAGCACCGCCCACGATGCCGGCGAACAGGTCAACCGTCCAGCAACTTTGGTGTCGCTGCTCAACTGTAATGACCTCTGGGTCGAAGCGTTGGTAGATGCCGAACGGGCTAACCGCATTCAGGCTGACCAACCCGTCCGAGTCAAATTAGCTAACAGTAGCGACACTGCTGTGGGCGAAGTGGAGGTAATTGAGGCCATCAGTCAGGGGAAACTCACCCAGGCCAGAACTGAAGCCCTTCTTCCCGCGGTTCCCCCTGAATTGGCGGGGCAGCCGTTAGCCCGAGTGCGAGTGCGAATTCCACCAACGCCGGAACAATCAGTCTCGTATCAATTTTGTGGCGTAGGCCAATCTGCCCAGCTCACGTTTGGCATGCGCTGGTTTGGTAATCGCTAGCCAGCGCTGCAACTATTTCTCCCATAGCTTAAGCGGATTCGACTTAAACCTCAGCAATCGCTCAGGTCAAGTTAGGTCCACTTCATGTTGTCCTATCAGGCACCGCCTCAGGGTATTGACATTAGCCACCGGACCGCACCGCCCGTTTGTGTTTGAACTGTTCTGAATCACGTGAGGAAAAGGATGACACTGCCGACAGCTTCCCGCCCGCCCAAAACCGTTACCGCCCATCTCAACAGGATTATTTTTCTAGCCCTGGTAGTTTGTGGTTTTCTGGGGCTCTACTTTTTGCAAAATCCTGGTCAACTGGCAATTTGGAATATCTTTGGTTTAGTTAGTCTGGGCCTGATTGGGATATGGCGCTGGTCATGGTTTTTGGTGCGCATGATGCGCGCCCGGATCTATCTCCACTGGGTGTTTCCTCGCTGGCGCCGAACAGCGGATAGCATTCCCGTTGACGTGTTACCGCATGTTTGCTTTTTAGTGCCGACTTATAAAGAGGAACCTTGGATTTCTGAACGGGTTTTTCGGGCGATCGCCCAAGAAGCCAAAACCTTAGCACCCCACCCCATCACCGTATTGGTAAACAGCAGCAGTGACGAAGAAAATGCGTTTGTCCGCAGCATTTTGGAAGCCGAAGATCCCGGCCTCAAACGCATGCGGGTCATTTGGATGACGCAAAAAGATGGCAAGCGTAAGGCGATGGCCGATGGCCTCAGAGAACTGGCTAAGTTAAATCTGCCAGCTGACTCGGTGATTGCGCTGATGGATGGTGATTCGGAGTTGGGGCCTGGTACCCTGCGCCGCTGCCTGCCGTTTTTCCGCCTGTTTCCTCAGATGGGGGCCCTGACGACAGACGAAATCCCTGTCGTTAAGGGTTCATACCTATTTTCAGAATGGTTTCATATGCGATTTGCTCAACGGCATTCGCAGATGTGCTCGGATAGTTTGTCTAACAAAGTGATGTGTTTGACGGGGCGGTTTTCCCTGTTTCGAGCCGAAGCGGCGCTGGCGCCATCCTTTGCCGATCAGCTAGAGCACGATTCTCTGGAAGATTGGCTGTGGGGCCGCTTCAAATTTCTCTCAGGAGACGACAAAAGTACCTGGTACTGGCTGCTTCGCCATCGCTACGACATGCTGTATGTGCCGGATGCGATCGTCTATTCCATCGAAACCGTCTCGGGTTCTGTCACTGATCGCGCTTACAACAATATGCGCCGCTGGTATGGCAACATGCTGCGCAACAGTAGCCGAGCGCTGGCGCTGGGTCCCAAAACCACGGGATGGTTCATTTGGTACAGCCTGATAGACCAGCGCATCAGCTACTGGACCTGTTTGATTACTCCTGGCTTTTTATTGGTGACGCTGCTGCAGGGCAATTGGCTAGGGGCTATGGTCGTAATCTCTTGGCTATGCTTCAGCCGTCCGCTGATGCTTGGCCTCATTTTTTGGGGACGGATGTCGGAAATCAAACCTATTCACTTTCCCCTGCTGCTGGTGTCCCAATGGAGTTCATCGCTGATCAAAATCTGGACTCAGATGAACCTAGCGCAGCAAAAGTGGTCCAATCGCGGTAATCAGAGTATCTCAGCGGCAGGGACTGGGTTTGAACGAGTGGCAAAACGGAGTACGGCGCGCTTTCTGTTGGCCACTCAACTGTTTTGCTTCGGCATTTTCCTCAGCTGGTTTGCGGGCACCCTTAATCCCGGTTGGGATTTGCAGGGCTGGCGATTGAGCTATGCTGCTTCACAACAGTCGGTGCTGCAAATCGACGCCCTGGAGCATGGCATCCAGCCCAGCGACGGCAAGGATGACGCCGCTGCCATCAATGCGCTGCTGGCTGATCTCCCACCGCAGACTGATATTGTCGTCAATTTGCCCATTGGGGAACTTGATCTGCTGGCGCCTCTACACATTGAGCGCAGTAACGTGATGATTAAGGGGAAGGGAACTGGACGCACGATTTTGCAGGCTCATTTTGGCGGGGAAACTGCCGATGCCGTCATCAGAATTCGACCGGAGTCTTCCCAATTAGTGGCAAGTGCGGCAGCCCAGAAACCGACCGCGATCGCTGACAAACTCCAGAACGTGCGCTTAAGTGGTTTTACCCTGCGGTTGGCAGTTGGCAATGGGGCGATCGCTCGTCAGCCGGCTTTGGACGGCATCTTGGTTGACAACGTCGAGACGGGCACCCTCACCCATTTAGCTGTCGAAGCCGGCACCCGCCAACCATTGGTAATGCATCAAACTGGCAATATCAGAGTCGAGTACTTTGCTGACAACAACCCAACCCCTGCGGCTGAGGATGATCAGCCTGGTGAGCCTCAGTTAGAAGCGGAGGGCCTGTCCAGCCGAGAATCGACGCTGTAGTCTATTGCTTCTTCCGGGGAACATCTGGCGATCGCCGCTCCGTCAAGGTGGTTATGCGAGCATTTGGCCCGCGCGCGACGGGATGCCAGGCATCGCCAGTTAGGCAATGTCAGCAACCAAAAAAACATCAGCATATTTGGACAACAACCATGATGCGTTGGGTAAGTAGTTTAAGTTTGGGCCTGCTGTTGTTGAGTAATTGCTCTGCCACCAGCGTTACCTTATCTCCTTCCGCCTCGTCTGTGTCGTCCGAGGCATCGGCCAATGAAGTGGTGCTCTGGCAGGGAGACTTCTTGGCAGCCGACTGGATGCAGGGCTGGGGCGCCCAAGACTCTGGCGCTTGGGGACTAGAGAATTTGACAGTGCGAACAGTTGAAACGGGACCCTTTCCGGCAATTTTGCGGGTATATTACCCAGCGGGCTCAGCAAGTCCGTCAGTTTCTCGGCGGCAGGGAGTGCCTTTGGGAGGTGGTCAGTTTTATGCAGATTTAGATTTGCCCCCTCAGACGGCGCTGCGGCTAAGCTATGCGGTGCGATTTGCCGCTAATTTTGATTTTGTGAAAGGGGGTAAACTGCCTGGGCTATACGGCGGTGTCGGCAACAGCGGCGGTGATATTCCCGACGGTACGGACGGTTTTTCCACGCGCCTGATGTGGCGACGTGATGGCGAGGGCGAACTTTATGCCTATTTGCCAACGAGCGAAAGATACGGGACTTCCATTGAGCGAGGTGCCTGGACTTTTCAACCCGGAGTGTGGCACCGCATAGAGCAGGAAATTGTCTTGAACGATCCCGATCAGCAGAATGGCCAAGCCCGAATTTGGGTGGATGGCCAGCAGGTGATTAGTCAAAATAGCCTCCAGTTTCGCACTACTGACGACCTGAAAATTGATGGGCTTTTCTTCTCAACTTTCTTTGGCGGCGGCGATGCCTCGTGGTCGACGCCCCACGATGTCCATATTGATTTTGCTGACTTTTCCGTGTCCGAGGTGGCACCGACTACAACCACCCCTTAAGACGCATCATCATTAAAGTCAAAATGTTTTTGGGAGGGACATGGTTGCATCCGCCCTGCAAAACCATCCAAAAGCCCAACCGCTTTGTACACAATTGCGTTTCCCTACAAGAAAGTGAGATTGTGCTGGCGGGGATTTGTCCTAATCAAAATCCGCGTACTGGGGCGGACTGTCGCCAACACGATGGGTGATTTTGGGATACTTACCTTTGGGGGCTTTGTCGTGAATGGCTTTGACTTCTAAGACGTGCCACCAGTCATCACCGAAATCAAAGGTGTAGCCAAATCTTTCTTCGGGAACCAGGTTGAGGGAATTCAGGGAAGTTTTAGTCGTATCGCCGGCATATTCCAGTTCTTCTCCCAAACTGAGACCGTAACGCTGGCAGTCTGGGTCGTCAGGTCCATCGCCGCCAACTTGAAATTCGTATAGGTGCTCTTCCTCGCGATCGAAGGCGGCAAAGATCACCCGATGTAATTTTTCTAGGGTCTGTGACCCCTTGATTTCAACGGTGCGTAATATCTGGGGGTGCTTTTTCACAAACTGCTCGGTGACGGGACCCGTAATGAGGTCAACATCGAGGACATAGAGCGCGTCTTTGGACCGCTCGATAGCTTTTTTGGCCGACTTCTTCGACTTAGATGGCGACGGCGTCGGCAACGGTATAGCATTTGCCAGAACGTCTTCTGCTGTCTGGCCAGTTTTAGGCACGTGGGGAATTAAGCCGGCTGCCGCTAGCTGTTGCTGCACTTCGGGCGGGGCCGAGCG
>JBCCJU010000238.1:0-7181 GCA_039027715.1 Cyanobacteria bacterium P01_C01_bin.120
AATTCAGCGAGTTGGCTAGCATTTTCAATACAGTGGTGCAGCGCATGCGCCAGCAAATTAACCAGGTTGAACAGCAATATCAGGATACTCAGGATATTTTGCAGCGATTTTTGCCGAGTGAAATTCTTGAGCGCCTGACCAAGAAAGAGTCTTTAATTGCGACTCAAACCCAGCAGGTAACGGTCTTGTTTGCCAAAGTTGTGGGTCTGTGGCAACTGTCAGAGTCGGAAACGTCTGGCCCCCTCACTCAACCGTTAACAGAGTTGTTGAGTACCTTTAACCAGGCCGCCCGACGCAGTGATGTCGAACCCTTTAAGTTTGCCAGCGATCGCTATATTGCCACCTGTGGCTTAACCAAACCTCGGCTCGACCATGAAAAGCGCATGCTTGATTTCGCGCTGAATCTGCTGGATCTGATCCGGACGTTTAACAGTCGTCATCAAACCCGCCTGAGTCTGAGAATTGGGATTCACACCGGGACGGTCGAAACGGCGGTGTTGGGCACTCAACAGTTGAGCTATGACCTACTCGGCGAACCAGTCGTGATCGCGAGCAGTCTGATTGATACGCCAGAGAGCAATCTCATCATTACGACGCCATTGGTTCGCGATCGCCTCCAGGGATTTTACGACTTTCAACCTGGAGACGGTCTAGCCCTAGAGAATCGCTCCAAAATTGACACTTGGATACTACGCAAAGGTGCGCTGACAGACTTAATTGGAGAACTCACAAGCGATTTAGTTGATGAGTCATCGCCTGTGGCAGCCAAAACTATACTGCCGTCCACAGAAATGGCAGAGAACGGTGCTAAAACATCAGCCGCTGAAGAATCTGAGGAGGTGCCCGTGCCAGCGACAGCGCCATCAACTACGACTTCTTCTTCATCCATTCTCGATGATCTAGCTGGAGAACTCGGCATTGACTCGTTCGATTCTTAAGCCTTTGAGTTTGCCCAAACTAACGCCAACACACTGTGAATACTGCTATGGAATCAATACAAATCACTTGGGCTTGGATTTTACTGGCGGTCTTTCCCATCAGTTCTATTGGTCTGGGCGAGCTGGTCTCGCGTTTGCGGTCTCGGAGTCACCCGTTGGCAGCGATGTTTCATAGCATCCGCGTCTGGGTCTTGCCGCCGCTGGCCATTTTGTTGGTAACGCTCGAGCTGTTTCAGGTGCCAGCCGACGATATCGTCATTCAAATCATTTCTACCAGCCTCGGCGTAGCGGTCGTCTACAGTCTGATTACCCTGATCAATGGCCTGTTAGTGCCGGGCGATCGCCAGTATGACTGGCAAATCAATGTCCCCAACTTACTGTTTCAAGTCGCTCGGGTAGGGGTAATTCTGGGCATTGCCGCCTACCTATTAGCGACGGTGTGGCAGGTTGACTTAAGCCAGGTGGTCGCCGCCTTGGGCGTCGGGTCTTTAGTCATTGCCCTAGCCTTACAAGATACTCTGAGCAACCTCGTATCGGGATTTTTGCTCATTTTTGAATCCCCCTTTCAAGTTGGCGACTGGGTACGCATCAATGATGTGGAGGGCGAAGTTTTAGAAGTGAATTGGCGGGCAGTACGGCTCAAAACCCCAGACTATGACGTGGTGATTATTCCCAACGGCGTGTTGGGGCAGGAAACCATCTACAACTACACGCTGCTCTATCCGCTCCATGGCGATCGCATCACCTTTACGTTTTCCAACGAAGAACCGCCTAATCGAGTGATTCCAGTACTCCGCGCCGCCGCGCTAGCGGTCGAGGGCATTCTGCCCGATCCGGAACCCGAAGTCCGTCCCCTGAAATTTGGCGATTATCAGGCTGAATACGAAGTGCAGTACTGCATTGCAGACTTCACCAATGCGTCCACCATTCAGGGCAAGTTCATTACTAACGTCTATTACGCCGCCAAACGCCATCAATTGAAGCTACCGATACCAGCTGAAAAACGGTTTGTATTGCCGCACAACCCCGCTACCGCCCAGGATGACCTGCCCAATATCTTGACTGCTCTCGCCGCTCTGCCGATCTTTCGGGTGCTGGATGAAACGGCACTCAACAACTTAGCCCAGCAGGCGGCGATCAAATATTACGGCGCTGATGAAACCATCGTTGAAGCGGGTGACTTTGATGAGGGCGTGGGGATTTTGCTGAAAGGTCAAGTGGTACTCTCTAGCCCGGGGCCGGACGGTAGTGCCTGTGTGATTACGTATCTTGAGGCGGGCGACCTGTTAGGTGAAATGGCGCTGCTGCCCAATGAACCGAGCCTGGTTTCTGCGATCGCCCTACAGGATATAGAACTCGTGGTGCTGAGTGGCGATGCGGTCTTTAACGTCGCCCAGCAATACTCTAACTTTGCCTTAGAAATGACCCGCTTCATTGATGAACGCAAGAAAATGATTCAACGGTCAACCCATTCAAATCTCGGCACCCTGGTCACTGACTCATCCCCGGCAGCTAGCCTCACTGCAACCAACTAAGCTCCAAAGTGATATCCCGTGGCGAGTGGTTGCTACTACCGGAAAACAACTCAAAGAGGCTGCCCTGGTGAAGTGTTTAAAATCATTCCACATAATCACCCTCCCAAAAACGGAATCGCAAGCCATTGAAACCCTTATCCAATAAGCGTTTCAACAAACTTTAAAGTCCATCGTAATTATGCAGAAAGATTCTCTCCAATAAGCTGTTGGGCTGTCTAGGTTATCGGTGAGGGCAGCAGCCCAAGTATTCCTGGTTGGCACGCAACACACATTAGCTCAAACCACCTGTCCTACGTAAAGCAAGATAACCTACAACGCTTACTGGCTCTCCAGCTTGGACGCAAAATGTAAAAAACGTAATACGCTATTGACAATTTTAAGGTAGGTTGCCATTATGAGGTGCAGGGAAAAGCAAGTAAACATGAATAAAAGTTTTAAGCAAATCCCGATGTCCGAATTAAGAATCAAGCTGCCAAAACTTAGGCGGCAGGTTCAGTCGGGCAACTTGAGGATTGTCTGCACTCACTATGGTGAAGTTGCAGCTTTTTTGCTTCCACTTCAAGATATTGATGCTCTCAATTCAGAAGAGGGAGAGCCTAGTATTCAGAACAGTGAAGAGATCCCTCTCACTGAGTTTCGTGATCAGCTAACCGAAGCTTGGGAGAGGCTTTTGGGTGGAATAGATTGTATCTATCTGACGTTTCATAAAAGGCGGGTTGTAGCATTTGTGTCACCTCGCTTCACGAATCATCTTTCATTACCCTTGATTGGTGATGCAGATAAAATTTTGTTTGTTCCTTCTGAGATTCAAGCCTAGTTACTGCAGCATAAGGAATTAATTGAAGTGTTCAAATTCATATACTTTGACTCTCAAATTAAGACAATACTTTCTGACAGAAGCACATTCTGTGATCTGGCAGTAGAGCAGGAACTTGCGCCTATTCTAGAAGTTCTCAAGCAGACTGGCGAAGTTGAAGGGGCTTGTTTTGGCTTCAAGCCTGGTGTTTCGGGACTAGTTTATGAACTGAGGGGAAGAACCTTCCGGCTTACCTATGCTGTTGACGTTCCGAAAAAAGAAATCAGGTTTTATGAGTTTCAACAAATCTCTCACACAATTGATTGGAAGACTGCTCTAGATCAAGATCTGTGTAAAGGCGAACAACAGCCCATCTACATTCCTCAAATCGGTGATCCACAGAAGTACATTAAGACTGTTGAGCTAATTCATAGTGGAATCAACACATCTAAATCTTTAGGTGTTGTTTTTGGTAGTACTGCCAAAAAAGAAAAAGATTTGGCTAGGAGAGGAGATTATCTTGGACGACCTGTAATGGAGATTGGTCTTGCCAGTCGAGGTGCAGCCGGGAATAAGTCTTCAAGCATTTACGTCTTAACAGATCGAGGTAAAAGGATTGCCCAGAACGATGATCAGGAAACTCGTGAACGTCTTCTTGCAGAGGCATTGCTAGGGTTCTACCCGATTCAAGTGATTATTGAGAAAACAACTCGTGACGATCAAGAACTCACTAAAGAATTAATTCAAGAGGTGATTTTTCAGATGAGTCTCGGTGATTGTGGAGGAATCACTAACCCTCGCAGGGCGAGTTCTTTGCGGGCATTGGTGAATTGGGTATCACGATGGGCTGGTATTCCAATCCGACGAGAAGGTAATGATGGTGTCCAACTCTATATCCCTCAAATCTATGCAAACTAAACCGTACAATTTCGAAACGCAGCGCAAAGTTGGACAAGAAGGAGAAACTTTTTTAGACAAATGGTTACAGCCTGTCTACAAAGTAATTGATGTCTCTGAGGAGATGAAGTATCAGCAGGCAGGGATAGATAGAATTGTCACTCGGTCAGATGGATCAGTCATCACGATTGAGTACAAGTTTGATCTTGCGGCTAAACGAACAGGAAATCTTTTCTTTGAAACTATCTCGAACGATAAGGAGATGATTCCAGGGTGGGGGTGGAGTTCCCAAGCGGATTACTGGCTCGTCCTGATACCAGAGCAAGAGATTCTTGTTTTCAAACCAGGAAAGCTGAGATCGCTAGTTTGGGAATTACAGAAAACTCTTCAGAAGAGAAGTGTTCCCAATAGAGGGTATAACACAGTTGGCTATCCCATTCCACTAAACCAAGCTAGAAAAGTTGCTTTTCAAATCAAAACTCTTTATCTAGAGAGTCTTTGAACTGTTTAGGGGTGGTAACGAAATAACTTTTACAAGTTTTTTCTGGAAGCAAGACGGTGGGTATCCCTTGTCACGGAATCGTCAAAGTTATTCCATAACGATTCCTTATAGGTTTTGAAGACTTGTTTGCTCATTAAATTTGCACCGAGGTAGGTTGATGCTAAATGTAACTATTGACGAAATTCAACGTGATCCCTTGAAGTATCTTCATCAGGTGGAGGCAGGCGAAACTCTTGTCATTGTTAGATCTGAAAAACCTATCGCCGAACTTAGACCTATTGCCAGTAGTAAGCATTTGCGGCCATTTGGTTTGTGTGCAGGTGAGTTTGTTGTTCCAAATGATTTCGATGCTCCTTTGCCCGAAGATCTTCTCAACGCATTTGAGGGGAAATGAGGATTCTGCTAGATACTCACATCTTTTTATGGTTCATTAGTGGTGATACTCGACTATCAGGTGATCTTCGGGATGCTATCCGTGATCCATCCAATGAAGTTTATCTGAGTGCGGTTTCGGTTTGGGAAGCGATTGTCAAATACCAGTTGGGTAAATTGCCCCTGCCGGAAAATCCTGGAATATATTTACCTAAGCAACGCGATCTTCATCAGATAGCCAGTCTCGCCCTTAATGAAAGCAGTGTGGTTCAACTGACTAACCTTCCTCCCTTACATCGCGATCCATTTGACAGAATGCTTATCTGTCAAGCATTACAGAATGCTTTAACTATCGTAACTGTTGATAAAGCAATTCGTGCTTACTCAGTCAATGTCATGTAGCAGCGCAGTCCAACACTACATTGGTGCAGACGGAACAGAGGTTATCGATAGGATTCGAGGTGATCTGCCGCCGCACAACTTCACCGTTAAGCCTCAATGATTTGCTGGGCTACCTGGCGAAACTCTTGGCTCATGGGGTGATCTGGATGCCGGAGACAAAATACCCCTTCGCTCGCCAGCAACGTCATATCTTCGGATAGCGGAAAGATGCCAGCGACCGTTTCGGCATAGATTTCTTCGACTTTTTGCTTTAGGGCCGCTCGATCAAACTGACTATGCACCTTGTTAACGGCTAAAAGCATCTTGTTGACTTTGATTTTTCGAGCGACATCCACTGTCACTGCCGTGCCTTGATAATCCTGTTTGTCAGGCCGCAGGATCAAGAGCAGGACATGGGAAATAGCGATCGACAAAAAGGTTTCCTTGGATAACCCGGGGTGAGTATCAATCAGCAGATAGTCCAACTGCAGCGCTTTTACCAGGCTTTGGAAGCCTCTGTTCATCAACTTGACATCGTAGGCATCCTTCAGAATGCGCGCAATGTCATCAGCCTTGACGCTCGACGGCACCAGAAAAATCTGTCCGTTGCCTGACAACCCCAACTTTGCCGTCACATCGTAGGCAGCTTCTTCAATGGGAATCTCGTTCCAGAGATAATTGTTGAGTGTTTTATGGGTAACTTCGGGGTCCAGGCCAAACAAATTATGAATGCCGGGTGAAGGGACATCGGTATCCACAACGCCGACTCTGTAGCCTTGATTAGCAATTGTCGCGGCTAGATTCGCTGTAAAGTTAGACTTACCAGTTCCTCCTCGATAGGAGTGAATCGAAACGACTTTGGGCATTCGGCTCCCTCAAGAAACAGCCTCGTTAAGGATTAAGTCTATCGTTTGAGCTGCCACTGCTACAGTACAGTCTGATTTTCGGTAGTCCATAAGCGGTAAGGAGTGGCACAGACGCTCTAAATAAGAGGCTGTGAGCAATCACCGTAAATCATTCAGACTCGAAGTAACTTATCCGTTTGGTCGTATTTGCCGCGATATCACTCAGGCATCAATAAAATTATCGCTGAATCTCACCCTACCAAGTCTTGAACATTGCGATCGCCCCACCTAAAGCCGTAAGCTAAGCGACACTTGGCGCGGTGGAGGCAGGCAGCATGGTGCAGATAGAAGGCAACAAAATTCAGGTGGGCAAGCTGGAGTGGTTTTATCGCGATGAACAGCCCCTGCAGGAAAACCGCGATCGCCTGCCGGTGCTACTGTTGCATGGCCTAGTGTCGCAAAGTTACAGCTGGCGTAGTGTCACGCCCAAGTTGACCGAACAGGGGTTTCGGGCGATCGCCCCCGACTGGATTGGTCACGGTTTTTCTTGCTTTCCTGAAAAGCGCGATTTTGCCTACAGCGCCGAGGCTTTTGTCAAAGCGTTGGGGGAGTTCTTAACCGCCCTAGAGATTGACCGCGTTCACTTGGTTACCCAGGGATTTATGGGCGTATATGGCGTCTTGTTTGCCCTACAAAATCCTGACCGGGTCGAGCGCTTAGTGGTGATCAACACCCCACTCGCACCGACGGTAAAACTACCCGGGGCGATTCGCCGCATGACGTTGCCCCTTGCGGGGGAAATGATGACCCAAGATCCCCTGCTGGTCGATCGCACGTTGGAGGGCGGCGGCCCCTATCAGGTCGATGACGCTGATCTGGACGTGTATCGCAAGCCGTTTTTAACCACCTCATCCG
>JBCCJU010000239.1:0-7161 GCA_039027715.1 Cyanobacteria bacterium P01_C01_bin.120
AATCTCCCTCTAAGTTCGGATATTGAATGCTGTTCTGCATTTTTTCAGTTGAGAGTATACCGAGTAGACATAAAGAGAAGGTTAAAAAAACAAACTTAGTAGCTCTAAAGTCACATGAGTTTCGATGGCCGATGTCACTTGTTGGCAATACCGTTTCATAAGCCTCCCAAAAGTCGCCGTAGCAGACAGCGTATTGTCAGTAGACCGGCATTGTTCAGGCGGCGGCGACTTGAGGTGTAGAGGCAATTTCGGTGAGAGTCATGACGTGAAGCGACACAATGAGAAAATTATTATTCTCTAATTTGCTGCAATGAAGGCCAAACTTACCCGAGGTCAGCAGTGGCTGTATGAACTGCTGAACAGCACATCAACCGAAATCACAGCGCAGGACATTTTTGCCCAGTTACAGACTGAGGGCCGATCTCTGGGGCTGGCAACGGTGTACCGGGCGATTAAAGCATTGCAACTGCGGGGGTTGGTGCCGGCGCGATCGATTGCTCACCATCAAGCACCAAGCACCCACAACGCATTTCTATAGTTCGCCAAAGCCTTTCTTTTTCTTGCTCTTCTTCTTTTTCTTTTTGCCGCCGCCCATGCCCGGATAGCCGCGAAAACCTGGCTGACCACCGCCCATGCCCGGCATGCCACCCCCCATCCCCGGAAAGCCGCCGCCCATGCCAGGAAAGCCGCCGCCCATGCCGGGAAAACCGCCCCCCATGCCGGGCATGCCCATTTGACCGGAGCCCATTTGCTGCATCATGCTGCGCATTTTCTGAAAATCGCTGACTAGCTTGCCCACATCCTTGTCCTGATAGCCAGCACCGCGAGCGATGCGGCGACGACGGCTGGGGGAGCCAGAGAGCAGCTCCGGGTTTTTACGCTCCTCCCGGGTCATGGAATTAATCATGGCTTCCACTCGCCGCAGTTGGGTCTCCCCCTGCTGCAGCTGATCGTCAGAAATTTTGCCTGACATGCCCGGAATCATTTTCATGATGCCGCCCAGCGAGCCCATGCTTTTCATCAGGCGGGTTTGCTTAAGGAAGTCGTCGAAGTCGAACTTGGCTTCAAGGATCTTGGTCTGTAGCTTTTCGGCATCGGCAATATCGACGGCTTCCTGGGCTTTTTCAACCAGGGTGAGCACATCGCCCATGCCGAGAATTCGCGACGCCATGCGATCGGGATAAAAAGGCTGTAGCGCTTCCACCTTTTCACCCACCCCGATGAATTTAATCGGCTTACCGGAAATTTGCCGCACCGATAGTGCCGCGCCCCCGCGTGAGTCGCCGTCCATTTTGGTGAGAATGGCGCCGGTAATGCCAATTTCATCGTGGAAAGTGCGAGTCAGGTTGGCCGCTTCCTGCCCCGTCATGGCGTCTACCACCAGCAACACTTCGTCTGGCTGAACGGCGTCTTTGATTTGCGCCAGTTCGGCCATCATCTTGGGGTCAATTTGCAGCCGGCCTGCCGTGTCCACAATCACGGTGTCGACACCCTCTTCTCGGGCTTTAGCAACCCCTTGACGAGCAATTTCAACTGGATTAGCGTCGGTCCCCAGCTCAAAGACAGGAATGTCAATCTGTTTGCCCAGCGTAATCAACTGATCGACGGCGGCGGGACGATAAACGTCCGTGGCGACCATCATGGCCGATCGCGCTTCTTTGCGCAGGTGCAGCGCTAGTTTGGCAGTCGCAGTTGTTTTGCCGGTACCCTGCAGACCGGCCATCAGAATCACCGTCGGCGCCGTGTCGGCCTGGACCAGCGGAGCATTCGTTTCCCCCATCAGTTTGGTCAGTTCATCATTCACAATTTTGATGAACTGCTGACCCGGATTGACCCCTGCCACTACCTCAGCACCCTGGGCCTGGGCCTGCACTTCGGCCACAAACGCTTTTACCACCTGCAGATTGACATCGGCCTCAAGCAAGGCACGACGCACGTCTCGCAGCGCTTCCTGAATGTTCGCCTCGCTGATTTTGTCTTGACCCCGGAGTTTTTTCCAGGCGGATTCAAACCGTTCAGAAAGAGCTTCAAACATAAGTAAATTTACTGTTAAGTCAACAGGGAAAAACCGCAAATGGGTGTCAGAGTTTAGGCAAAATAGAAGTTAACCTTGCCAGTTTTTGCTGATTTTTCGGAATCTCTATTGTAAGGGGTTGGCGACTTGGCCACTGCTTTAATGGAAACGGGTTTCTGGAACTGAGGGCCGACCGGGTGAAGTGGCCAATAGGGAACAGTCGATAGCGGCAGGAGTCAAGGTGCATAGAGTCTTCAGTTTGGTCAACAAATTATTAGATAAAGGCTCTCTCGGCAGACGATTGCGAATGGCTTAGGTCGATTGAGAGAGGGCAGTAAGGAGACATCGCTATGACGAATGGGCAATCTGATCAGCTTTCTGCACCTAGCCGGTTTATCCCGGCCGATGCGGCTATGGTATCTGCAGCGCCGGCAGCCGTGCCCAGTTGGTGGTCAGTGTTAGAGCGTCACAGCCGTCTGCTGGTAGCTGCAATCGACATTGCCACCCATCGCATCGAGTGGACCAGCGATCGCTTTCGGCGTTTAGTCGGCATGACGGATACTCCTCCCACGTGGGGCGACGCTGTGCTCCAGCGCTTAGTACCTGAAGACCAGCTTTGGGTGCGGGAACGCATTCGCCGCCATATATTAAATGCCATTTTGGCAGAACATTATCAGCAGCCGCACCTGTTGCCGTCGCGCTGGCTCCATGAATCCTTAATTCTTTCGGTCAGCCCGCTAGCGGACGATCGCGCTCGCTTTGTTGAATTCACCATCAGCAGCGATCGCTTACAGATTCGCTCTCTTGACCCTGCCGTTAAAGCCGCCTTGGAGGAGTGCTGGGTTGAGCCTCCCGAAACGGCTGATCTCCTGCAGCAGCTAAACAATCCGCATTCGCCCCTGCAGCGAGTGATGCAGTTGCTGAGTCCCGAGACCTATCAGGCTAGCGGCATCGTCCTGATTGAAGGGATGGACGTTAGCGATCGCGAAGTCACCCAGCGGCTTATACATCTGCTGCTGGACCGCGAATCCATTTTGCAGCCCCAGCGGTTTCAAGAGGCCAATGCGCTGCTGAAGCGGCTCTTTCGGGCAACGGATAGCTTGATTCTCACTGCCGAAAAGGGCCACGCGGCGCTCTACCTAGATCTTGATCAATCTGAGTGGAGCACTCATCCCCTCAGCGCTGAGTCTTTGCAACAGTCGGCTTTCTTCCGCACGGCCATGGCGGGAGAAGTGCTCAATATGAATATGCACACTCTGAATTTGTCAGCTTGCGAGCAGTTCTTGCAGGAACGCGGTGCCCAATCCCTGCTGGTGCTGCCGCTAGTGGTGAAATCAGCCAGTTTGCAAGGCCGCCCGCAATTGCTGGGGGTGGTGGGACTGACCAGCGATCAGCCAGACGCCTTTGACGCGATTGACGAGCACAACGGTAAAACCTTGGCCCCGGCACTTTCCATCGCCATGCGGCAAAGCGTTAACGAGCGGTTCGCCAATATCCATGAGTCGGTGCGCTGGCGCTTTGAAGAAGAGGCCGAACGGCGCAGTCTGGGCTTGCCTGCCGCTGCCATCACGTTCAGAGAAGTTTATCCGCTCTACGGTATTTCGGATATTCGCGGCTCTTCGAACGAGCGGAATCGCGCGATTCAGCAAGATTTGCTGACGCAATTTGAACTGGCGTTGGCGATCGCTGAGACAATTCACGCCAATCTCAAAACGGCTTTTGCCTGTCAACTGCGGGATGACCTGCTGGAAAAGATCGCGCAACTGCAGCGGGGTGTCACCGTCGATGCGGAAATCACTCTGCTGCGCTATCTGCAGGATAACTTGGAGCAGCATTTTGACTTTTTTGGCACCTGCGGGGAGGCGACGGTCACAGCGATCGCGGCCTATCAAGCGGCCAAGGATAACGAACACGGCTGCGTCTACGGGGCGCGGGCGGTCTATGACCAAACGATGCAAACCATTAACCTGTCCTTGCGGCACACTTGGCACCGCTGGCAGCAGGCGATGCAGCAGATTTCACCCCACTACTGTGATATTGAGTCCACCGACGGCATTGACCATATGATTTATGCCGGCCAAGCGATCGATCCGCAGTTTTCGTCTTTCCATCGGCGCAGCTTACGCTACGAGCAATTGCGGGCCGTTTGTGACTGCGCCCGCATCGGATTTAAGCTCAAGGCTGACCATGCTACCGAGATGGACATCACCCATCTGGTGCTGGTGCAGGACTGCACGGTCGATATCACCCATGACGAAACGACTGAGCGTCTGTTTGAGGTACGCGGCACCCGCGATACCCGCTATGAAATTGTCAAAAAGCGCATCGACAAAGCGCTGGAAATTAACACGCAAAAGCGCATCACCCAGCCGGGCTGCTTAACGCTGGTTTATTCCACTGATGAAGAGTGGAAAGAGTATCAGGAATATTTGCGCTATCTGCAGCGCGAGGGTTGGGTCGGCACGGACATCGAATTGGGTGCGGTCGAGCAATTACAGGGGGTAACGGGCCTCAAGTTTGCTCGCGTGCGCGTGTTAGCGGCGACTGAGTAAAGGCGCTGAACTGTGGGTGATCGCCGCCACGCTGCCCCTGAAAAAATGCTTAAATACTGAATCAGCCTTGAGTTATCGAGGTCTGAGTTTTCTTTGAAGAGGAAGATGTCTCCCAATGCCTTTCTGCGATTGTGGAGCATCTTCCTCGTTAGTCTGAATTAAATTTTCAAGCTCCAAATTCGAATTCCGCCTACGAAATGTTGCTGTTCCTTGTCCGTTTCAATCGCTGTGAGGTGCTGCTGTGGAAGGAATTCAGGAGTTGGTGAGCAATAATCCGCTGGTGGCGTTTACCACGCTGCTGCTGGTGAGTCTGACGCTGCCGCCGCTGTTTGAGCGGCTGCGGTTGCCGGGGCTGGTGGGGCTGCTGCTGGCGGGGGTGCTGCTGGGGCCAAGCGTTATTGGCCTGCTGGATCCCGCAGGCGACATCGAAAAGCTATTTGCCGATATTGGCAAGGTTTATCTGATGTTTGTCGCCGCGCTAGAGATTGACCTGAAAGAATTTAACCGCAACCGCGATCGCGCTCTGATGTTTGGCGGCCTGACGTTTGCCATTCCCCTGATTGGCGGCATTTTGCTGGGGCGACTAACGGGCAGCGGTTGGGTAGCCGCCGTCCTCATCGGCTCGCTACTGGCATCCCATACCCTGCTGGCCTATCCCATTGTGCAGCGACTGGGGGTGGCCCGTGACGAAGCGGTGACCATCACCGTGGGAGCCACCATCTTCACTGACATTGCCGCATTGCTAGTGCTGGCCATCTGTGTTTCCATCGCCGGCGGCGATTTTTCGGCCGGGTCGCTGACGTTCCAGCTCGTCGGGCTGGGACTGTACGCGGCGGCAGTACTGTTTGGCCTGGACTGGGCCGGTCACACCTATTTTCGTCAGGCCGGCGATGAACAGGGCAATAAGTTTTTGTTTATTTTGGTCGCCGTGTTTCTCGCCGCTGTGGGCGCTCAAGTTATCAATGTGGACAAGGTGGTGGGCGCCTTTCTCGCTGGTTTAGCCGTCAATGGTGTCGTCGGTGATGGCCCAGTAAAAGAGAAAATTGAGTTCTTTGGCAGCGTCCTGTTTATTCCCTTCTTTTTTGTCTGCATGGGACTGCTGCTGGATATCCCCGTTTTTCTGGAAGCGCTGACCGATCGCCTCGGACTGACGATGGGCATTGTGCTGACGCTGATACTGACTAAGTTTCTGGCCGCGGCGATCGCTGGGGGCATTTTTCGCTACCGCTGGAGGCAAATTTTGACCATGTGGTCCCTTTCGCTGCCCCAGGTGGCAGCCACCCTGGCGGCTGCCCTAGTGGGCCTGCAAGAGGGCATTATTACGGCTCCTGTATTTAATGCCGTGATTGTGTTGATGTTAATAACATCCCTCATCGGCTCCATTACCACCAGCCGCTTTGCCAGCGCCTTGTTGCCAGCCGACCCCGTCGCAATCCAGAGTAATGACCCGGGAGCTTGGGACGACTGGTTGCACGCCGAGGGCCGTCCAGATGGCCCTTTTGCCGTTGTGGTGCCGATATCAAATCCCCAAACGCAGCGCTATTTGATAGAGATGGCTGCCCTGATTGCCAACCACGAAAAAGGCTATATTGTGCCGCTGGCGATCGCGCCAGCCCATGTGCATATGGACAGTCCCCGCTTACAAAAATCCCTAAACCGAGCCCACAATCTGCTGCAGGCGGCGGCGGCGATTAGCCAAGAATGGGGCACCGAAGCCCGCACCCAAATTCGCATTGATGACGATATTGCGCAGGGCATCAGCCGTACCGCCCGCGAATATAATGCCCAACTGTTGGTGATGGGCTGGAGCCCCACTGCCGGACTGCGAGCGCGGCTCTTTGGCACCGTTATTGACACCGTGTTCTGGGGGGCCCACTGTCCAGTAGCCGTCACCCGGTTGCAAACTGCTCCGGTGGACATGCGGCGGATTCTGATTCCCGTCAAAATTCTCACCCCGCAAACGATTCGCACTATTCGCTTTGGACAAATTTTTGCCGACACTCACGAGGCGTCAATTACGCTACTGCACGTCCGCGATCGCACCCAGGCTGCCACATCCTCCAAAACCTTCACCCAAGAACTGAAACAGGTCCTGTCAACTGGGCCAAAAGTCCCGCACGCGATTAAATGTGTGCACCATGATGATCCGGCGGTGGTGATTATCAAAGCTTCGCGACATGTCGATTTGGTGATTTTGCGATCAATGCGACGGCGCACTTCCGGTGGCCTTGCCGTCAGCGACGTTACGCATAAGGTGCTGGAGGGATTAACCGGCTCGGTCGTGCTCTTCGGCGAACCGCATACCTGAGGGTGATGTGTGTGTGGTGGCAGGGTGGCAGGGTGGCAGGGTGGCAGGGTAGAGAGGCGTTGGGTGGCAGAGTGGCAGGATAGTAGAGGGTTGGGGCGAACGTCCGTTCGTCCGTACAGGCTAGGGAAAAATGATGGCGGCGCGATTGCTGTTCAATTTCACAATCCGTTCGCCCGTACAGGCTAGAGAGGGAAATCTGTAATCGTCTCTACAGAAGGTTTCTAAAAAAACGCCAACTCTACGATGCGTCACGCGATGCTGACTCACACCTCACCACCCTGCCACCC
>JBCCJU010000240.1:0-7046 GCA_039027715.1 Cyanobacteria bacterium P01_C01_bin.120
GCCCACATCCACCACCCGCACGCCCAACATGGCGTCATTGGCCATCGCAAAGGCGGGTTGATTGCTCAGATATGAAAGCAAGTCCACGACGTAGAACGGACGGCGATTCAGCAGGGAGAAGTTAAACAGCGGCATCCAACCACTGTAGGTATTGCGAATCAGCAGTTCCAGCTCATATCGGGCCGCGCCATATTCCAGCTCTCGCACGATTTCCGATTTGGCGGTTCTCGATGTCCCCAACGGGATATCAGGGATCTCACTTTCGGGTAAGGACTGGATATCAATGCGAGCCCGCAGGTCAGTGATAAAGCCATAGAACTTCATCGCTTGAGTGATATCAAAAGGACTCACATATCCACTGTCATAAATCACCGTAATTTGGCTCGCATTTACTGATGTAATGGGCTCGATGATTTGTACAGAACGATTGTAAATTTCTTGGGGCATGGTGTGGGATTAGTTTGTCTCAATCCTATTCAATTTTGTACAAACCCTTAGGGTTTCATCTAGAACTTACCCGCATTGGTAATCATTAGAAACACTGAGGGTATAACTATTATCAAGACGTAGGCTTAAATTACTCTCAGGAGACCTTCAAACATGGCTGACTTGACCGTTCAAAACTTAATTGACCAATTGCCTGCAGCGACGGCAACTGAAACGGCAGACGATGTGACTATCTCGCTCAAAACATTGATGGGAGAAGCATCTGTACAATTCGCCGATGAAAAAGTTGCCGAGTTCTTGACCAAATTATTGGGGGCTGCTGCCGCTGCTCAAGTGGACTATAACGCTGCCAATGAAACGAATTTGACTGGCTATCCGACGCCCACTTTTGGCACGCCAACGGCTGATGGTAACGGCAACATTTTCTCCCGTCGTACTCATACGGTCTCTGTACAAGTGCCGGTTGATGTGAATGAAACGGTCGGGGTTTAACCCAATTTGATTCAGGGGGTTGATAGCAACAATTAGCCTCCTGAAAGCTCAATCAGTCAACTTTAATCAGGTAAGAAAATGGGCAAGTATGACGATAAACGGCGGGTAGCAGTCAGCCCGTTTAATGGCTCCACGATTCTCTATGGTTTCTTGACCAATATTGACGGGGGTGACAGCGCCACGTTGGGGCATCAAGATGCGGCGGTGGCGGCTCAAGGCACCGTCTTTGGGGCCAATTCTCCCAAACCGGCGCGGGCCAGCCGGAAGCGGGCGACGGGCACCACGAGCAGCTTTATTGATTGGAACTCGATTGCGGCGGCCAGACAAGCGGGCTGGTCGGTGGGGAAGGCCAGCAACCGGCGGGGCGGCCAAACGGCGAAGAGTCGGGTCGTGGCGGTGACGTTTCAGGGCATTACCTACGCCTGGAACATGCCGCTCGATACCTACAACAATATCGGCGCGGGCGACCGGCAAACGCTGGGCATTCGCGATACCGATACCAACGATACCAATTTGGTGTTTGGGGTGGATTCTCCCAAGCCCCCCAAGGCCACCTTTGATGCGGGGGAGAACCAATACACCACGTTCTATGACCCCACCAATGGCAGCTTGCCGGAGGGCTGGTCAGGGGTCTCGAACAGCCTCGATCCGACGCAGGCTCCCTAACGTGATGCAGCATCGCTCTGGCCCCTTGATTTTGCCCGGTCATCCGCTTTTTCATCGGACGACGGACATCGCGATTCCCCCGGAATGGCGGCACAAAGCTGAATCGATGGGCCAGCTGCCTAATTTCATTGTGGATGCGGCCACGGGGTTGATGCGACCGGCCAAGGATGAGGATGAGTTAACGGCCTATCTCGATGGCGGGGAGTATGAGCAGCGCCTGGCGCAGATGGACACACAGCCGGAAGTCGAGCATTGGGACTTAGACCGTGGCTTGGTTGAATGTTGGTAGGGTCACGGCAACGCATGACTGGGTCAATGTGGGCACGATTCAGAGCAATATTCTGCGGCTGCAATACACCTTCCTTGGCCAGGTGCCCTCACGGGTGATCTATGGCGCGCTGCGAGAGCGTTACGAACTGCTTTTGTACAATTCTCGCTGGTACAACCTTTATCCCAAGTCGGGGGACTCGGAAGTGTTGGTGCTCGACCCGACGCCGGGCTTTGAGGGCACAATTTATGAGACCCGTACGATCCAGGTCAAGCAGCGGGCGGCGGGCACTGACTGGCAAGTGCAGATCGACCAATGGGTTTAGGCCATGGATTACCAAACAGTCTTGGAAGCAGCGATTATCTCGGTCACCTTTATGATCAGCTTTGGCTGGTTCTTTTGGCAGCGCTATCAAAGCTTAGAAAGGCGTTTTAAGGCGTTAGAGGAGAAGCACCAGGAAGCGCGGATTGCTCGCGATGGCATCAGCCATGAACTCCAGCTGTTTCGGCTGGCACACCAGAGCAACCATGAGAGTCATCAATATTTGATTGCCTCGAATACTCAGCTCATTGAGCATCGAACCAAACGCTTTGCTGGGTATTTGAAGGCGATTGAAGCTCGCTTAAGTGCGGACATCAAGGAGATGAAGCAATGGCTCGATGCTCACACCGAGTTTAAGATTCGAGAACCTTAAGGATGCTCATTGAAGCGATACCGTCATGCTGACAACGTTGCTCACCGAGTTGATGCGTTATCCCCTGGTGGCCATGACGCTGGTGATCATTGCCGGAATCCTGCAGGCACTGGCCTGGTTCCGCATTTTGAAAAAAACTGAGCTGCCCCCGGTCTACGTCATCGTGGGAACGCTCTGCTCGCTTGAGTCGATTTCTATGGCCCCATTGTTTGTGGTGCCGTTAGCGATCGCGGCTCTGGTGCCCTGGCCTGTGAGTGAGCCGCCATATCTCAGGCAGCGGCGCTCCAGTTAAGTCGTGCTGTACTCAGTTATCGAGTACAGCCGTGTGATGATCGCTGTGGCGATGAGGGTAATAGCTGTTCACAAGACTGCTTAAGTCACTTGCCGGTAAGTGGAATAGATCATCATTATTGATAGCAATGTCACCGGCAGTGCAGTTGTCATTGGTAATAGCAACACAGTCTCAATGTAGTTTCACTAGGCATTACTTCTTCAGCAGAAATCGTTGACATTCAAGCTGAGCTGAAGGCATGGCAAACGATTTTGGCAGGCTTTTGGAGCATACCAGAGGCGATGGCATGCTCCAAGAGCTTATGAATTCTGTTTGACCTCACCTGAATTTTTCTGGATAAAACTGAACAACAACCCCAAAAAACTGATTTTTTCTGCGTTGAATAAATAGAAGGAAAAGCACAAAATGAGCGTAACTTCACATACAAAGTGAAGATCGTTATCTATGGATGAAATCAGGGGTTTGAGATGGCTGATCAAGAGTTCTCTAAAAAGGAGAGTCAAGCAAAAGTTGAAAATGAAAATATTAAAGAAGGACCGAATGTTGTTGAACTTGATCCGATTGAAGCACAAAGGGATCCAGATGTAACAGAGCCGAAAAGTTGTGATGAGGAAGATTCAGAAATACAGACAATTGTCGTTGCTAAAACAGTCGAAGTTCTGCAAGACCAAAAGCTAGAAATCGCAGAGCCTTTATTACCTAGCTTCCTAACCAAGTTGACTGTGTGGTTTGTAGCTGCCTATTTTGTTGGTCTTTCCCCTTTTTTATGGGAACTCCTTCTCAGATATTTTGAGAATGCTCCTGAGCAGGCTGATGCACAATATAGGGCTTTAAGTTTCTTTGGAAAACTCAGAACGGGAATAGACACCATTTCACCTAAAGGCGAAATTGTACTGTTAGCAATAGCTTTGTTAGGAGATACAACAGGTTCACTCTTTCTGGTAAAGCCTCACTGTAAAGCAGCCGTGAGATTTAAGTGGGTTATTTTCACAGCTTTTGTGGCGTGGATTGTGGTTCTTGGAGTCATATATGGGCTTGTTGCAACAAGCGACTACACCGGAACTTTAGCAAAACTAGATCAAGCAAAGTACCTTCTCGTTCTCAATGACTCCTTTATATGGGTGACCATATTTTGCATCATTGGTAAATCAATCATGTTTCTCTACGAATCTAGGAGATAAAGATGCTCTTCCAAAAACATCTTCTTCTTCAAATAACTGAGAATGTCCAAAGTTTTTTTGTTGACATTAGTAGCAAGTCTCTGCCAGTTATTTGGGCGATCCTGTGCGTTTCTATGGTGCTTTTTCTGTGGTATGACTGGAAGCCTAAAAAGAAGTGAGATTTCCACAGCTAATTTATACACGTAATCAGCAAATTTGATAAGTGCTGATTACACCAGGTTACAGAAGGCATTGTGAGCCCACTGTAGCAGGAGCACCAGGGTCGCAAGCCTCGGCGATCTCGGTCCTGGTGCCCTGGCCTGTGAGTGGCCCGCTATATCTCAGGCGGCGGCGATGAACCGAAGAAAAAATAAGGTACACGGAATGTAATGAAGAGGGCCTGTAGCTTTGTAGGTAATCCATCTTTCTTCAGCACACCATGGCAAATAACGAGCCCCCTAATGCAGATCGCTCCGTTCATATTGGTGGCAGTGTGACTGGCAGTGCCGTCGTCACCGGTGATAGCAATGCAGTCTCTGTACAGTTTCAACAGGCCTCGCTTCCTCAGCCAGAAACCGTCGACATTAAAGCTGAGTTGCAGGCGTTACAAACAATTTTGGCGAGCTTTGATGACCCCATCGCTACGGGGGTGGCGCAGAAGCTGGAGCAAGAAGCCGAGAAGCCAGAGCCGGATAAAGATATCATTGCCACAACGCTGGAAACTGGACTGACTTACACCAAGAACTTGGCGGGCTTTGCAGAAGCCATTGATAAACTGCGGCCCCATGTGGAAGCGGCAGCGGGGTGGTTAGGCAAACATGGCTATAAGCTACTGCCCCTGGTCGGTTTAGCGTTGTAGAGTGGCAGCTATCAGAAATTTATGGCTGAGGTTCCAACTAACCGTAGTATCCGTATCGAAGAAAGTGCCGTCGGCAGCGCGATCGTCTCTGGTGATGGCAATACCATCTACGTCATTCACCAGAGTGCTGAACAGTGGCGTGAATCGATATCTGACGAGCCTGCCGTGGCCATAGGCTCGAATCCCTACAAGGGGCTAGCCGCGTTTCAAGAGAGTGATGCGGATCGCTACTTTGGCCGCGAAGAGCAAGTGCAGCGACTCTGGGAAAGGTTTCAAGCTCTAGTTGAGCAATCGGACCGAGCGGATGCCGTGCCACGCTTCTTGCCCATTTTAGGGCCATCAGGCTGTGGGAAATCATCCCTGGCGCGGGCTGGGCTGATTCCGGAGCTGGCAAGAAAACCCCTGCCGGGTAAAAGCCGGATGCGGGTGGCAGTGCTGGTCCCCGGCACCCATCCTGTAGAAGCGCTGGCTGGGGTACTGGCGAAAGTCGCCACCCAAGACCCAATGCCGGTCACCAAAACGCGCGAGTTTACCACTGAACTCAATCTACGAACGACCGCCGGACTTTATGACGGGATGCGGCGCATCGCCGATCTAATGCCCCAGATCAATGACTCTCCACTAGTGGTGCTGGTCGATCAGTTTGAGGAAGTTTACTCGCTTTGCAAAGACCCGAACGAGCGCCAAGCGTTTATTGAAAATCTGCTTTGTGCGGCTAGCGATGCCACGGGCAACCTGTCAGTAGTGATTACCCTGCGTAGTGACTTTTTAGGAGAAACTCAGCGTCACTCCCTACTCAATCAGGTGATTGGCTCCGATCAGAGCGTAATTGTGCCAGCGATGACGGAATCTGAACTGCGGCGCGCCATCGCTGAACCAGCTAAGCAGGCAGAATACCCACTAGATGAGGCCACCATTGACCTACTGGTGAAAGATACTGAAGGTCGGGAGGGAGCACTGCCGCTGTTACAGTTTGCCCTGGCGCAGATTTGGGAAGGGCTGGGTGATGGGAAAACCCCAGCAGCGACGTATAAAGAGATGGGTGGCGTGGGGGGTGCACTGGCGGGGAAGGCTCAGGCCATCTACGACCAGCTGCCGGAGGCCGAACAAGATATGGCCCGACGCATCTTTATTGGCTTGGTGCAGCTGGGGGAAGGGACGCGGGACACGCGACGGCGAGCCGCAGTCAAGAGCCTGATGGCCAGTCGGGACAGGCCAGAAACCTTACAACAGGTGCTAGCGCGTTTTTCCTCCCCAGTGGCAAGACTGATCGCGCTTTCGAGCCAAGGCAACCAAGAAATCGCCGAAGTAACCCACGAAGCACTATTTGGGCATTGGCAACAATTGAACAATTGGCTCGATAGCAGTCGGGATGATATTCGTTTCAAACGCCGCTTAGAGGCGGCCGCGCAATATTGGGATGGGCAAGGCCAACCGGAAGGCCTGTTGTGGCGTCCCCCGGACTTAGATTTATTGCAAAACTTTCAACAGCGCGCCGCTCAGGAGATGACGCAGCTGGAAACGGTCTTTTGGCAAACCTCTCATCGGGCAGAACAGCGCCGCAAGCGCAACAAGCAATTGGTGACAGCAGGGTTAGCGATCGGTTTGGTGCTGACGACGTCATCGGCAGGAATCGCCTGGCGGAATGCGCGAGCCGCTAATCGCAGTCGGCTAGAGGCCGAGCGTAACAACCTGCAAACGCTGGCGCAAACTGCCGCCACCTTAACGGCGAGCGGCGACAACTTTGAGGCCGGGCTGGTCGCCCTCGCCGCTGGGACGCTATTTCTGCAAAATCAGCTCTCAAACCCGGCAACGAAAAACGAAATTCAAGGCGAGCTGATAGCCACACAGCTTGTAAAAGGGCGTGAACTCACTCGCCTGGAAGGCCACAGCGATTCGGTTTATGAGGTGCGCTTCAGCCCCGATGGTCAAACGCTGGCCACCGCCAGTTTTGACGGCACCGCCAAGCTCTGGCAAGCTGATGGCACCCTCATCACCACCCTGGAAGGCCACAGCGATCGGGTTGGGGAGGTGCGCTTCAGCCCCGATGGCCAAACGCTGGCCACCGCCAGTGGTGACGGCACCGCCAAGCTCTGGCAAGCCGATGGCACCCTCATCACCACCCTGGAAGGCCACAGCGATTGGGTTTATGAGGTGCGCTTCAGCCC
>JBCCJU010000241.1:0-7042 GCA_039027715.1 Cyanobacteria bacterium P01_C01_bin.120
AGCGATGATTCATCAGGCTGGCGCCTCGCTGATTTATCTACCGCCGTATTCACCGGAGTTTTCACCGATTGAAAACTTCTGGTCAAAGGTGAAGTCGAGCCTGCGCTCACTGGAAGCGAGAACCTACCCAGACTTAGCCATAGCCATAGAAGAAGCCTTCGGATCTGTTTCTTTGAAAGATATCGAAAACTGGTTCACAAATTGCTGCTAAGTGAGAAACGCTATAAACAGGATTGGGCAACAAATGACTGAGTGGGCTAACTTTCTTGAACTTGAGCATTGTGGATCACCATATCGCCTTGACTTGAAGAAACTAAATGTAATAGCAGATAGAGCTGAAAGACCAATCCCCATGGATCGTATGGGAAGTGGCGAAAACTGGCTAGGTTGTCATTTGATTGCTCATCTAGGCTTGCATAAACACTTTGTCGAAAAACAACGTCCAATTCCTCGGCTTCTGATTTTGGATCAGCCATCACAAGTATATTTTCCTTCCAGAGAAACTTACCCATCTCTTGAAGAGATTACAGTTGAAGAAACCTTAAGTTCAAACGCAGATATAGTTGCATCGAAAAAAAAATTGAACTTCTACATGGATTTTGTGAGGAACTTTTCCCAAGATTTCAAATCATTGTTTTGGAACATGTAAATTTGAGAGGCAGGAAATTTTAAGAGGCACTTATTGAAGAACCATGGACACATGGAAAAGCTTTAATTCCTGAAGATTTTATGGATAAATAATTGACTAATTGAGGATAATCGAGTTTTGAATTTTATTTTTCAAATCCGATGACAATACCACTTTCCCTCAAAACCATTCTGCCTTCTGGCTGTCTATTCACTTGACTGAGACAAAATCAATACGCCCGAGAGCTAGAATTGAACCTAAGCGCAGTTGCTTCCTTGAGCTCTTCATGCAAATTACCCTCCCCCCTGAACTAGAGCAATTCATCCAACGTCAGATTACTGCTGGCAAATATCAGTCTGCTCTGGATGTCATTACAGCGGGTGTACACCTGCTCGAACAGCAAGAGGATATTTATCAAGGACGACTGCATGAACTTCAGCAGGACGCTCAAATCGGCTTAGAAGCAGTCCAGCGGGGGGAAGTGGTCGAAGGACCCACTGCTATGGCCCAGATTCGAGAAAAGCTGAGAACTCGCCACGCTAGCCCCGAATCATGACGCCTCAGTTCTACCTTTCTCAGCCTGCCATTCAAGACATTGAGGATATTGCGGACTACATCGCCAGCCAGACCGGACTTGAACAGGCAGAGCGTTTTCTATCAAAGCTTGATGCCAAATTCGCCCGAATTACTCAATTTCCTAGCCTTGGGCGACCTCGTAGCGAAATTCTTCCGGGTCTGAGAAGCCTTGCCATGGATAGCTATCTCATTCTTTATACAGTGACGGAATCTCGCGTAGACATCCTACGAGTTGTCAGCGGATATCGTGACCTGACCAGTTTGTTCACCGAGGATGATTAGTCTGATTGGCCGTCGGTAGACACAGTAGACAGCGGTAGACGCTCGGTAGACACCCGATCTACTGCCCAAAATCCTTTACTCATAAGCTTTTTAAGCATTTCGGTAGACAAGTAGACACTTTCTAGAGGCACCCCACAGACAAAACCTGTCTACTTGTCTATCGTTTCCCTATAATCCAAACTCATCAACACTTTCAGCGGTAGACACGCTGTCTACCGTTGCCTCAAATCTGTCTACTGTGTCTACCGTAGCTCGCCACTGCAACCGATTCCCCACCCTACACGTCTCCCCATACCCCATTGCCTCCAACTCTCGAAAGTGCGATCTAATCACCTCTGCACTCGCCTTCCGCAAACTGCGCTCATAATTGCGCACATCCTTCGCCCGCAGCCAGCCCCGCACCCGCGACAGCTGAATCAGCTTTGTATATACCGCCTCCAGCGCCGTGTCTACCGAGTCGCCCTCCGCATACAATAGCTTCACCTGACCGATAAACCACCGTGCCAGCTGGATGGCTGCCCCCATCGTCTGGGCCGATAGCCGCTCTGCCGGTAGACACCCGTCTACGGCCCCCTGCAAACAGTGCAAAATCAACGCTAGCCGCCCCGTGTAGCCCTGCATCTTCGAGTAAACCGCCTGCAACCCCTGGTGCGTCTCCGTGACCCGCAGATGATCCAACTGACCATACCACTCGGCAAACAGTGCCTTCGCTTCTGATATCAACCGATAGCGCTGGGGTGGGTACTCCTCCAACTGCCGGTACAGACCATAGAGCCGTTCCGCAAGGTCATACGGCACTGTCTGCTTGGGAAACGGGGTAGGCTGCAGCGGCAGTAAACACCACAGAAACCTGGCCCACTGTCCATTCGCGTCAGAGAAATCGCCCATCATCTCCCGCAAGATGTCCGGCTGAATCGTGCCGGTAATGCTGAGACTGGTCCGAGGAATGCTGATACGCATCCCGCTGGCCCGATCCACTTTCAACCCCGAGCCATCAAACGCCGTTAGCAGCGACTCTTTATCATTCCCCCGACCATTGCGGTACTGGTTCTGCCCCTTGAATAATCCCGCCAACTCATCCGGGGTGACCAAAATGCCCCGCTCCGGCTGTTGGGATTGAATACGGGCGATCGCTTCCCGTGTAGCATCCGAGGTGTGATACTCCCTGGGCATCGGTTTGCGAGGCCGCATGCCCCTTTCTTCTGCCTTGGCCTGCTCCCAGTCCCGCAGGTCCACCTCATACTCCACAACCGCATACTCATAGTCCTGATCGGCTTCTGCCTGCAATTGAGACAGTGGCCCCAATATCTGCCGCTGAATCGGGCTCTTTTTACTGCCTGAAGGGGCCACCAGCCCGGTAAATAGAATCGGCGGTACATAAAACCCCATCCCCGCATCAATTTCCAATTCCGTCCCGACCCGCAGTAGGGAAGCTGCTACGGGCAACAGCGTTAACAACATGGCCGCTGGCGTTGCTCCGATCCAAGCCGCGATGTGCTCCAAGGGTGCCGCCAAGTCAGGGTGAAGATATTCACTCAACTGCAGCTGATAGTCACCAATCTTCAATAGCTGCCGGATTTGAGCGGTGCGATCGCCCCGTTCCTCATCCTGTTCCAACTCCGCTTGAATCGGCTTCACCAAACTCCAGATATCTTTAGCGGCTAGCCCCGATTCCCGATGCCATTGCAAAACCTGTGCCGCCAATTCCAACTCCGAATGCTCTACCGCCAGATAGCTGCGCAACTCTTCTTTCAGAGCAGGCAAGCCCAATGATCTAGCCACGACTGTGGAAGACGATCCAAGCTGTTGCCGTTCTCCCACTGCGGCTCGAATCTGCTCAGCCGTTGCGCCTTCCGCAATCCAATCCGCAATATCGAGGCCGCCATGTTTGTGTAGATTTTGCCAGCGCAGGCTCTCAGGATAGGGATAGCACCATTGAGCCTCTGGAAAATCTTGGGCAATCTCTTCCATGTGAGCCATGCCGACCTGGTCGCGATCCGGGCACAGCACTAGGCACGCTCCCTCCAAGTCCTGAGCATAGTTGCCATAGCTGCGATACTTCTTGGAACCGCCTAAAGTTGTCGTTGCCGGAATGCCGATGTTCCACAGCGCATCCGCGCAGCCTTCCCCTTCCACCATCCAGATGGATTGTCCAGAGGCGAGCGATCGCCTCACTTCCGCATAGCGATAAATCGGCACCTGCTTTCTGACTGCTGGCGTCAGCCCCTTCACCCACTGCTGCCCAGCCCAGTGATACTGAATGAAGAACTTGGTGCCGCTCCCGCGATCCACGCGCGTCACCTTCACCAGCGGTTGTCTCTTTCGAGTTGGATAAAAGAAGTCCTGCCGCTGCTGAGGACGAGCAGGCTTCTCTGATTGAAAGGATGTCGAGAAATACTGCCCCCACAGGCCATCAGCGGTTGCCCCGCGATAGACGTATCCCTTAACGCTGGCATCTTGGTCGATATGGGTGTGACAGAACACCACCTCATCATTCCAGCGACAGTCAGGGTCTTTGGTGCGATCGCAAATCGGACAAGGGCGAGATCGTCCCGAGTAAATGTACTGTGCCATGATTAGCTCCTGATTCAAGGAGCCAGGCCATCATCATCAACCGGCGACTGGTTAATCTATGGCTGCGTCTAAATATAGACATTTTCAATGTCTTTGCTATAGTTGAAAACACCACTTCTAGAAGCAGGTTAATGACCTGAACGGTTCGGCTAAAACCGTTTCAGGGTATTGGTTGGCCTGACTCAGAAAATAAACAGAAAAGTCTGACACCCTTGCTAATCAATGGCTAGGGTGTTTTTTCATATGTCTCAGTGCTGAAATCTGAAGCCAGGTTCTTAATCACAAGCTTGATGAATTATCGAGATGTCAAGAATAGTTTGACGGTTCTGAAATTATCGACGACGAGATCGCTGAGGAACTTTACGCTGATTGCTTAACAAACTGGCCTGATAAATCTCAATTGCCCGTTGATGAGCTGCCGGATCATGGCGATTATGGAGCCAGTCTTTGATCAGTTCTAGGTTGTAGCGGATGCAGCGACTATTTACCCTTACCCAGTGAACGCCCTCAATCAACACTCCCTGCACTCGATAGCGCCTCAAGGTTGTACCGCTGAGTTTCAGCGACTGGATGGCTTCTTGCTTGCTGACAAATTGAACCATGGTTCATCCTTCCTCGTTTATATCGTTGAGGCCAAATCTCATGGGGAGGCAGGCCAAGTTTGCTCGCCATCACTTACTTGCTCAATGCGACGCGATCGCTGTCGGGTGAGAGCATGAGAAACTGCCAAGGGAACAACATCGAGTTCTTTCGCGATGCTGGCCAACGTCCATCCCTGCTTCTGCAGAGCTGCTTTAATGTCTTCTACATGCATAGAATTTAAGCTCCATCACGACATCGATGAAGCTAGCAATTTATATATTGCATGTCAAGCGCTATAATTTGCATTGTGATTAATGTAATCTTATGGCTAATCCTTTATCTGATGAGGCACAGACGGATACTACAGAAGTCGATCAGTTCCCAGGCCGTCTAAAGCAAGCCGTTGGCGACAAGAGTATTCGAGGCTTTGCGAGAGACTGCGGATTTTCTGACACCGTGCTCCGACAGTATCTCAATGGTCAAAGTGAACCAACTCGCCCCGCACTGCTCGCCATAGCACGCACGGCTGATGTCAGCGTAGAGTGGCTGGCAACCGGTCAACCCGTTGGAGGAAATAAAGCCTCATCCAAAGCTCCAGCCGAAAAATACATCTATAAAGAACCGCTGGCCTTTGAGACGGACTGGCTTCGGACAGAGTTTCCCGATTCTTATGAAAGTTTGCTGCTTACCCAGGTGATGGATGAAAGTATGGCACCAACCCTTCAGGAAGGAGGGTTAGTGCTAGTGGACACCAATGAACGAGATTTAGAAACCGTAGGCCACGGTATTTACTTGCTCAAACTCAATGATCGACTGCTAATCAAACGCTTGCAGTATGTAGCTGATAATACGCTCAGAGTAATCAGTGATCACCCCGCGTATGAAGCCTTCTCAATTGAATCTTCTGGGGCGTCCGGTAGCCTAAGCCTGATGGGAAAAGTTGTCTGGTTTGGGCGCAAGCTATGCTGATATGCATTCTGGATGCTTATATTTCTGGTAAGCGAGGACGACTGTTAACACTGCCTGCATAATTGCGGTATAGCGTTTGCACATCGTGCCCTGTTAATTGAGCAACCTCCACCGGGTTCATGCCCTTATCCAAAGCATGGGAAATTAAGGCATGTCGGGTATTGTAAGGTCTTTGATAGTCAATACCTAACCTGGTGAGAATTTTCTGCCATCCTCGTTGGGCAAAGTTTTTTGCATCAATGGGAGCCCCTTTTGGCCCCTTGAAAACTAGCTCTTCAGGACCACTGTTGGTCTGTCTCAGCTCCTGAAGCATAGTTTGCAATTTGGGCGTCAGAGTGATGTACCGGGCTCGATTTGTTTTGGTAGCTTTTTGTTTCCCTTTGACTAAAGCCTCACCAATCCAAATGGTTGAGCAATCCTCAGAGATATGTTTCCAGCGTAGCCCCACAATTTCTCCCGTACGGCAGCCACTCCCAAAGCGGAACTCCACAAGATTGGTGTAGTGATGATAATAGCGATCGGTTCTAAATGCCTCGACAATAGATTTGATTTCTGCCTCGGTAAAAGGCTTTGGCATCTGCTTAGGCGGAACCTTGATTCTCGCAGGCATGTCACTCCAAGGATTGGCCTCGACTAAAGCCTGCTCAATAGCCCACTGCCAGCAAGCATTCAAAAGCCCCAGGCGCTCTCGAATAACCACTTTGGATAAGTTCTGGGAGTCATACCAGCTAGTGAATTTTTCAGCCTCGGTCATGCTGACTTCAGCAACTGGGCAGCCCTTAAAGAATTCCTCCAAATAGTTCAGCAATCCACGATATTTATCCAGGGTGGCCGAAGTGACTGTCTTTGCTTTGTGCTGGATGAATTTGTTGAATAGGCCGGTGACACTCAGCTGACTGCGGCTAGGAAGCTGCAATTTATAGGCTCGAAGCGTTGGATCGAAATGCCCTGACATCATGTCAAGCTCGATTTGAGACGCCTTGGCCTCGGCTACTCTCCGATTCGTGACGGTGTCAGGAAGGCCGATAAACAGAAAATAGCGTTTCCCCTTGTAGCGCCAGCCCAGACGCAATCGATCGCGATCGGTGGTCACTGAGACGGTGCCCTTCTTAGCCCTAACAGCATTGGCCATAACAGCAGCCCTATAGAGAGATTGGATCGAATGGATCGAGGCAATCTTTCTGTGATCCGTCACTTGAAATGAGATCGAGGGTGGTGAGCTGAGGTGAGCTAGTGTGGGCTGAAGTGGCCTGACAGAAAGGGTTATAGGCATCGAGCGCCTGATTCATGGTTTGTGCCGATGATCATTTAACTGAGCTAAAAAGTGAGATCGGCGATCTCATCAGGTTTGATCATTTGAGTGTGACAGTTGGGTTGTTTAGGTATGTTTAAGGGGTGAATAATTCGCCTTTAGAGAATGACCTGACGCCT
>JBCCJU010000242.1:0-6953 GCA_039027715.1 Cyanobacteria bacterium P01_C01_bin.120
GTGTGGGGTCGTTGCAGGGGCGGGTTTTGTTCTCGATGACTGAGTGGCGCTGCTGGAAATTGCGCTAAACCCGCCCGTACAGAGAGGAATTGCGATTGGGGCGGTGAGGTGGATGGAGTCGGTGAGGTGGGTGAGTTTACCAATTCCCCATTCCCCATTCTCGAATTACGCCGAAACAGCCAGTTCTGATTGGCAAGCAGTTAGCCAGTCGGTGGAACGTTTGACGCCGCCGAAGGTATAAATGTGGAAGCGATCAATGCGGCCAGCCAGACCATCGATTAAATAATCGGGGGTTTGTACGGTGAGCAGTTTGCCGAGGCGACTGGATTGGGTGCGCAGTCCCAGCAGGCTGGTTTTGACGCCGCAGATACCGGCAAATTTCAGCAGCATCGCGGGTGTGGTGGGGCCGGGAATGCCCAGGTAAATCGGCAGGGTGTTGAAGGGCGCGATGCGGTCGAGCCAGCGGTGGATGGTCGGCAAATCTAGCGACCACTGGGTCATGACGAACATGTCGGTGCCGGTATCGCGGGCGTATTGATTTTTCAGGGCGAGGCAGCGATCGCTCTCCGGTTCACTCAGCACCGGCATCCCTTCCGGGTGTCCCGCAACGCCAACCTGCAAGCCTTCAAACAGGCCAGTTTCCAGTAGATCCAGCGTGGAGTTGAAGGGGCCGACGGGCTGCTCGGGGCTGCCGCCAATGATCAGCACTTGCCGAATTTGGGCTTCGTCGCGCAGGGCGGAGAGGTAGGTGGCGAGGTGGGGGCGATCTCGCATGCTTCTCGCGGGCACGTGGGGAATCGGCTCGAAGCCCAGCCGTCTCAACTGCGCGGCCTGAGCCACCACCGCTCGATAGTCGGCTCCGGGCAGGTAAGTGATCGACACCTCTCGAATGCTTTTGGGCAATTCCGAGATATTGGCTTTGGGCGTCACTTCCATCGAAAACTGCATGGCGTCCACCTGCGAAAATAGTCAGTCAAATCAAGGCATCATGCCGCGTAATTTCTTGGCGCGGGGGCGTTGTCCCTCCTGGACACTTTCGGTGCCACCCTGATAAACCAGGGCCACCCCGATCGCCGCAATCACTAGACCCGCCGCATCGACCCACGCAATTTGGTCGTTGAATAGAAGAAATCCCAGCAGCAGGGTCGTAGGCGTGGAAAGGTACATCAAGCTAGACACACGGGCTGCCGTGCGATACTCCAATAGCCTCAGCATCAGCCCATAGGAGCCAATCGACAGCACGATAATTAACCAAGCCAGGGCCAGCACAAACTGCTGGGTCCACTGAACGCTCACGCCTTCGATGAACACCGCCAGGGGCCACAGGGCGATCGCGCTAGCCACCGACTGCACAAATAAACTTGGAACGACGGGTAAATTTTGCGCTGGCTGGCTGCGATTCAGATGTCGCTGATAGAGCGTCACCACGGTCATGCTGGCCGCTGCCAAAAAGGGCAGAGCATAGCCGAGCAGCGAAGCCCCTGCCGCGCTGTCAAGTTTTGGAATAACCACCAACACGACGCCGACCAGACCCACACCCATGCCGCACCACTGCACGGGCGACATGGACTCTTTCAGCAGCGGGCCAGACAACACGCTAGTGGCCATCGGCTGTAGTGCGGTGATGAGGGCCACAATCCACGGTGAAACGCCCAGCGCGATCGCCCCCAGCACCGCGCTGAGCCAAATGGCATGGGCGAGCACACCGACAAAGGCAGAACGGGCGATCGCCGTTTTGCTGTGAAACCGGAATTCTCCCCGAGCCAGCAGCCAGCAGCCGAGGAGCCCGGCCACAATGACATAGCGCACAAACAGCAGCGTAAACGGCCCCGCATAGGGCAAACCATACTTCGCGCCAATGAAGCCAGAACTCCACAGCACCACAAACAGGAGTTCAAGTCCGAGAATTTGCATCCTAATAACCTCAGCATCTCTCACCAGCAGTGCCATTGATGGGGAACAGTCTTGTAAAGCGCGATCGCACAGAGGCTGACGAGCGATCGCCCCACTCTATTACTCCCTCACCCCATCACTCCATTACTCCGCCACCTTCACCTACAGCAGCTTCTCAACCACCGTCGCCGACAGCGCCTTGCCGAAATATTCCACCGAAACTTGGGTGCCGGGCTGCGCGTAGGTCAGCGGCAGATAGGCATACACCACGCAGCGCCCCAAACTGTAGCCATAGCCCGCACTGGTGGCATAGCCCAGCACTTTGCCGTCCGCGATCACTGGTTCCTTGCCCATGACGACAGCCGCCGGATCGTCCAGCGTCAAGAAGCACAGCTTGCGGCTGGCATATTCCTGGCGCTGCAACAGCGCTTCCTTGCCGATGAAATCGCCCTTATTCGGCTTCACGGCAAAGCCCAAACCCGCTTCGTAGGGGTCGTATTCGGTGTGAATGTCCTGTCCCCAATACAGGAAGCCTTTCTCCAGCCGCAGGGTCTCAAAGGCAGCGAGACCAGCCGCGATAATGCCGTGCGGTTGGCCCGCCGCCCACAGCGTATCCCACAGCTTCAGGCCGCACTCGGTCGGCGCGTAGATTTCCCAGCCCTCTTCACCGACGTAGGACACGCGCACCGCCAGCACGGGAATGTTGCCAATGCGGAGCTGCTGATTCGTGAAGAATTTGAAATTAGGCTTTGACACGTCCGTTTTTGTGACGGCTTGCAGCACCGCAGGCGCGTTTGGCCCCCAGAGACCGACACAGCAGTAGCTTGACGACACATCGGTAATGCGAACAGAACCGTCTGCTGGCAGGTGAGCCTGCATCCACGCTAGATCGTGGCCGTGAACGGAGCCACCTGTGACTACCCAATACTTTTCCGTGCCCAGACGGCTCACCGTCAGGTCACACATGATGCCACCGTTTTCGTCCAGCATGGCAGTGTAGATCACCTTGCCGACGGGCTTGTTGATGTTGTTGGCACAGAGGTTTTGCAGATAGTCCACCACGCCGGGACCCGTGATTTCAAACTTGGCAAAGGGGGTGAGATCGTAGAGGGCTGCCTTTTCCCGCGTGGCCAGATGCTCTGCGGCTTGGATGGGTGACCAGTGCTTGGCTTCCCAACCGTGCCGGGGGGGAATGTCTTCATACTCATCCAGCAGCGCAATGTTGGATTTGAACCACTGGGGCCGCTCCCACCCAGCGCTAAAGATGAACTGAGCACCGAGTTCTTGCAAGCGGGGATAGAAGGGACTGACCCGCAGTTCCCGCGAGTGCATCTGCTGATCCAGCGGGTGAATGATGTCGTACACCTCGTCGTACTGCTGGGCTCCCGCACGGGTGATGAAGTCCCCGCTTTTGCAAACGTCAGGAAAGCGATGGATATCCATTTCGTGAATGTCGAGGCTGGGGATACCCGTAGTCATGAGTTCTGCGACGATTTTGCCGACGCCGCCCCCGTGAGTCACCCACACGGCTTCCGCCACCCAAAACCCCTTGGCCTTGCTGGACTCCCCAATCACGGAGCCGCTGTCTGGCGTAAAGGAGAACATGCCGTTAATTTTGTAAGGCAAGTCTGCGCCTGCCAAGGCGGGAAAAAGCTCTGTGGTGGAATCCCAGGCGGGGCCGAAATGCTCTTCGGTGAAGGGCTTAACGGAGGGCATCACGGGCGCTTCGGCATAGGGCAGGATGTTGTCCGGATCGACCAGCAGGGGTTCGTGCTGATAAGAGCCGATGCCCCAGCAGTCGCCGTGCTGCCGGAAATACATAGCGTGATCCTGGTGGCGCACGATGGGATAGCGGACTTCCTCAGTTTCTCCGGCAAGGTCAGGAATCGCCGCAGTTTTGACATATTGGTGCTGCACGGGCGTTAGGGGAATGACTTCACCCACCATGCGCCCGATGCGCGGCCCCCAAATGCCAGCGCAAACGAGTACTTTGTCGGTTGTGATGCGCCCCTTATCAGTGATAACAGCGGCGACTTGACCGTCCACAAGCTCAATGTCGATCACGGTCGTATCGCCATAAAACTCAGCAGCACCCGCTGCTTTGGCAGCGTTAGCCAGGGCTTCTGCTGCTCTTAGGGCTTTGGCGATGCCGTCGGTGGGCACATGATAGCCGCCGAGAATTTTGGTTACGTCAATCAGGGGCAGCTTAGCTTTGACTTCCTCGGGGGTGAGTAAGCAAGCCCCTTCGACTCCCCAAGACTTGGCCCAGCCTAGCTTGCGTTGCAGTTCGACCAGGCGCTCTTCCGTGTAGGCCACCTCAATGCCGCCAACGGGGTAGTAGGCGGGGCCTTCGTCGGTGCTGAGCTGGCTGTACAGTTCGACGGTGTACTGGGCTAGCTTGGTCATCGTTTTGGACGGGTTGGTCTGGAAGACGAGGCCGGGTGCGTGGGAGGTGGAACCGCCCGTGGCAAAGAGCGGGCCTTGTTCGACGACGACGATGTCTTTCCAGCCTTGTTGGGCGAGGTGGTAGGTGGTGCTACAGCCGACGATGCCAGCACCGATGACGACGAGGGTAGCGTTGGTTTTCATATGATTTTTGGAGGGTAAGCGGTTAGGGCAGTCGGGGCGCACGGCCGTGCGCCCTTACGGGAGCTTCCGGTCGGAGGGGTGAGTTGTCTGCCTTAGCGGGAGATTAGGTCGGGGTGCACGGCCGTGCGCCCTTACGGGTGGTTTGGAGGGTTATTCGCCAACGGCTTGGGCAACCATTTGTTGAAAGCGATAGACGGTCTTTTCCAATTCAGGAGAAAAGCAGCCGCCGTCAAAGCGGGGAGATTTGCGCCCGATTTGCATCCGCTCGATCATGTCGATGTCTTCGTCGTTGGTGTCTTTCCACAAATCGATGGGCAGGTGGCGCAGGGTTTCATTTTCTGGGGTCATGGCGTCGTCGCCGACGAAGTAAAACACCATGCGCTCCTGGGTTTGATCGGGACGCAGGGGATTGGCGATGAAGACCAGGAAATAGTCGGGATGGACGCCCAGCATCAGGTTTGGGAAGACGGTGACGTATTCGGCGACAGTCTCTTTGCGGTTGTCTGCGAGATTGGGGAAGGTGGGCAGAGATCGCCCCTCAACCACCCCACTTTTGTACAGCAGGCTGCCCTGCCCGACATGGATATCGCCCACGTCAAAGCCAAAGTGATCCTCCATGCGAGAGCAGCTATTCAACGCGGGATGCACCCAGGTCAGGTGATAGCTTTCGGAGAAATTTTCAACCGCCAGCTTCCAGTTGGCATTACAGGTGAGGCCGACCTCGCGGGACTCACGGCGCAGCAGATCCAGATCGTAGGTTGACCAGCGATCGCTCACCGGCTGCAAATATTCATCCAATGGCGGCGCATCCCCCGATAGATTCACAAACACCAAATCTAGCCACTGCTCACAGCGGATGGGCTGGAGCCCTTTACTAGTGCGATCAAAGCCTTCATAGGTATTTTTGTAATAGCCGCCAAAATGGGGCGTCTGCATCAGGCTGCCGTCGTGTCGATACGTCCAAGAATGATAAGGACAGCGGAGATTGCCTTTAATGTTGCAGGGTTGATCAACAAGCTGCAGGCCACGATGACTACAAATGTTATGGAAGGCGCGGAGCGTGCCGACGCGATCGCGCACCAGCACAATCGGCATGCCCGCCACCTCAGTGGGGTAGACATCACCAGGATTGGGCGCATCAGACGCTAGACCCACACAAACCCAGTAGCGGCTAAACACCGTCTCGCACTCGCGCTGCAGATAGCGCCCGGCAGTATAGGCCTCAGCCGACAGTCCGGGCTGTCGATAATCCTGCAGGTTAATAACTGACAATTCTGAATGAACTTCCGTTCCCGAAAAGCCACTCCGACCATCAACCAAAGTCAACTCTGGAGGAGATGCGGCCACTTTTTCGTGAGTCATATCCCATTTCTACCAACTACTGCATGAATTTCAAAGGCTCAAAATAGAACCTGCAAAGATACCTCAAAAGTCTAATGTATCCCAAAATACATCTTCCACAGAGCCCTAATTTGATGTTGTCATTACAAGCTTTTTTAACTTGTAATGACAAACTTTGATAATCGAAGTTACTCTGGTGAATCCCACAAAAACGTTGTCTATTTAACAGTTTTATTCAATTTTTTTAAGAAATGATGACTTATCTCGACTTGAAAATCGCTCCTTTGTTTATTCAAAAAAAGTCGAAATCAAGCAAGCTTAAGAGATAACTTCCCAGATGATTCAAAACTTGTAGTTACAACTGTATCGACAAAGACAGTCTTATTAGGGATGTCGCTCTAAATTTCAGTATTGATAGAGTCTGTTAAGGCATAGCCGTTATCGTGACGGCTTTTCTAAGGTGATTTGAGAAGGCTTTTAGGGTCCGGTTTCACCACAGGGCTTGTGTGGACAATTGTTACGGCCCGTAACGGGGTGTTCTGCTTTCTTGACAAGCCTGTCTGGCGTATTGAATGGTGATCAAGTACACCAAATTAATAGTCGAAGAACAGCGCTGTTTACTCACTGGTTACTGATAAGCGCTTGTGGTTACGTCAGTCCCTGAAGTTCGTACTGCAGCAATTTCCAGTCTGGTGAGGTCCTTCAAATTGCCTAAGAACTCAGAGCTTCAGGTTGGTTTTGCCCTTCACTGGTTTCAGAAACGCTGTATCTCGTGTTTCGCTGGCATGCTTTTGCTGTTCATTGACATGTTGAGAACTGAATAACTTATGACTACTACTGAAAGTAATGGGCATGGAGAGCATGACGAGCATTCTTTTGCAATGCCAGAACATGCGCCCACTCGTCATCTCCGTCGTCGTCCGGGCGATCGCAATATCACTGCTAAAGGCTTCGATTTCCACCCTGAGGTTTTCCTGGTTTCTGGGGGATTAATCCTTTTATTTGTGTTGTTTACCCTGATCTTCCAAGAGCCGGCAGAAGGGGTTTTTAATGCCGTACAAGGATTTATTGCCGGTTCTTTAGGCTGGTTCTTAATTCTTTCAGTGACCCTGTTTCTGGTGTTCACAGTA
>JBCCJU010000243.1:0-6919 GCA_039027715.1 Cyanobacteria bacterium P01_C01_bin.120
ACCGGAATATCGGCTCCAGATCCAAGCTCGGATGAGTGAACTCAGAGATATGATGAAAGCCGCGTAAGAATAAGGATGGAGTGGATCACCATGTCCGCGATCGCTTCTTTCGTAGATAGAGTATTCAATTCTGACACTTAGAATCAGCGGGATCATGACGAGTTTCGGGCTGCGATTCGGAGTTTGCTAGACCGGACGTCTGAGGACGAAGGCGGCAACGGATAAACAATAGGTTGCCAGCCTCGCAACAGATTTTTTAACCCTCGTATAAATATCCCTCAAGCCATCACCCATCCAGCGGTGAGGCTCAGTTTGCAGTCCGAATTTTTAGCTCTTTTGAGCTGCCTGAAGCAGGCTCATTCCTTCATCAACTCATTTAAGAGACCCCCATGAATATCACTCAACGTAACTACTCAGGCTGAACAAAACTCGAGGTTTTCCAAGGTTGCTTGAAGGATGCGCTATTGTTACGTCTGTCGCGACTTTTAGGCATGGCCTCTTGAAGAAGTCCAATTCTCCGATGGAGCTGAGTGAAGCCGAAATCCGTGCGGTGTATGCCCAGGGAGAAGAGGCGGTTGTGGCGTTGGTCAGTGAGCTATTGAAGCAATTTCAGCAGCAATCGGCGCGCCTCGATAAGCTGGAAGAGCAGGTGAGCAAAACTAGTCGCAATAGCAGCAAACCGCCTTCTGGGGATGGCTTCGGGAAGCGCACCAAAAGTTTGCGTCGTCGCAGTGATCAGCCCTCGGGCGGTCAAGCCGAGCATCCGGGGCAGACGCTGGAATGGCGAGATGAGCCAGATATTGAGCGGCTTCATCCGCTGCAGAGTTGTCCCGACTGTGGTGGTGCCCTAGAGCATGCCCCGGTCAAGCAGGTCTATGCCCGCCAAGTGTTCGACCTGCCAGCCGTGGACCTGTTAGTTACTGAACATCAAGTGGAGGTCAAGCACTGTCAGCAGTGTGGTGCCTCAAAGCAGGCCGCGTTTCCGCCGGAAGCCAGCAATGTGGTGCAATATGGCCCACGCCTCAAAGGCATGATGACGTATCTGATGGACGGGCAACTGTTGCCCTCGAAGCGCACTGGCGAGATTTTGCAAGACCTGATGGGCGTATCGGTTTCGGAAGGAACCCTTTACACGACCCGTGAGGACTGTTTTGAGCGCCTTGAACCCGTGATGTCGGCGGTTCAAGACCAGATTCGCAACGCCGCCGTGGTGCATTTTGATGAAACCGGTCTGCGGGTCAAGCACCAGTTGTGGTGGCTGCATGTCGCTGCCACCGACGGCTTAACAGCCTACTTTGTGCATCCGAAACGGGGTCGTGAAGCGATGGATGCGATGGGGATATTACCGACCTTTGAGGGCAAGGCCATTCATGATGGTTGGCATAGTTATGCCCAATACGAGGGCTGTGAGCACTTCCTGTTCAATGCTCATCACCTGCGGGAGTTGCAATTTATCTGGGAGCGCTATGAGCAGACTTGGGCCTTTCAGCTCAGCCTGCTGTTGGTGAGTATTCACAGTCACGTTGAGCAGCTTCGCGCCGCCGCCGCCGAGGCCTTAACGGCAGCGCCACTAGCGGCTTATGAAGCCCGCTACGATGCGATTTTAGAGCAAGGGTTAAGGGCCAATCCGTTGCCGACACTGGCCCCCGATGCCTCGAAACAACGAGGGCGACCGAAACGCTCGCCGCCGCGTAATTTGCTGGAGCGTTTGCACAAGCATAAAGCCTCTGTCCTCGGCTTTATGCATGATTTCATCATTCCGTTCGATAACAATCAGGCCGAACGCGATGTCCGGATGATGAAACTCAAACAGAAGATATCAGGCTGTTTTCGCTCGGAAGACGGGGCCAAAATGTTCTGTCGCATTCGGGGCTATTTAGCGACGATGCGGAAGCAAGGTCACAATGTTTTCGAGGCACTCGTGGATTTGTTCGCGGGAAATCCTCGTTTACCCCTGCCGCAGGCTGAGTAGTTACCACTCAACTTATATTTCTATGCCCCCGAGAAACGCTTAATGGCTATAAAGACGAGGGTCACTCCCTCGAAATTGGTCTAATCCCCTTGCAGCTAGGCGACGTGCGTCGTTGGGACGATGAGGTTTGGCAAGTTGCTCACGTCGAAATCTATGCCGCTTCAACCAAGACCAACAACACTTTCCATCTGGCGCTACTGACGCCGGATGGCACCTTGGCCAATCCCTTTGTGCTTCGCGTCGGCGACCAGAGACGGTTGCATCTCTATTTCAGTAGCGAAGACTTTGCCCTCACTTGGCCAGAGGCATCCGAGTGCCTGCCCCATGTCGGTCGTGAAGCCCCTCCTCTGGAAGGTTGGCAAGTGGAGCGGGTGCAGGAGTTTGTGGGCGATCGCACCCACGCCCTCTACGATCTCGTGCTGGTTTGCTGGTGCATTCCTATCCGAGCAGCCGTAGACTCCGCGGCCGCCTGATTAAGACTCACTTCCGATGCCTGCCATTTCAATAGTTAATTCGAGCCTTTCTTGATATGGAGGCTAGAGTGGTGGTGATTGTATTTGACACAGCTCGGTGAGTGAGACAGGAGCACGTTAAGTAAGATGAGTCTCAAAATACTCGAAAGGGCGCATCAAAAATGAAGTCGGCGCATGACAGTGACTAAAACACTCATTTTCCTATCCAACTTTTTGGAGTCAGAAAAAATAAACTTGATGCATGAGCGCGAAGAATTTGTATTGATCCATCCAAAAGCATGAAAATAAAGTTGGCGCATGGGAACGGTAATGATTATTAACGGGAGCTAAACTTCGCGCGATTTACTGACCGGCTGATTACAAATCATCTGCACATATTCTGAAAACCTTCACTTGCAGGTCTTTGAGGCGCTCTAAAGAATTATGTACTAAATTCTGCGCTATTTTCTTGCGTGAGCTTGCAGAAGTTTGCTTAGGAAGACAATGCGACAAGCACTAATCAGCGGATCGTGCTCATCTCCTTATCACGGCATTTTTAGAAATGAGGGAGCAATCGTTCAGAGCGTTTTCCTTGAAGGAATTACCCTCTAAAAGAGGGCTGTATAATAACCTGTTGATTTTGATTAGCTATACGCCTTGGAGGTAAGTTCAGCTATTGCTTCTAGAGGTTGAGACTCAGACTACCTCGAGTTCCATCTATGGCGAAGCAAAACTAACGCCTCATCAAATTTGGAATCATCAGGATTGTTGGTTGATAAGGATTAAAACATGTCGGATTTCTACGCATTGTTAATCGGCATCAACGAATATCCCGACCCCGTTCCTGGCCTGAAGGGGTGTCTTAATGATCTTGAAGCGCTTGGGGCCTACCTGCAGAACAAAGCAACGACAGGTAATCTTCAACTCCACTTACGAACACTCAAAAACGAGGAAGCTCGTCGAGATGTTGTAATTCAGGTATTTCGGGAACATTTGGGGCATGCGAAAGCTGGCGATCAAGTATTATTTGCCTTTAATGGACACGGCTCTCAAGAGGAAGCACCACCAGAACTTTGGCATTTGGAGCCCGATCGCCTCAACGAAACTCTAGTCTGCTGGGATAGTCGGCTATCCACCAGTAGCGATTTGGCAGATAAAGAATTAGCTACCCTAATTGCTGAAGTTGCGGAAAATGGCCCCAAAATTACGGTAATTCTCGACTGTTGCCATGCGGGGTCAGGCAGTCGGCCCATCAACACTCGCTATGTAGAACCTGATCGCCGTCCGCGTCCGATTGAGAGTTATCTCTGGGCAGAGACTCATACCCGCAATATGGCAATGCCTTTGGTAATCGTGCCTCAGGGACGCCACGTGTTGCTGGCGGCCTGTCGCGATTGGGAAACTGCTAAGGAAGATCTGGCCAAAAAGCGTGGTGCCTTCTCCTATTATTTGTTGGAAACCCTTAGTCAGTCAGGGGACGGCTTGACTTATCGCGAGGTGTTTAAGCGTACCCAGGCATTGGTCACAGCCAAAGTCCCCCACCAAACCCCTCAACTAGAAGCAACCTACGAAGCTGATTTAGAAGCACCGTTTTTAGACATTGGGGCAGGACGAGCACGGCGTGAGCACAGGCAATCTTTTACCGTTTCCTATCGTGACGCTGAAGGCTGGACGATGGATGCCGGAACACTACATGGCATTCCCGCCCCCACCGCCCAAGAAACAATGCACCTTGCGCTGTTTCCCTTTGAGCAAGTCGACCCGACAGATTTGTCAGCGGCGATTGGTGAAGCCAGGGTGCTAGAGGTGCTGCCGCAGTTGAGCCGTATCGATGTTTCCAGCGTGCCGTCGCTGAATGAGAGCGAAGTGTATCAAGCGATCGCGACCTCAATGCCGCTTGCACCGGCAGGCGTAGTGTTCACTGGCGACGCTACTGGAGTTGATCTCTTGAGTCAATGCTTAGAAAGCAACACTCAACTGCCTTCTCCATATCTCACTCGGGTGGATGATGCGGCTCAGGCCCAGTTGCACGTTAAGGCATGGGACGAACGCTATCAAATTTTGGCAGCTGTTAGTGAGCAGCCGTTGGTGCGTGATTTAGTGGGTTATGAACCCGAGATCGCGGATAAAGTCATCCGACAGCTAGAGCATATTGCCCGCTGGCAAACCGTCGCAGCCTTGAGCAGCCCACCGACGAGCCGGATTCCAGCGGGGGCGATTCAGCTTGAGGTTTTTCAGGATGGGGAAGTCCTTGCCGGGGTTCCGGTTCTGCTGCGCTATCAGCAATTAAGCGATCGCTGGCGGCAACCCACCTTTCAAGTCAAGCTGACGAACTGCAGCGACCTACCGCTGTACTGTGCCCTATTAGATTTAACGGAGCGCTATGCTATTCAACCCTTCGGATTTGAAGCGGGCGGTGTCTGGCTGCAGCCGGGAGAAACCGCTTGGACACACGGAGGGCAGCCGCTGTATGCCTCTGTGCCAAAGGAACTGTGGCAGCAGGGCGTCACGGAATGTCGCGACATCTTTAAGCTGCTGGTTTGCACAGCTGAGTTTGATGCGCGGTTGATGGCGCAGGGCAATCTTGATGCTCCCAATCAGCGCTCCGGCGAAGTACCGGCCTTGCCCAAGCGCCTCAGCACTCTCAATCGTCTCATGCGACGAGTGCAACAGCGCGACATCGGGGCCGAACCCGAAGACAGCGAATTGCTCGATGACTGGTCGACGAGTCAGATCACAGTGGTGACGGTGCGCCCCCAAGCGACCCATGAGATCGTCCCCCAAGGTACACCGCTTTCCTTAGGAGCTGGAGTTACTCTGTATCCCCATGACAGCTTAAGGGCTACGGCTCGGCTCACTTCAATGCCTGATATGACGAGATCGCTCGATCAGCCTACTCTGCCGCTGATTTTTAACCAAGACAATGCCGAATCGGAACGACTCTATTTCACCCACAGTCGCGGCAGTGATCCTGGACTTAGCATGCTGGAATTAGCCGCGATCGCACCCGATTCTTTACAGACGGTGACGCCGACTAATCCCCTGCGGTTGTCAGTGCCACTTCCCCTAGAGGAGGGCGAAGTGATATTACCGATTGCCTATGATGGCGAGTTCTTTTTACCGCTAGGACGATCACAAGTGACTAATGGCGGTACAGAAGTGCTACTAGAACGCCTGCCTGCCCCGACAACTTCTGCGACTGTTGGTTTAGAGCCCACGAGTAACCGCAGTCTCAAGAGCACGGTGCGCATCTTCTTCCAAAAAATTCTCAGCAGCAAACTAGGTTTGGCATTTGAATATCCGCAGCTCTCTGCCATCTATTTGTTGGACGATGGGCAGGTCGTTTATGAAAAGGAACCGGCCACGCTACGTCCGCAAATTGCAGAAGCTAAGCGAATTTTACTGCTCATCCACGGGCTGATGGGCGATACTCCCAATCTGATTAAGGATTTGCAAAGAGGTGATTTAGCCGATTGGCTGCGCGATCGCTACGACCTGATTCTGGGACTCGATTATGAAAGCTTCAATACGTCTGTGGAAGAAACAGCCCGTCAGCTCAAAACCAGACTCGAAGCAGTCGGACTTCATGCTAATCACCGTAAGCAATTAGATGCGCTCGGGTATGAGTTGGGCGGCTTGATTGGTCGCTGGCTGGTGGAACGGGAAGGAGGCCATGAAATCGTGAGCCATTTGGTATTGGTCGGAACCCCCAACACCGGAACGCCCTGGTCTACCGTTCAGGGCTGGGTAAGTACGGCATTGGCCATTGGCTTGAATAGTCTCTCAACAGTCGCCTGGCCAGTGAAAGTGATCGGCAGTTTGGTCGCGGCCTTAGAAATGTTTGATGTAACGCTCGATCAAATGCAGCCCGGTTCGGATCTGCTGAAATCCCTAGAAGCGAGTCCCCATTCTGGTGTTCCCTACTCCGTGATCTATGGGGATGCCAGCGTCAAGTCTGCGGCATTACAGGTGCAAGGAGGCGATCGCAGCCTTCTGCAGCGATTGGTTAACAAGTTACCTAGCAGCATGGCTGACCTGGTCTTTTTAGGTCAACCGAATGATTTATTTGCCAGCACTCACAGCCTGGAACGGGTGTTGAATCAGCAGACTCCCGCTCCTATGGTGCAACGGGCGGCTAGCGATCATTTCACCTACTTGAGTTCGCAAAGTGGGCAAAAAGCACTCAGAACGGCTTTAGAGAAGCCATAAATTGCTGCAGCTGCTAAGGCGAAAGCTCAACTGCGCTCTTTCCGGAAGCCGCAAGACAATATTGGCTCAATGCTTCGAGTCTTTTTGGTCATCAAAACGCGTTGCATTGATTCAGTGCAGATGGAGTGCATCCCAGTTTTGTAATAAGTATAAATGCTCAGTACTAAACTTGAGACTGTCCCCTCACCCAGGTTCTTTTATGGATGCTGCTAAAAAAGCTGAACTTCAAGCCCACGCCCGAGCTATCGCGGCGTTGCTGTATGAAGAGGCGGATGCTGAACAGGTG
>JBCCJU010000244.1:0-6869 GCA_039027715.1 Cyanobacteria bacterium P01_C01_bin.120
GGTGGAATAGTTCCAGCAGCGATCGCCCTCATTTCGTATTTTTCTCAAGGATTTCTATCTTCAGTCTTTAGAGTCTGCCATTGCTGATGAAAAGGCCCTGCCAGTGCCCGATGTCTCATATAGGCAATCTCTGCTTTGGGCTGCATCCTTTCAGTAGTTTTAGCAAGGTCTGCTTGGACTTGTTGCTTGAAGTGCAAGCAATCAAAGGTCTTTTTAGAGTTCATTGACGTCATCAAGATTTACCTCTTTGGGAGACACAATCGTCAAAGTATCGTAGCCATTCGACAAGTTCACCTGATTGAACGCCTTCATTTTGTCCAGCCTAACAATATGGCGAAAGTTCCAAGAAACGATGGCATCTGCTTTAGCAATCGTAGCGGCTGCTACATGAGTTGCATCGAAGCGAGATTTATCGGTGAGTATACCAGCCGCCAAGTAAGCGTTTCGGAGTTGGATAACTTCTGGCGTGATTAAAATCTGCTCAACTGCTGCGGCTAACAGCTCTTGAAAAATTACCTGCACAGCTTTTGGAGCGGTCTCCAATTCGACAATCACAAAATCGCTTAAAAGCATCGTGATTTTGCCCTGCAGAACTAAGTCACATATTTTGCGAGATTCAACAGCAAACTCTTCGTCTAAACATCCACCAATGACAGAAGTATCAAAATAGACGCGAAATGATTTCATCATGAGAATTGTGCCAAGAAGGCTACTTAACGGCAGCAATTACTCAAACTTTAGAAGTTGCCGGATAGGGCTTCGACGCAGCGAGTGCAAATCGTTGGATGTTCACTGAATTGGCCGATGTCGGTGGAATAGTTCCAGCAGCGATCGCATTTTTCACCTTCGGCGTCAACCACGCCAACGCCAATATGGTCGGCCTCGCTGCGATACTTTGCTGTGGTCAGCTTGTCCGGGGTGTCGAGCACTTCGACCTGAGAGACGAGGAAGAGATAGCGCAACTCGTCGACATGAACACTGCCAGGGGCGCTCGCATCGGTAGGATTCATCGCATCGAGGGTGCGGTGTAAGCCCGTATCAGCTAAGTAGAGCAGCGCTTTCGCTTCTAGAGAAGAGCCGATCGCTTTTTCCGAGCGGGCTTGCTCCAGCACCTTATTGACTTCCTGACGCACGTCTCGCAGTTGCGTCCATTTTTCTGCCAGTTCCGGTTGCCGCCAGCTGTCTTCCAGTTTCACCCAACCGGATTCGAAGACCGATCGCGTCGGTGCTTCGTAGGGCAAGTTTTGCCAGATGTCTTCCGCCATGTGAGAAAGTACCGGAGCGATCGCTCGCGCCAAGTTCTCAATCACCACCGCCAGCACCGTTTGGCAACTGCGACGGCGCGGCGAGTTGGCAGCGCTGATGTATAGCCGATCCTTAGCCGCATCCAGATAGAAGTTGGAGAGATCGACCACGCAAAAATTCTGTACGGTTTGAAAGAACCGGAAGAATTGATAAGTGTTGAACGCGTCCGTGACTTCATCAAAAATTTCCGTGGTGCGATGCAGCATATAGCGATCGAGTTCAGGCAGATCGGCATAGGACACCACATCTTTAGCAGGGTCAAAATCGTACAGATTGCCGAGCAAGAACCTAGCCGTATTGCGGATCTTACGATACACATCAGCCGTCTGCCTCAGGATGTTGTTGCCCAAAGGAACGTCAGAAGAATAATCCACCGACGAGACCCATAGCCGCAGCACATCAGCGCCATAGGCAGGCTCCTTTTTCTGATTTTTGCCCCCCTCAATAATCACGTGGGGATCAATCCCATTCCCCAGCGACTTACTCATTTTGCGGCCCTGTTCGTCAATGGTGAAGCCATGGGTCAACACTTGGCGATAGGGCGCGCACCCGTTGATCGCGACGCTGGTTAGCAAGCTGGATTGAAACCACCCTCGGTGTTGGTCAGACCCTTCTAAATACATCTCGACGGGGTAATTCATGCCCCCGCGCTGCTGGGCCACTGCCGCCCAAGATGAACCCGAGTCAAACCACACGTCCATGGTGTCCATGCCTTTGACATAGGTGCGGCCATTGTTGCGATAGGCTGCTGGCAGTAATTCTTCAACCGGCAATTCCCACCAGGCGTCTGACCCCTGCTCGGCAAACAGCGTCTGGATATAGTCCAGGGTTTCTTCGGTGATTAGCGGTTCGTGGGTTTCGCTGTCGTAGAACACGGGAATCGGCACGCCCCAAGTTCGCTGGCGCGAGATACACCAGTCAGCGCGATCGCCCACCATGGGCGTGATGCGATTTTCCCCCTGAGCGGGAATCCACTTCACCTCACGAATCGCTTGGAGGGCTTCATCGCGGAAACCTTCGACCGAGGCAAACCACTGCTCCGTCGCGCGGTAGATCGTGGGTTTCTTGGTACGCCAATCGTAGGGATATTTGTGGGCATAGGGTTCATGCTTCAGCAGCGAACCAGCCTGTCCTAGCGCCTCGATGATGGCAGGGTTCGCCTCTTTCAGCACGTTCATGCCGGCGAAGGGCCCCGCTTCCTCAGTCATGTCCCCGCGCTCATCCACGGGACAGAGTACCTGCAGCCCGTACCGTTGGCCGACCACAAAGTCTTCTTGACCGTGCCCCGGTGCAGTGTGAACTAGCCCCGTACCCGATTCGGTCGTGATGTAGTCGCCACCGATGACCACCGGACTCGTGTCCTCGCGCTTGTCGGTGGGCAGTTGGTCTTGCAGCGGATGGCGATAGGCCGCCCCCTCTAGATCCGCGCCCTTAAATTCTGCTTTCAAAGTGAGGTCGCTATCCAAAACTTTGCTGATGCGAGCTTGCAGGTCTTTGGCAATCAGCAAATACTTGAAGGGCTGGCCAGAGGCCACTTCCACCACGGCGTAGGTCAAGTCACCATTCACCGCCACTGCCACATTCGCCGGAATGGTCCACGGTGTCGTGGTCCAGATGGCGATACCCAATTCCGCCAGGTACGGGGCCAGCGCTGTCTCAGTCACCGCCGATGCTTTCGCCATGGGGAAGGCGGCATAGATGCTGGGAGAGGTGTGCCCTTCAGGATATTCTAGCTCCGCCTCGGCGAGGGCGGTTTGCGAGGTCGGACTCCAGTGCACAGACTTGAGTCCACGATAGATATAGCCTTTGAGGTACATCTGACCAAACACCCCGATTTGGGCGGCTTCGTAGGCGGGCTGTAGGGTCATGTAGGGGGCTTCCCAGTCGCCCCAGACGCCATACCGTTTAAAGCCTTGGCGCTGCTCGTTGATGGTCTTTTCGGCAAAGGCTTTAGCCTTGTAGCGCAGCTTGATGGGCGTGAGCTTGGCGCGGGCCTCAGCATCCATTTTCTGCAGCACTTTCAGCTCAATGGGCAGACCGTGACAATCCCACCCGGGAATGTAGCGCACCTTGCGCCCCTGGAGCATCTGATACTTATTAATGATGTCTTTGAGAATTTTGTTCAGCGCATGCCCCATGTGCAAAGCGCCGTTAGCGTAGGGCGGGCCGTCATGCAATACAAAGGGCTCGCCAGGATTGGTCTCGGCAAGCTTTTCATAAAACTGGTGCTCTTCCCAAAACTGCTGAATTTCAGGTTCGCGCTTGGCCGCATTGGCCCGCATCTCAAAGGTTGTCTTGGGCAGCAGAACGGTTTCTTTGTAGCTTTGGGTGTCAGTCACGGCCAGTAAGACAGATGATTTTTTACACTGGATGATTATCGAACATAGACTTCATGCCATCAAGCGGGCCATGAAATCTGCGACCAAACTTTTCTCTAGCGTAGGCCAGACAGTGAAGTTTGAGCGCGATCGCCCCCAAATTTCTCTGAACCGGCGCCAGATGGCAATGGTGGCATCGCGTTCAATATGGTCTAGACGGCCTGCTGCAACCGTCCCGGCAGCAGCGCCTCAAGCGGCAGGTCGGCAGCAGCGGCGGTCAAGGCAGTCAAGTCATCGACTGATGAAAGATAGGGCATTTGCCCCAGCACCGGCAATTGGGTCAGCCGCTCAATTAGGTCAATGGGGGCCCAGTGGCGCTGTTGTTCGGGAGTGAGCGGGGTCGGGCAGTTGAGAACGATCCCCTTGACGGTGAGCTGATGCTGACGGGCAAGCGCCGCGTTGGCTACAGCTTGGGCGATCGCGCCCAACCTAATCGGCACCACCAACACGATAGGCAGATGCCAAGCCGCCGCGAGGTCTGCCACTGTCCACTCATCGGTCACCGGCGAGCCTAATCCCCCCAGCGCCTCAATCAGCACCCACTGACGGCGGTCGAGCAGCTGGCTAAGCTGCTGCCAAACAATGGTCAGGTCAACGGTTTTGCCCTCTTGGGCAGCGGCCAGAGGCGGGGCCAAGGGCGCGGCAAAGCGTTGCGGAGCGATCGCCAGCTCATCTTGCGCTAAGTCAAAGAGGCGGGTGTAGGTTTCAAAATCCCCCGTTCCCGACTGCACTAACTTCATTAGCCCCAGAGAATCTGGCGATCGCGAGTTGAGCCAATAGGCGGCTAGAGCAGTGGTCAACACAGTTTTGCCGATTTCAGTATCCGTACCCGTAATCAGCAAGCCATGGTGAATGGTGTGTGGCATCGCTACTGTACTCCAAACCGCAGGGTAAATTCCGAACTGTCGGTGGCAATCACGTCGATTGCATAATCACCGCCAACCGGCACCGAATCTTCCCATAAATTGACGGAGTTCACCAATGGATCGCCACTCGGCAACTGCACACTAAACGTAGTGGGAGCCGTCGAACTTTCCACGGCAACTTCCAAAACTTCCCCTTCTCTCAGATTAATCACATAGCGGCGGACTCGTAGGGGTCCAGCGCTATTGGCGACCAGGATGCTGTCCTGACCAGACGGAAACCGCACTCGCTGTTCTGAGACAATGTCAGGCTCCTGCGGTTCAGCCGGGTCGGGCTCGACGGGTGCCGGCTCTGAGGGAGCGTCGGGTTCAGACGGCGGTTCCAGCTCTTCGGGGTCTTCAGGCTCGGAGTCGTCGTCTTCGGACAGTGAGACGGCCAGCGAGTAGTTGCTCTGTTCAACCCCTTCAACCGGGCTAATTTGAATCGTGTATTCGCCTGTGAAGTCGAGACTGCCCGTCCAGCCCAATACGCGGCTAGCTTGTCCATTGGCTGGATTGCCGTTCGGCGAGAGCACCGTCATCAGGACATCCTCGCCTTCTAACTGGGCCAGCAGGGTTTCGCCCTCACGGCCAGTAATCAAATAGTTCACGGTCTCGTTAGCCTTTAAGCTGCCTTCAACGGTGGTGGATTCGCCAGTTTGAATATTCAGATTTTGCGTATATTCGACGGGCTCATCGGTCGGCGGTTCTGGCTCTGGTTCGGGGGTCGGCGTTGGCGTTGGCGGGGTTGCGGGGCGCTCAGGATCGATTTCAATTTGTGGGACATCGGCCTCCGGTCGCGACGGCTGGCGATTGAGTACATTCACTAACCCCCAACCCCCAACCCCAGCGACAAAGGCCAACCCTAAGGCCAGGGCGCCAACGGCTAGAGGATTTTCCCAAATTGAACCATCGTCCTCATCCAGCACTGAAGGAGTTGCCGGACGGTAAGTTTGGGGCGACTGGGGCGTCGCCATTGTGGTGGATTTTGCTGGCCGCCCGACGGCGACCGTGCGCATTTGTGAGGCGGGGGCCGGAGCGGCAGGACGCGGCGGCGCAGGCGGCACATAAGTGCGCTGGGAGGCCGGTGCCGCAGTAAAGTTGCCGGCGGTGCCCAGGGCCTGAGCCATTTCACTCACGGTTTGGAAGCGATCGCCCGGGCGATAACTGGTAGCTTTACTCAGTACTTGCGCCAGTCCTGGGCTGACATCGGCATGTTGCTGCCAGTGCCAGGTCAGATTCCTGTCATCAAAAATATTTTGCGGCTCTTGTCCACTCAGCAGCACGATCGCCGTCACGGCCAAAGAATAGAGATCACTGCTGGGATAGGCTCGTCCCGACTGCATCTGTTCGCTGGGAGCATAGCCAGGCTTGCCCACCGTAGTGGCGTTATAAGTCGTGCCGGACAGTTGCACCCGCGTCACCACTTCTTTGACGACCCCGAAGTCGATGAGTACTGGCAAGCGATCGCGATTGCGCAACAAAATATTGTCGGGACTAATATCGCGGTGAATAATGCCCTTGGCATGAATGTGGGCCAGGACCGGCAGCATTTGTTGGAGAAACTGTCGCACTTCGGCTTCAGAAAACGACGGTGGATGTTGCGATCGCCGCTGGTTCAGCAGTTCCCGATAGGAATGTCCTTCTACGTAGTCCTGTACCAAAAACAGGCGGCCCTCCACCTCAAAGGTGGCGCGAAACTGAGGAATCTGCGGATGCTGGATTTGATAAAGAATCGTGGCTTCTCGCTGAAATAGCTCAGTAGACTTGCTCGAAAAGTCCTCGCCTTGCTGAGGTAAAAACTCCTTGACGGCGCAGCGTTCCTGAAAGCGGCCCTGATCTTCGGCCAGATACGTGCGACCAAAACCGCCTTGACCCAGCAGTTGAATAATTCGATAGCGCGACTGCAAGACAGTGCCGGAGGGGAGCGGGAGATACATAGACCAACTTCTCTGGACTCAAGTACGGGCAAGCATACCCCACTAAGGTAGCCCGCCGCTGGGACTTAACGATTGTAGAATGTGCCAATCTCTAACGTCAGAATTCACGTCTTATGGAGCCCTTCGCGGGGTTAATTGCATTTTGCTTGCTTGGCAGTCAGTCGCATCGGCTTTACACAAACGTCCTCTTACATGCAGCAAATTTGGAGAATATGGCATCCGATTTCCCAGCTCTGGAGAGCTAGAAGTCAAAATCACATGCAACTGTGTCAATCTTTTAGCATTTGCCTTTGAGTTTTATCTGATGATGGGCGATCGCTTCGCCAGCAAAAAGCCCCAGCCAA
>JBCCJU010000245.1:0-6845 GCA_039027715.1 Cyanobacteria bacterium P01_C01_bin.120
ACTTTCAAATTTGCGTGGGTATGAGTTTTTTGACTTTGATGATGCAGGACGGCCCAAAGAATTTAACCCGATCTTTGGCCCAGAGCGGAAACAAAAGTTTTATGCCAGGTTGGAGGACCTAGCTCGTGATATTCACCAAACGCTAGAGATTTTAGAGGCCCAACAGGGACGCGTGCCCTCCCAGGCCACCCTCCCAGCGCCCCTCGCAGATCGCAAGGTGATTTATCTGGCGGTCACAACCCCGGAGTTGCAGGACGATCGCGATCGCATCCGCCGGGAGTTAGAACAGGCGGGCCATCAAGTTTTACCGGAGCAGCCCTTACCCAGTGAACCAGGAGCCTTTACGCAGACGGTATGTGAAGCACTGACCCGCGCCCATCTGTCGGTGCATTTGCTCAGTCCCTACCCGAGTCAGCCTCCAGCCGGTCAGTCGCCGACTCAGGAACAGATTTATCGCCAATTGGTCACGGCGCGCACGCGAGATCAGGTGACCCTGGCGGAACAATGCGGGCAAGGGCGATCCGATTTTTCGCGGGTGCTGTGGTTGCCCCCAGATACCGGCGCAGCCACCTCAGACGATTTTGTGACTGAGCTGCAGAGCGATCCCGATTTCATTCGCACCAATCTGGAAGCGTTGAAAGACATCATCCATACTCGCTTGACTCAGCCTGCTGCCCCACTTGTCGAGCCGTCTACCGATGGGCGTGTACAGGTTTATTTGGACTGCGATGAGCGCGATTTAGACAACCCAGCGATCGATCCCTTATTCGAGTGGCTCGATCAGCATTTTCAGGTGGTTTTGCCAGATTATGAACAGGGCACCTTGAGTCGCTCAGAAGCGTTGCTCCAGCAGTGCGAGGCAGTGCTAATTTATTACGGTGAGGCCAGTGCCCTGTGGCTCAAGCGCCGCCTCAATGCCTTGAAAAAGACATTATATGGGCGACCAAAACCGTTGCTGGCGAAAGCCGTGTATGTGGCGGACCCGGGTAAGCAAAAGTTTTCTGATCCGGAGGTATTGATGATTCCCGGTTATCAGGGCTTTCAGCCCACGCTACTGGAAGAGTTTTTGGCCTCGTTAGGCACTACAGGAGGACAGGCGTAATCATGGTTGTCACCCCTAATCGCACGAACCCGTTTCCCGGTTTACGGCCCTTTGAGCTGGATGAAGAACATCTGTTTTTTGGTCGCGAAGGGCAGTCCGACGAGTTAATCCGTCGTCTTCACCGCACCCGCTTTTTGGGAGTAGTAGGCACCTCAGGCAGTGGCAAGTCCTCCCTGGTGCGGGCGGGGTTGCTGCCCTCGCTTTACAGCGGCTTTTTGCCGGGGGCCAGCTCCAGTTGGCGCATTGCCGTGATGCGGCCTGGCAGTGCCCCTATTCACAATTTGGCTGACAAACTGAATGACTCGGAAGTCTTAGGGGCGGAAACCACTGACGACGAAGCCATTATTCGCCTGGCGCTCATGGAGAGTACCCTGCGGCGGGGCAGCTTAGGCCTGGTGGAGGTCACCCAGCAAGCCCGTCTGGCCCCAGCCGAAAACCTGCTAGTGGTCGTCGACCAGTTTGAGGAACTGTTTCGCTATAAGGCCCAGGCTGAGACCACCGGGCAGGGCTTGGCGGCAGAAGAGGAAGCAGCGGCCTTTGTAAAGCTATTGCTGGCGGCGGTGAAGCAGCAGACGGTACCGATTTTTGTGGTGCTGACCATGCGATCGGACTTTTTGGGGGACTGCGCCCAGTTTCGCGACCTGCCGGAAACCCTGAACGATAGCCAGTACCTGATTCCTCGATTGACGCGGGAGCAGTTGCGGCGGGCGATTGAGGGGCCGGTAGCAGTGGGGGGCGCGACCATCACGCCACGTTTGGTGAATAAGCTGTTGAACGACACCGGGGACAACCCCGACCAGTTGCCGATTTTGCAGCATGCCCTGATGCGGACGTGGGACTACTGGGAAGATCAGCAGATTCCAGATGCACCGCTGGATCTGGATCACTATGAAGCGATCGGTGGCATGGCCCAAGCTCTCTCTCGCCATGCAGATCAGATCTATGCGGGATTGCCGAATGACCGCGCCCGCGATTTAGCGGAAACCCTCTTCCGTTGCCTGACGGATCGCGGGGCCGATAACCGGGAAATTCGCCGTCCAACCCAGCTCCGAGAAATTTGTGCGGTGGCGCATGCGGAATCAGCCGAAGTAATCGGCGTGATTGAAGCGTTTCGGGGACCCCGGCGATCGTTTTTAATGCCGCCGCCTTCAGTAGAGTTGCACGAAAGCTCCGTGATTGATATCTCCCATGAGAGCCTGATGCGGAACTGGCAGCGGCTTAAGGGGTGGGTTGAGCAAGAGGTGCAGTCGGCCAATATTTACCGACGGCTGGCGGAAACGGCATCAATGCATGAGCAGAGTCAGGCTGGATATTTACGCGATCCAGAATTGACCATTGCCCTGAACTGGGATGCCGAAACGCAACTGACCCAGGCTTGGGCAGAACGCTATGCATCCAACTTTGAGCAAGCCATGGCGTTCTTGTCGGCAAGTGCCGATGCGCAAGAGCGCGAAGTCACAGAACGCGAACAGACCCGGAAACGGGAAATCAACCGCCTGCGAGGGTTTCTCGCCGTTTTTGCTGGACTGTCGATTTTGGCTGGGAGCACAGCGGTTTATGCGTTTTATCAGCAACAAGAAGCTCGGATTCAGACTCTGAAAGCGGAAGAACAGGGACGAGAAGCAGAACAACAAAAAGCAGTGGCAGACCGCCGTCGAGAAGAAGCAGAATGGCAGAGACAAGAAGCTGAGCGGCTGAGGGACGAAGCGGAAGTTGCTAAGGAAGATGCCCTTGAGCAGCGGGAGGAAGCCGAAACAGCCCGGCTAGCCGAAGCCAAACAGCGTCAACAAGCACAAACTGCTCGGCAGAGAGCTGAGGCTGGAGAAGCTGAAGCTCAGCGGCAAGCTAAGATTGCCCGGTCACAGACTATGCGTGCTGAAGAAAACGCTGCCGAGGCAACTGCTGCCACCCAAGAAGCCGAGAGAGAAAAACGCCGGGCTGAGATTCAATCAAGCCTTTTGTTTACTGAGAACCTACTCGGCTCTGGCTTAGATTTCAGAGCCTTATTGAGTGCACTGAACTTAGGTCGAGTAATTGCTCAAATTGATAGAGCGACTAACGCAGTTACTGCTACTAGAAGCCTAGATTCTGTCGATGGCGAGGTTTACTTATCTAATCTGCTCCAACCGAGTTTACGTATGCAAATAGTGTCGGTTCTGAGAGAGATTGTCTATGCTCCGAGCTGGAAGGAAAAGAATACGCTTCGGGGGCATTCTGCTGGTTTATCAGGAGTCAGTTTGAGTCCTGATGGCAATATTATTGCGACGACAAGTTTTGACAACACTATAAAACTATGGGACTTTTCAGGGAGAGAAGTTCAAACTTTAGAAGGGCATATGGCTCCAGTGAATCAGGTGACTTTCAGTCCTCTAGGCGATTTAATTGCTTCTTCTAGTGATGACGGCACTGTGAAAGTTTGGGATACTGCGGGCCGCAATCTAAAAACTCTCTTTGGATCTGCAACTTGGGTAAGTGGCCTTGATTTTAGTCCAGACGGTAAGACACTTGCGGCTACAGGAGGAGATGACATTGTCCGTCTATGGAATGTTCTAGAAAATCTAGATAAACAAGCCATTCTTTTACAGGAAGAGGGCGAACTAACCGAAGGAGAGCTTTTAGAGGAACGAGAAACTTTTTTTGCAGAACATAGTTTTCAAGGAGAAGCTGGGCGAAAGATATTTATTAGACTCGATAGTCAGGATTTTGATACCTTTATAAAGGTCTTCGACTCAGAAGGTAATCTCATTGCTGAGAATGATAATGCCTTCGGTATAAATTCTGCAGTAAGCCTTTCTCTTCCCAGGAATGAAGAATATCGAATTATTGTTACTTCCTATGAGGCTGAGGAAACAGGAAGCTATACATTAACAATAGAACCAACTTTTTATAACTATTTTGAGGCTGATCATAAGGATTCCATACTTGACTTATCATTCAGTCCCAATGGTCAAAACATTGCGACAGCTAGTGATGACGGAACCGCAAAATTATGGGATTTACAAGGTAATCAGATTGAAGTGTTTGAGGGGCATGCTAATGGTCTTTATGAAGTTGATTTTAATGCTGATGGCAACTTGCTTGTAACTGCGAGTAAAGATCATACTGCTCGAATATGGGATTTAAATGCTGAAATCCAAGAACTTCAAACAGTTCTTCTTTATGCTGAAGAACGACTGACATCGGATGAATTTCTAGAAGATCGGGGTACTTACTTTGCTGTTCATGAGGTTGAAGTCTCGAAAGAGCAGAGCATGTTAGTTCGCCTGGAAAGTGAAGATTTTGATACTTACTTGAGAGTTGAGAATCAAAGTGGAGAGATCATTGCAGAAAATGACGATGGATTTGGTTTTAATTCTGCCCTTAGATTACAAGTTCCAGAATCCGGAGTTTATAAAATAGTTGTTACTACTTACGAGCCCGAAGAACAAGGAGCGTATGCACTGTCTGCAAAAATAGATCTTGCTGGAACAGTTTTAGAGGGGCACACTAACGGTGTCCGAGGCGTTACCTTTCACCCAGACGGCAACCGTATTGTTACCTCGGCGCAAGATGCAACCCTGAGAATATGGGATCTTGATGGGCAAGAATTGCATGTTTTGAAGGGCCATACAAATAATATAAATGATGTTAGTTTCAGCCCAAACGGGAAATTCATTGCTTCAGTTAGTGGTGATCGAACGCTTAAGCTGTGGGAGCGCAGCGGTCATGAATTGCACGCCCTAGAAGGCCATCAGGCTTGGGTTAGGGATGTGAATTTTAGTCCAGATGGTCAGACGATTGCCAGCGCCAGTGACGATGGCACATTAAAGCTGTGGGATCGCAGTGGCCGAGAACTGCATACCCTGGAAGGCCATACTGGTTGGGTTAGGAGTGTGAGTTTTAGTCCGGATGGCCAGACGATTGCCAGCGCCAGTGACGATGGCACATTAAAGCTGTGGGATCGCAGTGGTCAGGAACTGCAAACTCTAGAGGGTCATAATGGTTGGGTCTGGAGTGTGAGTTTTAGCCCGGATGGCCAGACAATTGCCAGCGCCAGTGACGATGGCACGGTGAAGCTGTGGGATCGGAGCGGACTAGGACTTCATACTCTGGAAGGTCACACTAATAGAGTTAATAGTGTGAGTTTTAGCCTGGATGCTCAAACGCTGGCAAGTGCCAGTGATGACTATACCGTCAGGCTGTGGGATCGTAGTGGTAGGGAACTACATACCCTGGAAGGCCATACCAATAGGGTTAGGAGTGTGAGTTTTAGCTCGGATGGCCAAACGCTTGCAAGCGCTAGCGAAGATGGCACGGTGAAGCTGTGGGATCGCAGTGGTAGGGAACTGCATACCCTGGAAGGCCATACGTCTGCGGTCTTGAGTGTGGATTTTAGCCCGGACGGCCAGACGATTGCCAGCGCCAGCATCGATGGCACAGTGAAGCTGTGGGATCGCAGTGGTCGAGAATTACATACCCTGGAGGGTCATAATGGTTGGGTCTGGAGTGTGAGTTTTGCCCCCGATGGCCAGACGATTGCCAGCGCCAGCTCCGATGGCACCGTTATCCTCTGGAACTTTAACCTCGACGACCTGATCGCCAAAAGCTGCAACTGGCTGCGCGACTACATGGCTAACCCCAACACTTCTCAAGCAGAACGAGACCTCTGCGCCAATGAACTACGGCAATCTCAGACCGTTCCCCCTTCAGGGCACATCAACTGGGTGGCGGCGGTGCGTTCCTTTGGTTCCCGCCTGTTCGGTTCCCGGTAGCGTCGCTAAGAATCGGGAGTTTAATCATGTGTCAATTTCTCCCCTTTCGGGAGGGGTGCCCGCAGGGCGGGGTGGGTTCGATCTCAAGCACTCGCGGTTAACCCACCCCGTAAGCCCCTCCCAGGAGGGGAACCGGGGTCGGCTTTGCCTCAGACCAAATTGAGGAGTTTATTTAATCCTTGTTCCTCAGCTAATCACGAGGTAGTGCTCATCACCAATAGTCGCCCCAAAGTCTCTCGGTATCGTTCAGAGAACCGTGAATGTCTGTTCAACGGAGAGCCTCGAATGCCCCGGTGAGTCGAAGATCATCAACGTCGCCATCGACGCCACTCTTGGACTTACGCCACACGATGCTCCCTTTCAAGGCGATGAGGATAACAGCGGCAACCGCGACGGATTTCCACAAAGTATCAGCTCGCAGGCAGCTCTGGAGACGCTTGACAGGTTGTTCTGCATGAACCAAGGCATGTGGCTCTCTAAGCCGTGTCCGCTTCGCTCCTGGCGTGTTTGCGGTATAGGTTGACGTTTTTTCGATCTCGCTCTCGAGCTCAGGGGCCGGTGTCAGCGGTATATTTTGTGTACAGGATTCAGGCTGCAAGAAGGGGGCAGGCACTCGATATTGTCATTAACACGCTCGGAACAGGTGGGGGATCGGAGTGCACCCAAAGCGTAACGGCCTTCAGTTGGAGAACAGTCGGGCCGAGGCAAAGACAGAGAAAGCAACTGCAGCGTAGTAGAAGCGACTTGCTAGTGGGCACTGATGCAGGCCATTTGATTCGCATCCAGCCAGACTTTGAGGACGTGGGACAACAAAAGGTCGATGTCATCGCTTTTGCGTTGGCGAAAATTTTTTATAGAGAGAAGGATGGCCCTGAAATGGATGTGGCCGAAGAAGCAGCGGAATGCCCCTGGGCGATCATGGTGAGCATCCCTTACCATCGCACGTCATTAGTCGTTTTATAACTCTTCCAACCGCCATATATATAGCGTAT
>JBCCJU010000246.1:0-6833 GCA_039027715.1 Cyanobacteria bacterium P01_C01_bin.120
ATGCTTTGGGCTAAGCTCGGATCAGCGGCGTCTGATAGGCCAATCAGGTTGCCAGCCGCAGTGAGAATCGGCTGCCAGTCGACGCTGCCCCGGCGAGTCAGGGTGATAAAGTCATCCATGATAAAAACAGACTTCACCCCGGCGATTGCTATCAGCTTTTGAGCAAAAGCGGGAGCTTCAAAATTCGCGCGATCAGCTTTGGCTTTTGCGCCCTGTTCCTGATTGAGGGTGATGGCTTTGGTGCTCACTGGAGCATCCAGATTTAGCTTCATGCAGTTGGGGCTAGGAGTGGTCTCAATTGAACGCAGTTTCATCAGTTTTTGAGTCAAGGCAACGATGGCGGACGAGGTTGACAGTGAAGTCGTGAGGTCGGTAACTGTAGTCTCACATATCGTCAGGTGAGCCAACATGAGAAAGCTTTTCTTCAGTGACGGAAGCATCCTTGAGTCAGAGCGCTAGTAAAATTTTTCGTGTTTGTCGGGCATACGCTACGTGACCGATACTGTGTTGAATTCTGAGCCCTCACTCTGGGTGCGCGCGCGTGACTTTTGCGGTAGGCTTTCATCCGCCATGGGTGGACGATGCTCGCCTGATGTCCCGGTTGATGTCGGTAGAGAGCGAGGGCATGACCGTAGATGCGCCGGCTTGAAGGCGCCTTCAGAATCGCTTCCAAACCATTGGAGCTGACCTATCCCCGATTCAAGGGCGTTTCATCAATTGAGCCAGAATTCCCGCAGTATCGGTACTGCCGCGCCCGCTCCTAAACTTGGCTAGGGGCTGAACCACTTTAAGCATTAGGGCTTAATCGCTGAATGATGGCAGCCCCTAGTTGCAGACGGCTTTATGCCTCAGGCACGGTAACGTTGGGCAGGCTATCGAGTTGGGCAAAATATTCTGCTTCAGTGACTAAAGCCGCAGGATCACCGACGTGATCGATAAACAGGGTGCCGTCGAGGTGATCAAGCTCGTGCTGAAAAATCCGAGCGACAAAATCAGTTAATACTCGGCGATGCTGCTTACCTCGGCGATCGCTATATTCCACTTCAATTTCTGGCCAGCGATCAACTTGGCCACGCTGGTCAGGCACGCTAAGGCACCCTTCCCAATCCCTGACGACGGTATCGCCGTGAGCAATGATGCGGGGATTAATCATCGCCGTGGGCTGCATGCGCGGTGCGTTGGGATAGCGGAGATTGGGCGCTGATGCGACGATGAACAGCCGAGCAGACTCGCCGACTTGAGGAGCGGCAATGCCAACGCCATTGGCTTTTTCTGCTGTCCAAATCAGATTATTAATCAGGGTCTGCAGGCGATTGTCTAGCGTTTTGACTGGCTGAGCTACTTGGCGCAACCGAGTATCACCCAACTTGAGAACAGAAAGCTGGCGGCGGCGTTTTAGTCTAGGAAACATAGCGGCAATGACGAAGAAAGTTCACCAGGTCCAGAATTTTGACGCTGTCTTCACCATTGTGCAGGATTTATTGGCTTCCAACAGCGGTTAAGCAAGCGAAAATTGCCAACCTCGCAGCCGCAAATTTGCTGATTGACTGGCAAGTTGATCACTGCTGACGGTTTCCTATCCCCATCACCGCAGCGGTAGGGCTGCCGGTCGCAGGGTGAGTTCTACCGTTTGACCTTGGCGATCAACAACGGTTGTCAGAGCGTTGCCAATATCGGTATCTTGCACGATCGCCTGCACGGTTTCTGCGTCTTGCACAGTCTGTCCGGCCATTGCAGTAATGACATCGCCGGTGCGCAATCCTGCTTGCGCCGCTGGAGAGTTGTTTTGGATGCCTAAAACTACAACGCCACTGTCTGCCGTAATCTGCAAATTGCGGGAGTTTTGCGAATTGAGTACGTTACGCACAGCGGGCGTCAGCGATCGCATCTGGATACCGATGTAGGGATGATCAACTTTGCCCTGGGCGATCAGCTCTTGGGCAATTTCCTGCGCCGTATTGATGGGAATAGCAAATCCCAGCCCCTGGGCCCCGCCAATAATTGCCGTATTCACGCCAATCACCTGCCCCTGCTCGTTCAACAAAGGCCCTCCCGAATTGCCGGGATTAATCGCCGCATCCGTTTGAATAAAGCTGACCCGCTTATCGGGGACTCGCACCTGGGAGCTAGAGCGGCCAGTAGCGCTGATAATGCCAGCGGTCACGGTGTTGTCTAAACCTAGCGGATTGCCAATCGCGATCGCCCATTCCCCGGGCCGTAACTGCTCCGAATTGCCTAACGTCACCGTCGGCAAGGCCGACGCTTCGACCCGAATCACCGCTAAATCCGTAAACGGATCTTCCCCCAAAACTTCTCCCACGAATTCCCTGCCGTCCTTCAGGGTGACGACCACCTGCTCGGCTCCTTCAATCACGTGGGCGTTGGTCAAAATTAAACCGTTCGCGTCGATGATAAATCCCGAGCCAGTGCCCTGCTCAACTCGCGTGCGGGGCTGCTCGGGGTCGCCAAAATCACCGAAGAAATCGCGGAAAAAGGGATCGTCAAATATGCGCGGGACCCGCTGCGCAACCCGGCGGGAGGCGTCGATGCGCACCACCGAGGGCCCTACTTCTTCGACCGCATCTGCAATGAAATTGTTGTTTTGAGTGACGGACGGCAATGTTTGAGCAACTTCAGTCGCCGCCGGTCGCGCATCCAGGGTGAGTTCGTCAGCTAACCAGTCCGTCAGACTGGCTTCCGAGGGTGTCGTTTGATTTAACAGCACCAGCGCTCCCGTCCCCAGCAGGGTCAACAGCCCATAAGTAGCTGTGCGACGCTTTTTGAACAAAGGTCGTGAAGTTGAAGACGATGAGGGATTCGAGGTTGGCATAGTAATATACGCCTCCATACAGACTGCGAGGAAATGTAGAGTGTTCAAATCAGGTCGCGCGATCGCCACCCGTAGTTCTGACAGAACGTTCAGAAAAGTTGAAACTTGTAAAAGGCGCTAACAGAGAACCGCCCAGAACACCACTTCTACGGCACAACGGCGAACCCACATAGTTAGAACCGTGATACGCGCTATCACTCAATCTCTTAAACTCTTGGACGCCGATGTGATTGATAAGTTCCTCTTAAGATAATAGCGGAAAATGCGGTGTTTCCTCTAGATTTTATTGCTGCTTAAGCATCTGTGAGGCACCTTAGCTGATGAGCCGAGGCTGCGATCGCGCCGTTTTGGGAGCATTCTTTGCCATTTCATCACTCCGTAGGAATCGCTCATATCATCAAAAAACTTTAAAGCCGAGAGCCACACTTTGGGCGCATATCGCTAGACGCCGCCCAAGGCATAACCCGCAGGCGCCGCCCATCGCCGCCCAAGTTTGGAGTGAACGTCAGCCAATCCCGTCAGGCCGTTCGGTCCCCACTGACCGCCTGCCGCTTCTGCCCTGCCGAAGAACTTGTTACGATACCTCACAGAGATTTATCCCGCTGATATCGCCCTGATTACCGACTGGGGAGCCCTACCATGACCCAATCAAGCAATAACTGGAATCCGCTCAGGCTGGTCGATACGCTGACCTTTTTTGGGGAAATCCCGTTTCTTGGAAATTTTCGTTGGGTACAACAAATGTTTGGTGCAACTTCCAATCCGGCGGCTCCACCAGCCGCCAATATTCGTCCTGCCAAGGCGGTCGTATTGCTCTCCGGTGACGGGCCAGAAGCGGAAACGTTGACCCATCAGCTGCAGCAGCAGGGGCAACTGGTGCGATCGCAGATTTTGCCGACTGACTCGCCGCTGACAGAAAGCGACTCTAACCGCATCGTCAATGCTCAAGCGGTAATCTGGCGGGGGGTGCCCGATGATGAAGAGTGCTTTGCCGCCCAAGTTGAGGATTTACAGTCGCTCCCAGTCAGCGAAGACTACTCCCTGTTTGATTTTCGCCAGAGCGATACGTCGGGTTTGAAAGACGTGTGGGGAGCAGTGGATGATGTGGTGATGGGCGGCGTAAGCGCTAGTGGCATGACGCTGATGCCCGGCTATGCTCGCTTTGCGGGCAATGTGTCAACGGCCAATTCTGGCGGCTTTGCCAGCGTCCGCACCCGCAACTTTGAGCCGCCATTTGACCTGCAGGCTTGGCAGGGCGTACGGCTGGTACTGCGCGGCGATGCTCAGCGCTACAAAGTCATCATGCGCAACAGCAACAGTTGGGACAGTCGCGCCTACTGCTATTCGGTGGATACTGAGTCGGATCAATGGGTTGTGGTGGATATTCCTTTCTCCACCTTTATTGCGACCTTCCGCGCTAAAACTCAGCCAGCCGCACCGCCGCTAACTCCGACGGCTATCTGCTCTTTTCAACTGATGCTGAGCAAATTTGAATATGATGGCGACAAAAATCCGCATTTCCAGCCCGGCTCATTTTCCCTGGATCTGCGATCGCTAGGCGTCTATCGCCCTGCCAAAACGCCGCTGCTGGTTGTGATCGCGGATTCGTCGGCCCAGGCGGAAACCTACAGAAATATGCTGGCCCAGAGCGGCTTAGCCCATCATATTCTGACTCAAAATACGCCGGATTTTGCTACCCAGTTGGCGGCGACCGTATCGGGGGAATGATGCAGTCGCCATTGCCCTACTAAACCTTACTGCTGCAGGGGCGCAGCGCCAAATGTTGCATTAAACGCCTGACACCACACGGCAACTGACTCGAAAGCACTCAGATCAATTTCGGCTGGCACCACGTATTCCTGGGCGCCGGTTGGCGAGGTTAATGGCGCAATCACGACATAATCAGCCTCGTTGAGGGGATAGGCGGGCGGCGGGCTTTCCGCAATCACGTTGGCGGAACGGTGCAGCACCACCACCAAATCGGGGCCGTCCGAGGTGGCAAACGTATCATCGAACAGCAGCGTTTGCTGACCATTGTCGCTAATCAGCTCCACTCCACCAGTCGTCTCATGCTCTGCTGAGGCGAAGGTGCCTGTACGCACTGTTGCCGTTGGCACGGGCTCAGGAGCGGCGGCGGGTTCCTCAGGTGCTGGCTCCGCGGTGGCAGGCTCGGCAGCTTCGGGAACTGGTGCCGTTTCTGCCGCCGGCGTGTCAGTTTCAGCGGTCGGTTCAGTGGGAGAGCAAGCGGCAACCAAAAAAGTGGCTAGCAGGGTCAAGCCGCTGAGAGTGAGTCTGGCAATCAACATCGGGCAGCCTCAAATCGAAGAAGTTGCTCATATCCTATGGAGAAAATCTGAATTTGAGCGACTGACCGTCTGAGAAAATGCCGAGAAAAGTCCAGCACTGACCGTCAATTTCTCGTGAGCTTACGGGAGTTCGGGGAATCAAAGACGAGAAAAACTGGCGGGTTTTATAACAGAGCAGCCGAGCTCTCAGGCGGTTTGCCTCTTTCTCCAAGAACTCAAAAAGCCGGCGATCGCTACGCAATCCCTAGGGCCAGCAGGACAAATCGCAGAACGAAAATCGCTGCCAATAGCCAAACCACCCAGTTAATCTCATGGGCTTTGCCCTGAAAGGCTTTCACCAAGGGATAGACGATAAAGCCTACAGCCAATCCTTCCGCAATGGAAAACGTTAGCGGCATCAGCAGGATAGTCAAAAAGCAGGGAATGGACTCTGCCGGGTCGGACCAGCGAATACCGGCAACGCTGCCCATCATCAAGACGCCGACAATCAGCAGGGCGGGGGCAGTGGCATAGCCGGGAATGGCTGACAGCAAAGGAATAAAAAAGATTGACAGCAGAAAGCAGCCCGCCGTAACCACTGCCGCAAAACCTGATCGCCCCCCTTCGGTGATGCCCGAGGCCGACTCAATGTAGCTGGTTACCGTGGAGGTGCCCAGGATAGCGCCCGCAGTGGTGCCAATCGCGTCAGCCAGCAGGGCTTGGTTAGCGCGAGGCAGCTTGCCCTCTTCATCGATATAGCCGGCCTGCACGCCGATGCCGGAAAGGGTGCCAATTGTGTCAAACAGATCCACAAACAAGAAGACAAAGAGAATGGCCAAAAAATTGGCGATGCCAGCGGAGCCAATCTGTCCTAATCCGACAAAAGCCTGTCCCAGCAGATCTTGAGGCCACACCGGCAGTCCCACAACGCCTTGGGGAGCCGGCGTGATTTGCACAATCCAGCCGAGAATCGCCGTGGCTAAAATGCCCCATAGCAGCGCCCCTTTGAGGCGTCTGGCCACCAGTGCCGCCGTTAGCAAAATACCAAAGACGGCCATCATGGTTTCTGGCTGCGCCAGATTTCCCAAAGTTGTGATGGTGGCTTCCGAAGACACAATAATGCCGGCGCCCCCCTGTTCAGGATTGCCCGATAGCGCAATGTAGGCAATAAATAGGCCAATCCCGGCGGCAACTGCACGCTTCAGGCATTCGGGAATGGCCGTGATAATCGCGGCCCGCAGGTTAGTCAGGGTCAGTACGATAAAAATCAGGCCTTCGATAAAGACGGCGGCCAGGGCAACTCGCCAGTCAATACCGAGTTCGAGCACAACGGAGAAAGCAAAAAAGGCGTTGAGACCCATGCCGGGGGCAAGGGCGATGGGATATTTAGCGATCACGCCCATAATCACTGTGGCGATCGCTGCTGAGACGCCGGTCGCGACGACTAATTCACCAAATAAATCACCACTTTCCTGCAAAAAAACGGCGGCAGAAAGAATGCCGGGGTTCACCACCAGAATGTAGGCCATCGTGATGAAGGTAGTGACACCCGCGATAATTTCGGTGCGCAGGTTGGTGTCCAGCTCAGCAAAATCAAAAAAATTAGCGATCGCGCTTGAATTGGACGTCGCCTCGGGAGAAGAATTACTCATGGTGCAATACGCTAAAGGGGCTTTTAGGCAATTGCCCAAAATTGCCCAAATTTTAATACACCGGCG
>JBCCJU010000247.1:0-6787 GCA_039027715.1 Cyanobacteria bacterium P01_C01_bin.120
GATGCCAACAGCTTAAAGGGTGACAACCCACTTCTGATCTATATACAGCGATAGTTTGCGAGAATAGAGAGGCAAAAAAATAGGGGAGATGTTCGCTCCCCAAAACCAAAAATATGTTGCCCCCATTCTACCAAACACTCCTCCGTCAACATCTCAGCGAAAGCCAGTATCTGACTTTGGAACTGCTGTTGCTATTGATACAGACTCACCGCTGCGTCACGCTGTCCGAGCTGGCCAGTGTCTTCCCTCAACCGATTCAAAAAAAAGTCGTCTGCGAAACCTACAACGATTTCTCACTCTGTCCCAGTTAACGGCTCAATTACTTTGGTTTCCACTGATTAAATATTGGATTCGACAAGTGGAACGGGGAACGGTCTTAAATCGTCAGCAACGTCGCCATCTCAAACAACTCAAATCTAAGCATGGTGGATTTTGGATTGTGGCGATTGACCGCACGCAGTGGCAACAGCACAACGTGTTTATGGCGAGTGTGATTTGGGGAACGCATGCCTTACCGCTGTATTTTGAGCAAATTGACCATCTTGGCCACAGTTCTAAAGCTCAATGGCACTGACTTAAGCGGCATCATGCCGTCAGCTCAGCTTTGAGGGCAGAGCGAGGTCGCGTCATGCGCGGAAAGGGTTTCGGTCGTCGCTTGACGACTCGGGGTTCCTGCCGATGGGGCCGATCCGGCAATAACACAATGGCCGTTTGGTTGAGCAAGTCCTCATATAATCGCTGTTGTTGACGCGGCTCGCTCGCGGCAAGTTCCGAGAGGATGGCCCGAAAGCCTTGACGGGTCTGTTGCAATGACAGTCTGGGGCGTTGATAGTCAGCTTGCGGAGCGGCTTGCTCCATGAGGGTTCGCAATAGGTTGTAGCCCAGCAAGTGGGCCCAAAATTCTTTCCTCACCATGGCTGGCGTTTTGGCGGTCAGCAGCTCCATCTTTAGAGTCGTTTTGAGATGGCGCAAATTGACTTCCGCCGCGTGCCACCGCCAGCCGTAGAGTTCAGTCAACTGTGCCGCACTGTAGCGTTCGGCATCAAGCAGGGTGGTGACCACAATGAGGTCTTGCTCACGCCATCCGGGGCGGCTCAGGCGGAGAGACACCTCTCGTACCATCAAGGTTAGGGGCAGCGCACCAAAGGCTTCTGGACTCATGTGCTGAGGTCGTTGCTGAGGTTTTGACCAGACCACTTGATGGTCACCAATCCCATGCTTTTTCCCAGTGCGAAAGTCGGTCTTGCGGGCATGATGTTTGCGGAGCATGCCATCGGCTCCCTGTTGTTGAATCAGCACTAAATCGACATAGCTGCCGTGCAGTTGGTCAGCCATCACCACATACCCAGGCTGCAATGTTTGATACAGCGCCCGACTCAGCTCGGTTTCACTGGTTTTCCAGGGGCCGATGGCAGCGGCCATCACCGCCCCCGTCACCAGGGAAAAAACACCACAATTCGTGCGATAGGAAACCCACAGCCCGGTTGCTGATTGCCATGCTGGGGGTAGACCTGTTGATTGGCGGCGCTATCACTCATCAGCACCGGGCTGCCATCAAACACCTTGACCGGACGACCACACCACCAGTGCGCTGCGGATACCCCCTGCGCCAACGCCGCGCCACTCTCCGTGACTAAACGTTCCAGAATGCTTTCCGGCAGTCGTGTGCGGGCCTTGCTATAGCCGCCAGCATCAGAACTGGGGGCGACTGCATCCGCCATCACTAACCATTTGCGCAGCCATTTGACGGTATGGCTCAAACTTTTGTCCGCACTCAGCAATTGGTAGACCATCGCCCAGATGGTCACCATCGGCGTGTACAAACGGTTGCGATAGTGGACTTCTACCTCACTCAAGAGCGTTTCTATCTTTGAGGCGGGTAGGAGCTCTTGCCAGGGGCGCGCCACACTATCGAACAAGTGTTGCTTGAGAATCTCACTGCGATTTGGCATGGCAGAAGAACTGGGGTGTGAAAACGCTATAGCCTACTATTATCAGGCTTTACACCCCTTTCTCGCTCCTTATGTCAGTGCCATTGTACTTATTGATAGGGCATTATTCCAAAAAGTGACATTTTTAGTCTCGAAAAGGTATGTAAGCTATACGAAATAGCGTGCCCCACTCCTCATGGCTAGACCTAACTATGGTCCTCAGGCGCATCAGCGTGCAAGGCAGTTACTCAAAATACTAATCGCTTATGCAAATAACGATTTAGACGATTGCGATCGCCTACAGTCACATATCAAAATTCACTGGCAAAGCGAAAAACGCTTGGTGGTCAGAACCAAAGTCAGGTACCTCGAAGAACTCACTAGCTTGGGTGAAAATGGCGTTCGCCTAAAAGCCGATCAAATCAAAGAGGCCCTGAAGAGATTTGCCGACCATGTCGGTGTCTTGGAAGATAATCGAGCCGCCACTCAAGGGTCTGATGTCTGGCATTTTGCCCTCAACTTATGGTCGCACCGCTTCGATATCGATGGAAATTTGCAGCGATTTGACGCTGCGTGGGAGGCGAACCGACCGGAGAAATCGAAGGCTGTCGCTGGCAATCTTACTTCCTCAAAGACTCAGGTGAAGGCTGCTGAGACTGACGAACCGACTCCATCGAGTTTGGTTGTAGGCAAGAGCTTAAGGAGTTGGGGAGAGGCACCCGATATCGCATCCTTTTGCGGGCGAGAAACCGAACTAGCAACTTTACAAACCTGGGCGATCGCAGATCGGTGTCGTCTGATGACGTTGCTTGGCATGGGTGGCATTGGTAAGACTGCTCTTTCTGTCAAGCTGGCGCAACAGCTAGAGTCCCAATTTGAAGGGGTTATTTGGCGATCGCTGCGAAATGCTCCCCCGATTCAAACCTTGCTCAATGATCTATTGCTAACGCTGTCAGAGCAACAACGCGTAGAAGAGGTTCAAACCGTTAATAGCGGAGTTACTGAGCTGTTACAGACTTTAAGAAAGCATCGATATATTTTGGTGCTAGATAATTTTGAAGCCGTTCTGGAGCCGCATCAAGTTCAGGGAGCATACCGAGCTGATTATGCCGATTATGGTCATCTTATTCGTAGCTTGAGTGAAAGCCCTCATCAAAGTTGTGTTGTCTTAACTAGTCGCGAAAGGCCGATGGGCATTAGAGCCGAAGAGGGAGCCCAGCCGATTCGGTCTTACCAGCTTAAGGGTGTTGAATTGTCCACGGCACAGCAGATTTTGCGGGTGCAGGGTATTAAGCCTTCAGACGGTGAGGCCCTTATCCATCGCTATGATGGCAATCCGCTGGCGCTAAAAATTGCGATCGCCACCATTCAAGATTTGTTTGCTGGAGATATTGCTGCCTTTATGGCGGAAGATACGGCTATCTTTGGGGACATTGCCGATCTATTAGACCAGCAGGTTAATCGCCTCTCAGCACTTGAGCTGCAACTAATGCAGTGGTTAGCAATTTGCCGAGAGCCCGTGTCGTTAGCTGTGTTGCGGCAAAAACTGTTGCCGGTTGCGTCCACTCAGGCGGTGATAGCTGCTCTAACCGGATTACAGCGCCGGTCATTGATTGAGCGCGATCCACACACCCCTACCTTTACCCAACAACCCGTTGTCATGGAATACATGACAGCACAAATTATCCAGTATTACTATGAAGTAATGTGGGCCAGTGAACCAAATCTCACGGGTATTTTCAATACCCTAGCGTTAACGGAAGCTGATGCGAAAGACTATATTCGCCAAACTCAAAAACGCGTGATCTTGTTGCCCATTGCGCAACGAATTAAAGCCCAGCTAGTTACGACTACGGCCATTCGGCAGCAATGCGCTCGCCTGTCAGCACAATTACACGCCGATCCGCAACCAGGATACGCTGCTGGCAATCTGATCAATCTGATGCAGGCTTGGCAACTCGATCTGACAGGTTTCGACTTTTCCGATTTGGCAGTTTGGCAGGTTTATTTACCAGAGCTGGCGCTACCCAAGACGAACTTTAGCGGGGCAGATCTTAGTCGCTCTGTGGTGACTCAAACCTTAGGCGGCTTTCTGGCTGTTGCCTTTCATCCTGATGGACAACAGCTTGCCACCGCAATCAGTAATGAGATTATGGTTTGGGACATCCACAGCGGTAAGCCCCTGTTTTCTGGACAAGGACATACTGCCTGGATTGTGTGTTTGGCATACAGTCCAAATCAGAGGCTCATTGCCAGCAGCAGTCGGGACGAAACCATTCGGCTTTGGCATGCCGAAACTGGGCAATGCCTAAAAACCCTATCTTGCTCAGGCAGTTGGGCACAAACGCTGATCTTTGTCCCCGATAGTCGGTCACTTGTCAGTGGCGGTAGTGACGGTCTAATTCGAATTTGGGATGTAGAAACAGCATATTGCCGACAGACGTGGCAGGGACATCTTGACCGTATTCAAGCCCTCAAGTTCTCTGCTGATGGTCGCCGTTTGGTCAGCAGTAGTCAGGATGAAACTATCTGTGTCTGGGACTTTGAGAGTGGCGATCGCCTGCAGACTTGGGAAATTCCTGTCAACTGGACGCTGGCAATGGATCTGAGCCCGGATGGGCAGATTCTGGTAACCGGTAGTGAGGGCAAGTTAGTCAAATTTTGGCATCTTGCTACAGGAGAATGCTGGAAAACCTTGCCCAACTATCATTGCCGCATTTGGTCAGTTTCCTTTAGCGACGATACCCAGCAAATTCTCACCGCTAGCGAAGATAGCACTATTAAACTCTGGGATGTGACTACTGGCGAGTGTTTGCAGACGTTTTTGGGGCATCAGCATAGTGTATGGTTGGCGTCGTTTAGTCCGGATGGGCGATCGCTCATCAGCGCTAGCAACGACCAAACTGTGAAGCTCTGGAATATCACGACCGGGCAATGCGAAAAAACGCTGTCAGCCTACAGCAACTGGATTCAGGCGATCGCCTGGAGTCCGAATGGAGAGTTTTTAGCCAGTGGCGGTGAAGATCGCCTGCTGCGTCTGTGGCAAACAGCAACAGGGGATTGTATTCGAAACCTATCGGGGCATACGAATCAAATCACTTGTGTAGCCTTTAATGCTACGGGTAACTACCTTGCTAGTGGCGGCGATGATATGACGATTCGTCTGTGGGATAGAGCTTCTGGAGAATGTCGAAGAATATTGCAGGGACATTTAGGATGGATCAACGCAATCGCGTTCAGCCCAATCGCCTCAATAATCGCCAGTGGCAGTCACGACCAGACGATTCGCATTTGGGATGTCATTTCTGGCGAATGTCTCCAACAATTGGAGGGGCATCTAAATCGAGTCAAGGCAGTGGCCTTCAGCCCAGATGGCGCGCTGGTTGCCAGTGGTAGTGATGATTGTGCTGTCAGGCTGTGGGAAGTTGAGTCGGGAGTTTGCCTGCGAACCCTGGAAAGCCATACTGATTGGGTGTTATCCGTCGCGTTTCATCCCCAGGAGCCGATGTTGGCTAGCAGCAGCGGCGATCGCACCATCAAGCTTTGGGATCTTGAATCGGGTGAGTGCATCCGCACTTTCCCTCTCAATACCCATCGCGTGCGATCGGTGGCGTTCAGTCTTGATGGCCGGTGGTTGGTCAGTGGCGGCGATGATTGCACCGTGCACCTCTGGAATGTGGCGACGGGCAACTGCGAGCAAGTCTTTTCAGGCCATACCCGAGCAGTTTGGCAGGTAGCCTTTCGTCCCGTTCGCGAAGCGTCCCCGGAGGGGTTAGGGCAAGCAATCGCCAGCTGCAGCGAAGATGAGACCATTCGCGTGTGGAATTTGTCAGACGGAAACTGTTTAAAGCTTATGAGACCCCAACGCCCCTATGAAGGTATGAATATTGCCAGGGTTACCGGGCTTACATCAGCCCAGCGACAGACTTTGATGGCTTTGGGAGCGGTAGAGCAAGATTAAATTCCTTGTTTTAGAACCTTAGTTTTACAGAGGATGACAGTATGAGCCAGCCAGCGAAAAAAGATTCTGCCGGGTATAAAGGCAATTCTAACTGGACAGACCGAGATCCGTCTAGCCAAGAGGCAACTGCCAAGGCGAAGAGAGACGCCAGTTCAGAAAGTACTTCAGATGCGGCTAGCGATGCTTCATTACCGCCTCGGTACGGCGATCGCAACCCCAACTGGACTGATCGGGAGTTGCCAGCACAGAAAAGCCAACCGCCCAAATCGCCTACAGAGGGATCTGATTAGCCTTAATACGACGATAATAATTTCCGCTGGACTGAAAAAGGCGTTTCACTAAACTCCAGCAAAGATACTGAGGGACTTCACAGAAGGCCATCCTAAGAGATTTTTGGGGAAAATAGGCGATCAGCTACACCAAACGTGATTCAAAGCGAAAAAGTCCAACTTACTTTTTACAGTGCAGCATCAACTTGAGTCGGCACTTTGCAAATATTAAACGTATTGCCACGGCAGATTCCTCTGAGAGGTGAGTGAGTGTCGCTTTTGCATCTAGTACAAGTGCGGTATCTTCTCCGGTTGGTACTAGTTGTCATCATTGTGTGCCATGGGCCCATGCCACTTTTACTGCGCCTCCCAAATCAGCGCTAAAGTCCTGCCCGTGTCTCGTCGTTAATGCCACGAACAAGGCGTACGGCAGCTTTAGCCATACTTAGAGATTAGAACTCTTGAGCATACGCTGAAGAGCGAGCTTAAGTAGGTTGTGCGAATTAATCCGAGGTATGCAACGTTCAATCAAGTGGTCTTGACATTGATGTACTGAGTCGTGTGGCCGTGAATCTCGCCCCGATGTTCGAGTCCCTCGACGACGTGACAGACCAGTTCCGCTTCAC
>JBCCJU010000248.1:0-6755 GCA_039027715.1 Cyanobacteria bacterium P01_C01_bin.120
AATATCGCCTCGCTTCACCGCCTTATCGCCAAAGTGAATGACAAAACTACTCGACACCAAAATGATGGTGTTGATGGTAGGCAGCAGTAGCTCAACCTCAGTTTCCTCTGGCGGCCAAGCTCCAGCTTGCGATCGATAGACTAAAAACAGGACAAAAAAGCCTGCGAACATCAAAAATTCTGAACAGAGAAACGTCAACAGCCCGAGGACCCGGAGGTCAGGGTGTCCTTCATGGTGGTGCTCCTCGACCACAACAGTGGGTTCGGAAGCAGGATTAATTGAGCCTTGCATAGCCTTTTAAGAGTTGAGGGATAGTCAATCGCGAAGCCAGTGGAGACAGGGCGTCCCATCTCCACGTTTGCGGACAATCAGGAAGACGGTACTTCCGCGGGTTCTTCGCCATAGGCATAGGGGCCTTCGGTCAGCTCCGGCAGCACCTCCCAGTTCTCGATAATGGGGGGTGACTCCGTAGTCCATTCCAGCGTTTTTGCGTCCCAGGGATTATCCGGCGCTTTGGGGCCTTGGCTCCAGCTCCAGATGGCATTAATCAAGAACGGCAGCACCGAAATACCGAGAATAAACGCTCCGATAGTGCAGAGCATATTGATGGAATGAAACTGCGGGTCATACATGGCGACTCGACGTGGCATGCCTTTCAGCCCGAGCTGGTGCATGGGGAAGAAGGTTAAGTTAGTGCCGATAAACGTCAGCACGAAATGCACAATGCCCAAGGGTTCATTCAGCATGCGCCCAGTGATTTTGGGATACCAGTGATATAGCCCGGCATAGAGGCCAAACACCGAGCCACCGAACAGCACATAGTGGAAGTGGCCGACAACGTAATAAGTATCGTGAACGTGGATATCCACTGGTGCGGTGCCCATAGTAACGCCGGTGAGACCACCGAAAACGAACATCGCTAGCAGCCCGATCGCAAACAGCATGGCGCTGGTGTAGCGAATCTTGCCGGCCCACAGTGTGGCGACCCAGCTAAAGATTTTGACCCCGGTGGGCACGGCCACAATCAGCGTCGAGATGGTGAAGAACATCCGCATCCAGGGCGGGGTGCCGCTGGTAAACATGTGGTGCACCCACACAAACAGACCCACAAAGCAAATGGCGACAGAGGAATAGGCGATCGCTTTATAACCAAAAATCGGCTTCCGCGCATGAACGGGAATCACTTCTGACATAATGCCGAAGACCGGCAAAATCATCAGATATACCGCTGGGTGAGAGTAGAACCAGAATAGGTGCTGATACATCACCACATCGCCGCCCCGACTGGGGTCAAAGAACGAGGTGCCAAAGTTGATGTCAAACAGCAGCAAAATTAGCCCAGCCGCCAACACCGGCGTCGAAACCAATGCCAGCACTGCGGTCGCCATAATGGCCCAGCAAAACAGCGGCATATCGTTCCAGCCCATGCTGGGAACGCGCATCTTCCAAATGGTGACGATGAAATTCAGCGCCCCCAGAATGGAGGAGGTTCCTGCTAGGACAATTGCCAAAATCCACATGGACTGAGCCGTATTGGCCGTAATCGCACTTAGGGGCGGATAGGACGTCCAGCCGGCTTGCGCACCACCAAAAAAGAAGCTGCCGACAATCAATGCCCCGGAAGGAACCGTTACCCAAAACGCTAAAGCGTTTAGCTTGGGAAACGCCATGTCGCGAGCCCCAATCATCAACGGCACCAGAAAGTTGCCAAAGCCACCAATCGCTGCCGGCACAATCCACAGAAAGATCATGATGGTGCCGTGATTGGTCATCAGGGCATTGTACAGATTGGGATCTAGAAAATCAGACTGGGGAGTCGCCAGCTCAGTGCGCATCGCCAGCGCCATGCAGCCGCCCACCAGATAAAAGATAAACGCCATCACCAGGTATTGAATGCCAATGACCTTGTGATCGATGTTGAAGGTGAAATAGTGGTACCACTCCCACTTTTCAGGATGGGGGAATGACTGCTGTGGCGCTGCTATTGCGCCCGTAAGGTTCGCTTGTGCCATAAAAATTTGAGAGAGCTGTTACTAAATTTCGAGAAATTAAACGGTGCTGGGATACGAAAAAACGAACGGTTCAGAAAAGTGGACACTGGTGCAGAGGCCAATCAGTCACTTAAGTGAGCTAGCAAATGGCCGTCGATGGCCAGTTCTTGGCTGTATGGCGCGAGATATTCAGGCGCTGTCATATCGGCAGGATTTGTGGCGATCGCGGTCTCATCCATCCCCATTTCAGCTTGCGCCAACCTTGATTCCAGCCAATGGCTATATTCCGCCGGGGTATGCACGATCACTTGCGTCCGCATACCGCCGTGATAGCCGCCGCAGAGCTCGGCACAGACCACGGGGTACTCGCCTGGTTTGGTTGCCACAAACCGGAGTTCAGTAGATTTTCCCGGAATGGCATCCTGCTTCAGGCGAAAATCTGGCACCCAGAAGGAATGAATGACATCCTGGGCAGAAATATTTAGCTTCACGTCAGCATTTGCTGGAATATGCAGCTCGCCGTCCATAATTCCCGTTTCGGGATAGGTGAAAATCCAGGCGTACTGCATGCCAGAGACATTGACTTCAAGATCAGCCGCCACCCCTTCCTGAGCCGCCGACGCCCCAAATCCATAAACCGACTTATCCACCGGTATGTCTTCATCCGTCGGCTCATCCAGATTGACCAGGGCCACATCCGTCGATTGAGCCACTAGCGTGCCGTGATCGTGCGCTACGTCACCGGGAGCAAAGCCCCCCATCTCCTGAAAGATCTGTACGCTATAAATGCCCAAACCGATAACAATCACCGTCGGAATTGCGGTCCAAAAGGCCTCCAGCGGCAGGTTGCCTTCAATCGGCGCTCCATCAGCATCGTCTCCCCGGCGGCGACGGAAAGCAATCATGCAATAGATGATAGTGCCCTCGACGATTAAAAACAGAGCGGTGCCAATGACTACCATGACGTTAAAAAAGTCATCGACTAAGACCGACTGGGCCGAGGCCTGCTCAGGAAATAAGTCAATGTTGAAGCCCACCCAAAAGCTGATGATGGTGATCAGCACACCTAAGGTCAGCGTCAGTAGCGGAGCGGGAATTTGTTTCATAGCGATCGCTCCCATCGGGAACTGTATTCATAAATACCGATCATTGCTTTGGTGCAATGACCATACGGCCAACATCCTAAGCAAGGGAATTCGATTCTGGTAATAAACTTTGGATTTGCTTCACCTGAAAGAAAACAACGTCAAAAAAGCGTTACATGGTGCAACAAAAAGCGGGTTGAGAATGAGAAAAGCGCAATTTGGCATCCAGATTTTGAAATGCTGGCTGCGCTATCGGCTGCTGGAACCGGCGAGGTCTTTTCGTTGGCGCATTCGGGCTTCCGAGTAAGATTGCCGGCAACGAGACGGCGATCGCCCCCAAGGTGGTCTTGGCGCACTGACGGTTGACGAATCGCAGCGACTGAAGGGGCCTGTCGGATTTGAAACTCACCAGTTGCCGTCGAAGCCCTGCACTTAAAGGTCGACCAGTGGTTACTGGTTATTGGCCCCCAGACGGATAAGAACTTAGTCGCTGATTATGCCTTAACCTCTTTGGCTTGTTCAAATTTGGCTTGTTCAAACCGTGCGGCTTTTACTTTGAGTCGACTCACTTCACCGAAACCCCTCAACTGGGGCAATTGTTCGCGCTGTTAGTCACTCAAAACCGGTTCGTTTCCGCACTAACTGAAATCTGTTGCCCTCAAAAACATGGCCGTCGAGCCAAGAGTCTTTTCCGGTTGAGATTTGACTACCTGCGCCAACTAATCTTGAATCCTTCACCACTCTATGAAGATAATTTTCGGCAAACCCTACAACTTTTGTCTTGTGCTTAGAACGAAGCCAGGCAAAAATGGCGCTTTTATTCTACTAGGCTGCATCACAATCTAATGGAGTTAGAAACCAAAGTCTCGCTAACAGTTGGCTATGAGTTTTATCACTTATATCACCTTCAATCTCACAGGCTTTATTCTTTTGCTTGAATCTATCGGCATTTTTCTAGTCAGATTTTGAGACGTTGCTTGAGTATTTTTACTGAGTATTCTTAATTAGGTGTTTTCACTAGTTAATCTTAGTTAAATATGAGTGCTAATAGTTAAATAGATTTGATCGAATATTAATCAGGTATACGAGGATATATGAAATTACATTGCTCACCACAAGTTGCCATCTTTATCAGGACGCTTTCGGGTGGTGGTGCAGAGAGAGTTATGGTGAATTTGGCAAATCACTGGGCAGAAAAAGGGATTAAGGTTGACCTTGTCCTAGTTAAAGTGGGAGGACCTTATTTAGATAAAGTGTCTGAAACGGTCAATATCGTCGACCTTGGATGTAAAAATACAAAACTGCTGGCCAGCATACCTAAATTAGTTGGCTATCTGCGAACCTATCGGCCAAAATCGTTGCTTGCAGCGCTACATTATGAATGTGAAGTTGCTATTTTGGCGCGATACCTTGCAGGTGTAAAAACTCGCATCGTAGTTTCAGAACGTAATACCCTTTCGGTCGGAGGTCCTCGCTCACGTGAATTTTCCGCACGTCTGACTCCTATAGCAGCTAGGATAACTTACCCTTTCGCAGACAGAATCGTTGCTGTTTCAGATAGCGTTGCCGAAGACCTTTCAACAGTTACTCATTTACCTCGTCAACGTATTCAGACTATTTATAATCCTCATTTATCCCTACACATCTTAGAAAAAGCGAACGAATCTATTACTCATCCTTGGCTTTCGAAGGACGCACAGCCAGTGATTTTGGCGGTTGGGCGCCTAGTAGAACAGAAAGATTATCCGACCCTATTACGGGCTTTTGCTTTAGTGAAATCTCAACGTGATGTGCGACTGATCATATTGGGTAGTGGTCATTTAAGAAAACAGCTCGAAACCTTAACAAAAGAACTCGGAATTGCTGAGAGTGTCACTTTTATAGGATTTGTAGACAACCCTTATGCTTATATGTCACGCGCTCAGATGTTAGTACTAGCGTCCGCTTGGGAAGGTTTACCCAATGTCCTGATTGAAGCTCTAACGGTTAAGATTCCCATCATTGCTACAGCCTGTCCTGGGGGATCAAGCGAAATATTAGATCACGGTAAGTATGGAAGGTTAGTCGCAGTGGGAGATTTTGAGGCCATGGCCATGGCTATTAAAAGTGTCCTTGATGGTGAGAATTTTGCTAATCCAGTAGAGTGGATACAAAGGAAATTTTCCCTTGAGTCAGTAGCTAATACATATCAAGCGAGCTTGGGCTTTTAAGAAATCGTTTCCTTCGTCAGAAGTATTTACAGCATTATTTTCTCCTGAGTGCCAGCATGGTCTTCTATTCTTGTTTCAGCCAAAGATTCAAGCAAATGGGCATCTTATAATAGGTATCTCTACTTGGTTTGTGCAAGTCGGAATAAAATTTCGACATAGCTGTTTTTGTTGAGTTCTCCAATGAATATGACAGTCTAATTGTTTCAATAAGTGTCTCTCAGTATTGCATCTATTGCGTCTCTCAAAAATAGTTGCTGATTCGAAAACGATAATCAAAACCATCATCAATTAGTAGTGAAGTCTTGATTAATATCAGAGAAAATGCAAACTACAAAACTTGAATTTCAACCCATTAAATTGGATAAAGAGCAGGATTTGTGCATACAGTTTAGAGCTGATGCTTTTGTTTGCAGCTTTGGTTCTGCTGACCAGTTTTATCAAGAGGATGGGCACGGAGCCGAGAAATATTTACAGTGGCTAGAACGGCGGATGCAAGAAATTCCCAATAGCTGTGTGCATGTTTGGCAAGAAGACCAAATTATTGGTCAAATTGAGATGGGTCGATGGAACCGCGATACGAGCGTTGGCTATGTCAATTTGTTTTATCTGATCCCAACATGCCGAGGCCAAGGAGTGGGTAAACAATTAGATCGACATGCTACCCAATTTATTAAGTCTCTAGGCTGCCACTCAGCCCGCCTAAATGTTAGCCCTCAAAACATAACAGCAGTGAAGTTTTACCTTAAGCAAGGATGGATAGATTTAGGGCCCCGAGAAGATGCTCCTGAAGTCCATTATTTTGGAAAAAACTATTGAAAAATCATCAAAGCTGGTGACTCTTGACGATTGAAAATGGTGCAAATTTCAACGGAACGATCGCCCTCAAAAGCCCTTTGAGACAGCTCCGCCAACACCCCCCATCCCGATTACTCCATCACTTATAACTGCGCTGGGTGAGTTGGACGTTATCAAAGGGCAGATCTTCACGGTGTAAGGCCGGGATGCGATCGCGGCCTTGATATTCCCAAGCGGCGACGTAAGCAAAGTGCTCATCATCGCGCTTGGCTTCACCGTCAGGGGTCTGGAATTCCTCACGAAAATGGCCGCCGCAGGATTCTTCACGGTGCAGGGCGTCGCGGGCCATCAGTTCGGCTAGCTCCATAAAGTCGGCAACGCGACCGGCAAACTCCAGGTTTTTGTTTAGGGTGTTGGCGGCGCCGGGAAGCTTGAGGTTTTGCCAAAATTCATGGCGCAGGTCTTGAATGCGGGCGATCGCGGTTTCCAGCCCCGACTGATTTCTGGCCATGCCCACGTAGTCCCACACTAGGCGGCCCAATTCACGGTGGAAGGCCATGACGGTTTTGTCGCCGCGAATATTCAACAGGCGATCGATTTGCTGGCGAGCCGCAGTTTCGGCCTCATCAAAGGCTTCGTGCTCGCAGGTGATGGGCTCCAACGGCTGCCCCGCC
>JBCCJU010000249.1:0-6738 GCA_039027715.1 Cyanobacteria bacterium P01_C01_bin.120
CATTCACTGGAACAGAATTCATTCTTTTCAGAGCTATCCAGTATGCTGTTATTACCTGGCCTAGTAGACCCATTATTCACTAGCTGAGTAGGGGGTGCCGAAGTGGGCATCACTGGTGCCGAAGTGGACGTCACTTAGCACCCATGCTGCGTCAGGAACCTCGGCTTCAACCGACCACATTGTATGAGTATCTAGAAGAGCACTATCCCGGTCAGTATGGGTCAGTGTTGCGTACACTTCAACGCCGTGTGAGTGAGTGGAAAGCCCACCATGGACCGTCTAAAGACGTGATGTTTGAATTACGCCATGAGCCAGGGGTAATGGCGCTATCAGATTTCACGGAACTCAAGGGCGTCACGATAACCATCGAGGGTGAGCCTTTCAAACACCTGATTTATCACTATCGATTGGCCTACAGTGGTTGGCGCTATGCTCAGATCATCCAAGGAGGGAAAGTTTTATCGCGCTATCGGAAGGCTTGCAGAATGCCCTCTCTGTCAGTGGTGGAGCCCCTCGTCAGCATCGAACTGATAGCTTGAGTGCCGCCTATCGGAACGCCGGGAGAAACCATAAACGCTTAACCCAGTTCTATGAGCAACTCTGTCGTCACTATCATTTGGAAGCTACGCGTAACAATAAAGGGATTGCCCACGAGAATGGAGCGATTGAATCTCCCCATGGGCACCTCAAAAATCGGTTGACGCAGCAGCTATACCTGCGCGGGAGTTTTGACTTTGCCAATGTGGCTGACTATCAAGCGCTGATAGACCAGGTGGTGACCACCCTGAATAATCGCTGTGCTGACAAGTTTCAACACGAACAGCCCTATTTACAGGCACTGCCTAAGTATCGAGTGCCGGATTATGAAATTCTCACGGTACGAGTGAGTTCTCGTAGCACCATTACCGTGCGCCGTATTCTCTACACGGTGCCGTCTCGCTTGGTGGGACGACAACTGGAAATTCATCTCTACCATGACCGATTGCGAGGGTATCTGGACCATAAATCTGTGGTGGACTTACCCCGGATTCGAGTCACCCACGGTGGACATCGTCGCGGACGTTGCATTAACTACCGCCACGTCATTGAAGCGCTACACCGTAAACCCAGAGCCTTAATCCATTGCACCTGGCAAACGGAACTGTTACCCAATGCCTTGTACCGAGACCTTTGGGACCAGATGAAACACGACTTTGATTTGGATAAAGCTGCCGTTTTGATGGTTGAAGCCCTCTACATTGCGGCTACCCAGGACAAAGAAACGGCTGTTGGCGAGTATCTCGAAGACCAACTCACCGCTGGCACCCTCAGCCTAAGTGCCCTACGCCAGCAGTTTCAAGTGCTGTGTGAGATCACCCCTCCCACCTTGAGCTATCATCAACATTCCCTCGATACCTATGACCACCTCCTCAACCACACCCGAGACCACCACCCCGTATCAGAGTCTGAGCATTCATCTCAAAAGTCTGCGCCTCTCTCACATGCTGACTCAGTGGGAAACCATTGAACATCAAGCCATGCAGGAGAAATGGTCCTATGCTCAATTTCTATTGGCCCTGTGTGAACTTGAAGTCGATAGACGCTGGACACAGCGCTTGAAACGAGCCCTCAAAGAGGCTCAATTTCCCAGTGCGAAAACTTTATCCACCTTTGACTGGGACCACCTCAAAGACTTTAATCCGGCTCCCTTAATGCAGTTAGCGTCCGATACCACCTGGCTTCAGCGGGCTGAAAACTGTCTTATTTTCGGTCCCTCAGGCGTAGGGAAAACTCATCTCGCGTGTTCTGTTGCCAGAGCCATGGTGGAGTTAGGTCAACGGGCTAAGTTCTTTGCCGCAACGGCCTTGGTGCAGCATCTGCAACAGGCCAAACGTCAATTGGTTTTACCCACTGTCCTCAAAAAGCTCGACCGCTATGACCTCTTGATTATTGATGACCTCGGCTATGTCAAAAAGTCTGAAGCAGAGACCTCTGTCCTATTTGAATTAATAGCCCATCGCTATGAGCGTAGAAGTCTTTTGGTCACTGCCAACCAGCCCTTCAGTCAGTGGAATACCATTTTTGCCGATGACATGATGACGGTGGCCGCTGTCGATAGGCTGGTCCACCATGCTTTGATTGTTGAACTACAAGCGGATAGTTACCGTAAACGGTCTGCGGATAAACGTGGGAAGGTCGCTAAAGCCACCTCAAATGAGTGATCTCAACAGAGCCTTGGCCTTGCCAACAGATGACCTAATTGTCGCGACAATTACTCTCAGATCGATCGATCCCTTCATCATGATGACGTCAATTACCGACTTGAAAGCACAATGCCTGTTGGTAGTACATTAGCGGCTATTTTAATGCCCTAAACCCGCCAATCTAATTGACGTCACCCGCCAAAGTAATTGACATTTGATACACGCCTTAGCTCCATACACACATACTTGCTTATTTCAAGGCTAATTGTTCCTTCTCCTGATAGGATTTTGGTTTATTGACCGACTAATTCCGCTGAAACCTTTGAAAGTTTCCGCTTCCCTTCAACAACAACCTTTAAAATCTCCAACGCAGGCCGCTCCGCCCCAATCAGCCTCACCACTCGCGTCACCTGACTCGCGCGTATATACTCGCTCACGCGCCCTTTATGGCTATCCCAGCGATAGTAATAACTCACGCTAGGATTCGCCCGCTTCTTGTTCCCCATCCGCTCTTCAATCCAGCCAGAGGCATTACCAGGAGCCCGATGCTTCCGCCGACTCTCCACCGCAGCGCAAGGCTTCTGGCGAACGGCTACGCTTCCCCCAGAACGCGGATTGACGATGTGATAGGGCGATACCTCTGGCAATAGCGCCAGCTGCATCCCGTTTAAAGCGTCATCTATCCGCAGCTGCCCCGCTCGTTCTGCTTTGAGCACGCGCTTACGGCCCATTTGCTTGAGGTCATAGGTGCCATGGCAGGGAGCACAGAGCGCTTTTAGGTTGTTGAGATCGCAATTCCCAGGTCGATGATCCAGATGCGCCACCGTCAGAGTAAATCGCCCTGGCCTCAATACCTTCTGGCCATAGGCCACATCGTAGGTGGGAAACCGCAGCTCTAAGCTTGGCGTCCAACAGCGTTTTAGAAACGCATCAAACGACTCCCCAGGCTGACGACAGGGCCGACCGCATTCGGTACAGCACCAATTGGCCTCAGTTTTGATTGCTAACGCTAGCTCATCCCAGTTGTCAGGATAGAGACGTCGATCCATTGGCATGGCACTCACCCCGCTTGGCGTAGGTCATCCGCAACTACCCCCGGAGGCCTCGCCGCTAACTCCCATTCTGTCTGGAGTCGTGGGATATCGATATGACAACGTTCAGCGTCGGCCTGCAGCTGTGGCGTAATCGGGCTTTGCGTGGCAATGGCGTTTTTGACGCGATGCAATACGGTGTCTGCGGAGAGTTCAGGCTCTGGCGATGGTCCTGAACTCTGTTCTGGGGGAATTGGCTGCCAGCGGGGTCCATCTGGGCCGATGTCGATGTTCCATTCGGGATGGGTTGCGATCGCATTTTGTATCCCTTTACGCATAGCTCTTACAGGCCACTGCTTCTGATAACGCGCTAACCGCGCCGCTACGTCATCGTCTTCTAGCTCAGGCGGTTCTGGGGGGGACGGCGGCGGAAGGGGGTCTATTTGCTGTTGGACGGATTGCCATGCTTCATATTCACGCAAGTTGGCAGGATTTATGCTCTGTTTTTCTAGCCATAGTTCCCGAAGTGCTGGTGGGTCCGGTAATCGACTGGCTTTAGCAAGTAACCAATCTCTGTACTCTAGTTCGATTTCAAAATTAGATTTTCGAGGTTCTTTCTCTCTGTTTAAAGAGTCTAGATCGTTTAAAGAGTTTAAAGCGATCTGAACGCCTTGCTCTATATGCGTTTCAGACGCTGAGTGTTGTCTACAGATCGTCGGTGTTGTCTGACGATCATCAAAGTTGTCTGTAGACAACGATTGAGATCCTGAGACAACGGTGTTGTCTACAGGAAACCCGTTGTCTACAGACAACATCCGAACACTTGAACTATTCTTGGTATGAAGTTTAACCGTTGCGGTGTTGATTTCCAGATCAATCCAGCCGCTAGCGTCTAATGCTTTGAGGGCTCGACTGACAGTGCCTTTATTACATTTCAGGACCTTGGCAATATCAGTGACACCAATTTCTAAATTCTTATCTCCCCAAGGATCCAACGTGCGGAGATAATACAAAACCTTCATCTCAGCGGGTTTCAGCTCTGTGCATGCCCGCAACCACTCGTCACATGTCAGTCTATAATGACGCGCAGACTTAGGTAACGGTTGAGGCTTAACCGCACCTTGATGTTTATGTGTCATAATCAAGTCACAAATATTTTAGATAGGCCCCCGGAGTTACGAGCTTACGGGGGTTTTTTATTGCAGATCAATCGAAAAAGTACGTAAGTACGAGATTGATTTAGCTACCAAGAGCTTTAGACCGTATACAGGGCATAGGGTCTATTTTTTGGTAGACGAAAGGCTTATCTTCTCCTCAATGGGTCCCCAGCGGATTACGATTTCCCCACCCATCGCTTCCACGACTTCGGCAAGGTTAACGAACCGTCTGGATTCTGGTTTCTTGAAAACACTGGCAACGAACGAAACGACGTTATTTACATCCTTGTTGCGCTGATCAGCCAACTGCTTAGCCAGCTGATACTTGGTCATACCAAGCTGCTGTAAGCGATTGTCAAGCGATTGTTTCATACGAATGTACTAGACATGTTCTATTTAGCAGTAAGATTATCAGCTTTAAAGCAGAATCCCACGGTTATTATTTACTTTGTTGAGCTTTAAATGGGATCAGCGCAACAATTACCGTAAATGAGCTTTGTAGACAGGTAGTGGAGCATTGGTTCTAGACTCATGCAAAAAACTGCAAGGACTGTCATAAAAGGAATACGACGAAAGCCAAAAAATGTTGTATCGCTTACCATCGACCCCTCTGACGAATCAGAGGAAGACTGTTAAGTTTTGTTCTTTAATCAAACTCACCAGGGCAACCATTTTCTCGTTTGCTTTGCTTGTTGCCGTACCACACCCGTAATTCGGGCATTCACCTCTTCTTGAGATTCGCCACCGATGGTGCCTTCTAGACGTTCCAGCTCATTGGCTGAGAGCGATTCATTCACCATGTAGGCTTCTTGGGCAGGCTGAGGTAGTGTCGAGCGGTCTTGACGCTTTGCCCCCGTTTCGTCGTATAGCTCTTTGACTGAGCAGTCAAAGAGTTCATTGGTTTCAGCTTCGATAGAAAACCGATAGGCGTCTCGGTCTCCCCCATTAGCTTGAATGGTTTTAGTGAATCGTTTGAACACGGTGGCTCCATCGACCCGCTTACGCGGCGGCACCAGCTCCTTGGATTGTCCAAGGATATCTAGCTGGGATGCCGATTCCTCGATGCTCGCCTTCTCGTTCTTCCAAAAGTCTAAAAAACCCATTGGCGTCTTCTCGTTCTCTGGGACTAAAGTCAGATGAGAACAGTTGCTCCAGGCCATGTTTAATCAGGTCTAGGGCATCTGGGTAAGTGAGAAACTCATCTAGAATTTCATGCCGGTATTCGTAGACAGCTGTACCAGGTTTGAAATTGAGAGTGATAGCGATCAGCGTCCAAGACTCCATGCACGTCTCGTAGGTTAACGCTGCTTCAAACCGTGCCAAAGCCTTTATCCAGGTTTGCTTATAACGCCGGTCGCCGAACCGCTTGGTAACCACATCAAAGCTTTCTGCCGTCAGCACGACACCATCTTTGTATGTGTTGAGGGATTCCCACAATTTTTTGACTCGGCGTTTTAGCTCTGGCAGTTTCATCACTAATGAGGGAGACGCTCTACTCATAGAGTACCTCCAATCTTTCGTATCACTAGAGAACTCTTATCCACGTTGCATGCGGCGCTGTTTGAGATGGCTATAGGTGTCCATCTCGGCCTGCAGCTCTAGCTTGTACCGCATCATGCCTCGGCGTTGGCCTGCCGATTGGAATGATGCTAGTTCTGCATCGGAGAAATCAGCTTCTGTGACTGCTAGCTGATCTACGAAGGTCTCTAGGTCGGCTAGCTCCTGGGTAATGGATTGTTGCATCATGCCGTTCTGGGTTTGTCGCAGGGCTAGGGCACTGCTAACGCTATCGGGCATGAGTTCCCCTTCAATTACTCCGGCGTTGCTGCATTCAGCGGCATAGCGGGCTTTGGTATCGATCACCCATTGGTTGCGTTGGCGAAGCCTCTCCTTGCCCGGATGTTAGAAGTCCTAGATGGCATGGCTGCCCTGATTACTCAGGGATATACAACTGATCATGCCGCCGAAAAAGTTCTAGGCATCACACCCCAGACTCAACCAGACACGAATCCAGACAGTCTGGCCAGACAGGACAGGACGGAAATTACCGTTCGGGACATGATGGCTTTCATGATGGCCATGCAGCAACAGAACCCACCAGCGGATGACCTGGCCGTATTTAGAAAGTTACAGGAGCTAGCCGACAACGATTGGCGACCCAGCACCAGTCAGCTAGCCCAGATGATGGGTGTCAATTCTCTACCCACTGGTAACCAGTTTGAACGCTACGGCTTCCGCTTTATTAAAGCGGGAAAGAATGGCACTGAAACCGCTTGGAAAGTTGAAAAGCTCAGAGATTAAGCCCTGGCTCACTCTATTCAATTTCCACAGCCCCGTAGAGGCTCAATCGCACTGGTACTGAAGTTA
>JBCCJU010000250.1:0-6680 GCA_039027715.1 Cyanobacteria bacterium P01_C01_bin.120
CTGCACCTGTTGGTTCATCCAGGCGAGTTCTTGCTGCAGGTGCGCCTGGACTTTCTGCAAAGAGGTGATAAAAGCACTGGCCTCTGTAGACGATAGGGTTTGGAGATAAGAGGTCGGAGTCGCCACGATAAATAACTGCTAGACGGTACAGCTGTCATTGTAGGTAGAGTCGGGGAAAAGGCATCATTCACCTCTATTTTAGAGAGCAATATGAAGCAGTATGAAGTGTGAACGGGTCGTGATTCAGAGAAACATGGGATAGGTCGCAACATCATCCCAAGACCAAGGGTGTGTGGTTAATCCGGCTCTTTGAGCAGCGGTATCGTGAGATCGAGAATGTGGCCATATCCAGTTGAAGTAATTCACCACTAACCGAGTGGTGAATTTGGTCTGCTCCCAAAGCTTGCCAAATTTATTCTGACGGCGATGCCATCGTCCAAGCTGTTGCCGGATAATGCCATTCGTCCGTTCTAATCGTTGTGTGTTTTCTTTCCCAATCACAGGGGTGACCTCCGGCAGCAGCACCCGTTTATAACCGCTCCAAGCATCGGTGTACCAGAGCTTAGCCTCGGTCTTCCCCTCAGTACTCACGACGAGTTCGTCTCAGAAGGCATCGGTGTGTTTACTCACTCAGGCACTCAAAATCAAGCCACTTTCTCGGGCCAAACTTAAGTCGATCCAACAATCGCCTTTCTCTAACTCCTTGGGTAAGCAGCGTTTTGTTTTTTTGGCACAAATGACCACATCTCGTCGGCCACAATCTCATCAGTATCCACTGATGGGACGGCCTGATTGTGAACCAACTGCGATTTCTCACTGGTGGCTCGAAGCAGACTGACCACCGTTCCATAAGCTCGGTGACTCACTCGCGAAACGCCAGCCTTCAGCATGGCTCTGGAGGATGGTTTCGACCTCCTCAGCGGTGACTTGACGGCGATAATAAATCGTATTGAGGGTCTCTGTGAAGGTCTTGCCACACTGAGGACATTTGAAGCGTTGATTGCCTTTGCTGGTGCGATCATGCTTGTGAGCTTTCGGATGGTCGCAGTAGGGACATTGCATGATGCATCACCTGATTCATTAGATGCCAATGACGAATCCCAAGTTTGGTGAGTTCACGACCGATTTTAGATATTGGCATCTGATGATTAATGACTTGTGCGATCGCATCATTTGCAGTGAGGAATTTTATGAGAATTATAATCATTCCAAGTGCCAACAAAAATCAATGTTTTTGATCGATGTTAGATATTTGAGGAGTCTTCATGCATCAAACAGAAATCAGCAAGCAAGTGCCTTCTGAAAAGGTGGCTTACCTTAAGATTCATACAATCAAATCTCTTATAAAAAAGTCTTTCAAGAAATGTTTTAGATCGTCAATTGTCATTGAGTATACAACTCCTTGAGAAACTCCTTCGTATCATCTTGCCAATAAGTTCGGGCTTAGCTTGGCGTGGTTGAAGCCTCTGAAGGAAGGTATCCCATGGATATTAGCGCAGCATTTCCTGAAGACTTTTCTGGCCATAGTTTTTTGTATTTTGCCTAAATTTGGTCTGGTCAACGCCAGAGAAGTATTTATAAAACCAGGTTGAATGTCTGATTTAGTAGATGAGGAAAGTTTCCTTTATCTGCTTAATTCAGGCTTTAATCAAACGTTCGATCAGTGTAGTCTGATTGATAAGATCGATGCTATTTCGGTCTTATTTGTCCTGCCGGTTTATCTGAAATTGAGTTATGGCTTCAACGCTTGTTCGTGGCAAATACGTCATTACCAAGGCTCTCAGTCGCACCGAGGCGGAGATTATCGAAAATGGGGCAGTTTTTCAGCAGGATGGCCGCATTGTTGAGATTGGCCCTTATGAAGAATTAGTCGCTAAATATCAACCCGATGAAGTATTGGGGAGTGAGCATGATGTGGTGATGCCAGGGTTTGTGAATAGCCACCATCACGTCGGGTTAACTCCGCTGCAATTGGGGTCTCTCGATTACCCGCTAGAGCTCTGGTTCGCGTCACGGCTCTCGGCGCGGAAAGTCAATTTGTACCTCGACACGATGTATTCTGCCTTTGAAATGATTGAGTCGGGAATTACTACGGTGCAACACATTCATGGCGGGTGGTTGCCCGGCCCAGTGGAAAATTGGCCAGACATCACCGCCAATCTGCTGAAAGCCTATGAGGACATTGGTATGCGAGTGTCCTACTGCTTTAGTGTGCGGACTCAAAACCATTTTGTCTATAAGTCCAATGACGAATTTGTGGCCAAGCTACCCCCCAGCATTGCCGCTGATATGGAGGCGCTGCTAAAGCCGCTTGAAGTACCGGTGAAAGACTATCTGTGGTTTTTTGAAGCACTTTGGCAGGCGTGGGAGGGTAAAGGGAGCGATCGCATCCGCATTCAACTGGCTCCGGCCAACCTGCACTGGTGCGACGATGAGGCGCTGGCCCAGCAAAACGAGTACGCCCAAAAGTACGGCGTGGGTATGCACATGCACCTGCTCGAAACGCCTTACCAAATGGAGTATGCCAAGCGGCGCACCGGCACCACTGCGGTCAAGCACTTGAACAAGCTTGGCATTCTCGGCGAGCATCTGACCCTGGGCCACGGCGTTTGGTTAACGGAAGAGGACATTGACCTGATTGCCGAAACGGGCACGATGATTTGCCACAACGCTAGCTCTAACCTGCGACTGCAGAGCGGTATCGCCCCGTTAAACTACTACGCCCAGAAAGGGGTACGGGTCGGCATGGGGCTGGACGAGGCAGGATTGAACGACGATCGCGACATGCTGCAAGAGATGCGCCTCGTCCTGAAACTGCATCGAGAGCCCGGCATGGATAATCTGGTGCCCGCTGCCGCCCAGGTTTTCCAAATGGCAACGGAAAACGGTGCCCACACCACTCGCTTTGCCAAAGAGGTTGGTACGCTAGAGCCGGGGAAAGCAGCCGACATCGTCCTAATGGACTGGCATCATCTGGCCTATCCCTATTTAGATGACACCATTCCCGTACTGGAGGCTGTCCTTCATCGCAGCCGCACCCACGGCATTCACACGGTGATGTGTAATGGCGAAGTCATTCTCAAAAATCGCCAGTTTACCCGAGTTGATAAAGAGGCTTTGCTTCAGGAGCTTGCGGAGTCCATGCAAGTGCCACTGACGCCAGAAGAATTGCGCCGTCGCGAACTCGCCAAAGAAGTCTTTCCCTACGTGAAGAAGGTCTACGACGGCTGGTTTGATCCCAAGTCTTGTGAGTCATTCTATAGCCCGAACTGTCGTTGTCCGGTTTGCTAAGCAACGAGACCAGACTGTGTTGGATGACTTGAAATTGTTGTGTTTATTGCGGTTACTTTAAGTTGAAGGCAACGTGCCATGTTTTGCTCTATTACCAGTTGTCGGTAGGCTTATATCAATGGAGTTTTCTAACAAGATGGCGACAGACAAGCGAATTTTGTTAGGGATGCTGACACCGTCTTCGAACACGGTATTGGAGCCGGTGACGACTGCAATCTTGCAAGATTTAGCGCACGTCTCAGCCCATTTCAGTCGCTTTCGCGTTACCGAAATATCCTTGTCTGAGATGGCGCTGGGGCAGTTTGACGATCGCCCCTTGCTCACAGCGGCAGAACTGCTCGCTGATGCCAAAGTCGACGTGATTGCCTGGAATGGGACCTCTGCCGGTTGGTTGGGCTTTGAACGGGATAGGCAACTGTGCGATCGCATTCAATCCGTCACTGGTATTCCGGCGACAACCTCCGTGCTAGCGCTCAATGAACTGTTTCAGCAGCAGCACATCACTCGCTTTGGGCTCGTCACGCCCTACACTGCCGATGTCCAGTCCAAAATTGTGCAGAACTATAGTCAAGCAGGTTTTGACTGTATTGCCGAACGCCATTTAAACTTATCGGTCAACTTTGCCTTTTCCGAGGTCACCGCAGACAGCATCACGCAACAGGTCATGGCCGTTGCCGAGGCCCAGCCCCAGGCCATTACCACCTTCTGCACCAACTTAAGGGCCGCGCCCCTGGTCGCCGCGCTCGAAGCGCAGATTGGGATTCCCATCTATGACCCCATTTCAGTCGTGGTCTGGAAATCGTTGATCCTCGCTGGAGCCGACCCGACTCAAGTGAGAGACTGGGGGCAGTTGTTTACGACTGAGGCCCTATGAAGCCGCTCCATCAATGGTCTGCCACTCAGCTACAGCAAGGGCTTGCCCAGAAAGAAATTCGGGCCACGGAGGTCATTGACAGCTGTTTGCAAGCGATTGAGCAGACTAACGACCGATTAAAGGCGTTTATCACCGTCTGTGCCGATCAGGCTTTAGCGGCGGCGCAGCAGGTTGATGAGGCCCGTAGTCGGGGAGAATCCCTCGGCCCGTTAGCAGGGATTCCCTTTTCTGCCAAGGATCTGACGCCAACGGCGGGCGTCCGCACCACAATGGGGTCGCTGATTTACCAGGACTGGGTTCCTAACGAAGACGAGCTGTGCATTACTCGGTTGAAACAAGCGGGCGGTATTCTTCTGGGCAAAACCAACACCCCTGAATTTGGCCTCGGCGCTCACTGCACCAATCCGCTGTTCGGCCCCACGGCCAACCCCTATGACCCAGCCCGCAGTTCCGGCGGGTCGAGTGGTGGAGCAGCGGTTTCTGTCGCTACGGGCATGTGTGCTCTCGCCCAAGGGACAGACATGGGCGGCTCCGTTAGAACCCCGGCGAGCTTTTGTGGGGTGGTTGGTCTGCGTCCCAGTGCGGGTCGAATTCCGCGATCGCGCAAACCGCTGTTGTGGGACTATCTTGACACCGACGGCATTTTGGCGCGCACCGTCGAAGATGCGGCGCTGATGCTCTCGGTGATGGCTGATTGGGACGCGGCTGATCCGATCGCGATCGCCGCGCCGTGGTCACTCCCCACCTTCGATGCATCTGTCGTTGACCAGCTCACGGGTAACGTTCGGGTGGGCTTTAGCGCCGATCTGAGCATTGCGCCCGTTGATGCTGAGGTGCAAGCAGTCTTTGAACAGGCGATCGCCCGTTTGACGCCCCTCTGCCAACGAGTCACCCCCACCCATCCCGATTGTTCAATGGCGCAACCGGCCTTCGAGACGATGCGGGCGGCGCTCCTCTGCTACAAGCAAAAGCACCACTACGAACAGCATTTCGAACAGCTCACCGACACCGTTCGGTGGAATGTCGCTCGTGGTCAAGACCTCTCTGCTGCCGATTTCCTCACCGCCTCTGCTCAGCGCGACCAGCTCTACTGCAATTTTCTGACCTTCTTTGAAACCCATGATATTTTGGCTACTGTCAGCGCCTGCGTGCCCCCCTTTCCCCACGATCAGCCGGAGGTGTTGAGGGTCAACGACACGCCCCTGCGCAACATCATCGACTACCTCACCATCACCTATACGATTTCGCTGACGGGCCTCCCCGCTCTCTCGATTCCCTGTGGTTGGACGACGACCGGACTACCCGTGGGGATGCAGCTGATTGGGCCACCCCACGGTGAAGCGGCTCTATTGCAATTTGCCTACGCCCTGCAGGAAGCCTTGGGGTTTCGCCATCGCTGGCCTGAATGGTCGTGTTTGTAAACCCCCGTCCAAGGTGAAAACTTGAGTCTGAGCGACTACGTGACTTAGTTGTCGCAGCAGAGAAATTCCGGTCGCTAAGGCTCAAAACTAGTGTGTGCCTGATTTGGGGCTAAATCCTCAAAAGTTACGGTTTGAACCGCCTGAGTTTCTTTCACTCCATTTTGATGAACCATTACTGTCTCTGTTAAATGGTTGCCGCTGTGGGGCAACTCTTCGCTGGACATAGCGGCTCGCCGAGCATAGCGGCCATGTTGAGTGCTGGCAGATAGCCTTAGTCACTCACCAAAGACTTTGGAATCGTCCGCTCCGGTGTGTTGTTATACAGCTATTCAAGGTTGAGATCATATCTCAATGTTGGCTCACTGGTTCCAAGGCCAAACTGCTTTAGGGCAAAGAAATTCAGACACTCAGTACAAAGCAAGCCTGACATTTTTTTAAGTAACTAATTTAAATATTGACAATGTCAGACTCGAGGGTTACCTTTGGAATATCTAATGAGCTCCGAGAGGCGGAGGTTGCCATGCCAGATGGGGACATTGTCCATAGAGGACTTCGACGGCTTTATCAGAAGCCTTACAGGCAGCTTTGTGAAGGTGTTGTAAGCAGTGAAGAATGTGCAAGAGCTTTGCTAAACAGCCTCAAGCGCGATCTTCAAGCTAGAGGCAATCTACCCATCATGCTGTCTCAAGCGATGGCGGACAGGATAGAGCAAACTATTAGCAGTTCTGAAGCAGCTGAAGAGAATGATTTTGTTCAGCTCAGTAGGGAATTTGAAAGCATAGTTCAGCAGGCAGATGGCTCGCACAATGTTAAAGAGCTTGTCCTACGTGCGGGTAAAGCATATCTAAACGACTTGAGATATGGGCGAGAAGTAAATATTGCCAATACCTCAGAGGCTATCTGGAGCCAATATGCACATGAAGTTTACGAATCAGCATTCAAAGAACGTATCTCATTAACTTCAGAACACTACAAAAGCGTTTCACAAGAAACACTAGAACAACGAATTGAAGTAATGCAATCAAGTGTAAATGTTGGAATTCAAAAATTCGCTCAAGACGCTCTCAAAAATCAGAGCGTAGCTAAGCTATCCC
>JBCCJU010000251.1:0-6627 GCA_039027715.1 Cyanobacteria bacterium P01_C01_bin.120
ATGCCAAGCGCGGATTGATTTCTGAAAAGCAGATCCGTTCTCTGGAACTGCAAGAGGTTTTAGTTGATACTGGCGCCACAACCCTTTGCTTGCCCGCTGAAACCATTGCTCAGCTGGGTCTGGAACTGCTGCGAGAAGTGCAGATTTCGACCGCCAATGGCATTGGCACGGCCCGTATTTTTCAGGACGCTAAGATTGCGCTTTGTGGCCGAGAAGGCACTTTTGAGTGTTTGGAACTTCCGGGAGGTCAAAATCCGCTGCTGGGAGTGATTCCGATGGAGGCGTTGGGTCTAGAACCAGATTTACAAAATCAGCGCCTGCGAGTACTGCCCATCTCATCTAGTGAAACTTATTTGACGATTCTCTGATGTCTTTTTCTGCTAAAAACCGTGGCTTTTGTAAGTCTAAACCGCTAGGTGCCAAGTCCTTCCAAAGCCCAGATGGCGCAGCCAAAATCGCCAATTGGGATAGTCCATGACAGAAACTTTGAAGCTGGCAGTTAACGGTACGTTGATGCGGGGACTGGCGCTGAGTCCTAATTTAACCAACGTCGGAGCCACCTTTGACTGCGAAACGACAACCGAACCGGCCTATCGGCTATGGACGATCGCTGATCGCTATCCGGCTATGGTGCGAGTGGCGGCAGGCGGTGCCGCGATCACCGTCGAGATCTGGAATGTACCTCCGGCAGGCTTAGGCGTGATTTTGATGCAGGAACCGCCGGGACTGGCGATTGGTAAAGTTAAGTTGGCCAATGGCGAAACTGTGCTGGGCGTCATTGGCGAACCGTTGACGGTCAAAGGCCAACGAGAAATTACTCAATTTGGTGGCTGGCGAGCTTATCAGGCGTCCTTAGACTAGCTCACGTCCTCGGGATCAACGCCCAGGGCTCTCAGTCTGGCGGCCAGCGCATCTGCCCGGTCTTCAGCCTGCTGAGCTCGCTCTTCAGCCTGCTGGGCTCGCTCTTCGGCGCGGGCACTGACCAACTTTTCGGCCCGTAGCGCCTCCACTAGCTCATCAGGAGCCATCAGCTTTTCGCCCGTATCTTGACGATAAAAGCCCATCAGCGTGTCTTCAATCACTAGCCGCAGGCCCAAAGCCGTACTTATGCCATCAGTAATACATACATAGCGATCGCCCTCTAGCCGATAGCCTCGCAGCTTTTCAACAATCCATTCGCCCTTGGGATCAAACAACCAATATTCCGGCACTTCTAGCTGCTCATATAGAGTGCGCTTGGTCTCTTGATCATACTTTTGCGTTCCTTGGGACGTCATTTCAAAAATGACCGAAGGTATCGCCCCTTCTTCCCAAATTTTGTAGTTGTCACGGGGACCCGGAGCGACCTGCTTGATCACCATGACATCGGGAGCCACGCGCAGCTTGGGAAAGCCCGCAGCGTAATACAAAAACTGATCCGCCAGAACAATGGCCGGCTGCCCAGCTAAATATTGGCGCAGAGCTACTACCGCCGTAATGATGGCATCAACATGTACAGAAGTTTCGGCCAAGGGCTCTCCATCAGAACTGGGATAAACCACTTCTGTAGCCTGAGCATTTGATGACGATATGACCATGACAATCGAGACGGCTACGCTTATTTTTATCGTAGTACATGGGTGCCAAAGCCGGGGAATTCTCGTTTCCGTGGGAGCGATCGCCGGTCAGCTCGTTTCGATTTATTGAGAACGGTAGCGATCGCTACTGTTTTGACGGGTACAGTAAAACTATCCCAAAATTTAGAGTTCGAGAAATGAGCCGCAGCCGATTTACTGTGCTCCATGATCGCTGCTTTCTCAGGAGCTACTCACTCTCAGCAAAATTACAGTTTCAATCATAGTGGAGTTTATTTATGCGATACGACCGACAGGAACAAAAACGACAGCAGCAGCAAAAAATCACCGAGTTGCGGCATCAATTGCGTTACACCAACAGTGCCGCCGAACGCGAGCGCATCGTTAAGCAAATTGACGCTTGTCGCCGATATTTGTAGTAACGCTACGAGGATTTAAAGGCGCGATCGCTGATATTGAAGCCCACAAATAGCCGCATTCAGCTCAAACCGATTCGAGCAAACGCCATCCGCAGTCTAAATCAACCGCTTGTTGAGCGTTATGCAGCGATCGCCCTCGCCCACTAATTGCCCAGCGCTTTAAAGCAATATCGACTAATTTTTAGTGCGCCTTTTGGGCATTGACTGCTGTAATGTCAAAGGATTTTGACTAGACGAGTTGCAGCGATCGCCACAAAATGCCGTTGCAGCTAATGGCACATTAGCCATAAATCGCAGCAAACATTTATCGAGCAGAGGTGGCTATGAGCGGACTGGGTGGATTGAACAAGACACCAAACGGCGTTGTTCTGGGTATGGTGCAGGCGCAGTTGCCCAATGTCGTCACGCCAGAAGATTTAGCAATCCAGACTGAACGCATCGTTGAAATGGTGGGCAAGGCCCGCCGCAATATGCCGACGATGGATCTGGTGGTTTTCCCAGAGTACTCGCTGCATGGGCTATCGATGGACACCAACCCCGACATCATGTGTCGACTTGATGGCCCAGAGGTAGCCGCTTTCCGCCAGGCCTGCATCGACAATCAGATTTGGGGCTGCTTCTCCATTATGGAATTCAACCCCAAGGGCAATCCTTACAACAGCGGCCTCATCATTGATGACAAAGGTGAACTTAAGCTCTACTACCGCAAGCTGCATCCCTGGGTACCCGTAGAGCCTTGGGAGCCGGGCAATATCGGTATTCCCGTGTGTGAAGGTCCCAATGGCAGCACCCTGGCGCTGATCATCTGCCATGACGGCATGTTTCCTGAAATGGCGCGGGAATGCGCCTACCGAGGAGCCGAAATCATGATTCGCACCGCCGGCTACACTGCACCGATCCGGCATTCCTGGCGCATCACCAACCAAGCCAATGCCTTTTGTAATCTGATGGTCACGGCTTCCGTGTGCATGTGCGGCACCGACGGCACATTTGATTCAATGGGCGAAGGCATGATTGTCAATTTTGATGGTGAGCCGTTGGCGATGGGCAGTCATCGTCCCAACGAAATTATTACCGCAGAAGTGCGCCCCGACCTGGTTCGTGAAGCGCGTAAACACTGGAGTGTCGAAAATAATATCTATCAGTTCGGCCATCGCGGCTACGTTGCCGTTAAGGGCGGCGCCCAAGATTGTCCTTACACGTATATGAAGGATATGGTGGCAGGGGATTATCGCTTACCCTGGGAAGACGAAGTTGTCTACACTGACGGCACGTCCTGCGGCTTCCCGACACCAGCGCGGGAGTATCAAGGCGAGGAAATGCCGACGCTGCCGAGCAAAGTTTAGCGATTAGGAATAGGAGGAGACGCGGATTGGAGAGCAGGCGCTTTTCTGGTTCTTGGCTGAAGCAGCACCTGATTTCAGTACTGTCCGGTTTTCCTATCTAGGGCATCCTGCGGTCACTGCAGTAGGATGAGAAAGCTGCTTTGAGGTGTGCTGTGTTCGTCAGCGTTGTTATTCCCACCTACAATCGCAAACCGATTTTGGAAAAGTGCCTACGGGCCATGGAGCAGCAGCTTCTGCCCGCCGACAGTCCGATCGCAGACTATGAAGTTGTGATTGTTGATGACGGCTCGACCGATGGGACGGTGAACTGGCTGCGGGAAAATGCGGCGGCATTGCCCCATGTGCGACTGTTTGAACAAAATCACAAAGGGCCGGCGATCGCCCGCAATTTTGGCGTCACCGAAGCCCGGGGCGACATCATTATTTTTGTTGACAGTGATTTGGTGGTGCTGCCAGACTTTTTGCACCAGCACGGCACGGCCCTAAAACAGGCCTATGAGGAAAAGGGCAGCGATCGCGTCTTTACCTACGGGCGCGTGGTAAACACCTGTAATTTTGACGCGCCGACGTCAGAACCATTCAAGGTGACCGATTATTCCCAGGCGTTTTTTGCTACGGGAAATGTGGCGATCGCCCGCCACTGGCTGGAAGCAGCCGGCCTGTTTGATACGCAGTTTCAGCTTTACGGCTGGGAAGATTTGGAGTTAGGCGTACGGCTCAAAAATCTAGGCCTGTCTTTGGTAAAAGTGCCCGCCGCCGTTGGTTATCACTGGCATCCACCGTTTTCCCTAGACCAAATTCCGTCGCTCATTGACAAAGAAATTCAGCGAGGCCGGATGGGCGTCCTGTTTTACCAAAAACATCCGACCTGGGACGTGCGCATGATGATTCAAATGACCTGGCTGCATCGAGTGTTGTGGGGGCTGCTATCTCTGGGGGGCCGGCTCAACGAAAAGACATTGGCGCCATTACTGCAGTGGCTTATCAACACCGGTCGACCCCAGCTAGCTTTGGAAGTCGCCCGCATCTTTCTTAATTGGTACAACGTACAAGGCGTGTATGCGGCTTATGCAGAAATGGAGCAGCAGGGTGCCTAGGTGAATTTTGAGCAGGAAAATGCTCAGCGGATTGGCTGTGGTAGGTTGGATGGCAGCATTAACAAAACAACAGAATGTCGATTTGAACATTTTGGGGGCTAGGCCTCAACGTCTCCGACAGCAAGCCATTCATTTTGGTAGTCTTCTCAATTCATCAATGATTTTTTGTGAAGGTCATCGTGATTCCATCTCACTACGACATCAACGCCATTATTGAGGGATATGCCAAAGGCTATTTTTTGATGTCCGATGACGATGGCCGCGGACTCGGTTGGTATTCCAGTCGCCAGCGCACGATGATCCCCCTCGACGATCGCTTTCGCTATCCCAAATCGCTGCGTCGAGTGCTTAATCAAGAACGGTTTCAAACGGCCATTAGTCGTGATTTTTTGGCGGTGGTTGAAGGCTGTGCGGATCGTGAAGTTACCTGGATTTCTAACGATTTGAAGGAAATTTACTGGGAGCTTCACCAGGCGGGTTGGGCCCACAGTTATGAAACTTGGCGGGGCAATGAGTTGGCGGGCGGTATTCTGGGCCTTACTATCGGCGGCGCGTTTATCGGTGAGTCGATGTTCTATCGCATTCCCGAGGGCTCTAAAGTCGCGATGGTGAAACTGGTGGAGCACTTGCGATCGCGACGCTATCTCTTTTTTGATGCGCAAATGATGAATCCTCACTTAGCCCGCTTTGGCGCACATATTATTGATAACCGCGAATATCGCAAACTGTTGAAACAGGCTTTGTCTATGCCTTGCACCTTCATTTGACCGTTGAGACCCGTAGCTTACTACAACGTTCAGATGACCACTAACTATCCGTCAAAAGAACCGCGCTTTTCCGCTACTGATTCGGCCCATTAGTATAGATGACCAGTTAGATTCATCAGGCTCATCATTATGACGGTAGAAACCTCTAAAAAAACAATGTCTCATTGGATTCAGGTGATGACTCAGCGCATCATCGACCAGTTTGAGCCGCTGCAAATAATCCTGTTTGGCTTATATGCCAGAGGTGATGCTCAGCCTTGCAGTGATGTTGATTTGCTGGTGGTTTTGCCAGAAGTTGACAGCAAACGCCAACAGGCCATTGCCATCAGTGCTATTCTTACCGACCTGCCGATTGCCAAAGACATTATTGTGACGACGCCTCAAGAAATTGAGGCATATGGCGATTTGGTGGGAACTATCCTGCGTCCGGCTTTACGGAAAGGCAAATTACTCTATGACCGAGCCACGATTTCCTAGAGAAAGCTGAATTTCAGATATTTCACCGCAATAAATCGAGAGGTCTTGCGCTCCAGCATGTCCTTATCATCATTAATAGCCGCTGAGGGAACCGCGCTTTTTCGCCATTTTTTCAGCCCAGCGGAACACCCAAAGGCCCAGGGCCAAATAGGCTACTCCGTTTAACAAGGCCAGCCCAAAGGTAAGCCAGTCGAGACCCAAATCCCGTGCCATCAGGTCTCGCAAAAGACCGGAACTCGGAATCATCGGCAGCAGAAACCTAAGCTGCTGCATCAGGCCTGTAGATTCCTCAAAGGGAGCCGCCAGCAAGAACAGCAGCAAAAATTGAAAAATTCCGAGGATTTGCTGCACCCGCTTAAAGACCAACGCGCAAGCCCCCATCAGGAAGGCAAATCCATAGCCGGCCATCACTAGAGATAAAAACGGCAGCAGTAGCGTCACCGGAAACGATAGGCGACTGCCCGAGATGGTCATCAGAATCAAAACGATCGCGCTGATGAGAGCAAAGCGCAGCGCCAGACTGGCGATCGCGCGGGCAAAAAATACGCGGGTTGAGCCCCACGGCGATAGAAAGACCTGCTCCAGCGTTCCCGTTTGTGCCTCTGACTGGAGCTCGATCGCCACGTCGTTGATGATGTAAAGGTTCAGCGACCACAAGACATAGCCCACAACTACGGCATCCAGGCGATCGCCAAACGCAAAGCTTGGACCAGCCATATATTTGGCGCTAATAAATAGGCCGTAGAACACCGACGTGGTGATGATTAACCCGGCAACGAATTCCAGAGGATAGCGAATGAACTGAATCCAGGTGCGTTTCAGTTCGACCTGCAGCAAATCAATCATAGGGTGGAGTCCTGACGATCCTGAACGAGCTTGAGAAAAACTTGGGTGAGGTCGGCGCGATCGCGCTGCACCGAAAGAATTGGTAAGGGCTGCAGCGCTGC
>JBCCJU010000252.1:0-6605 GCA_039027715.1 Cyanobacteria bacterium P01_C01_bin.120
GCCTTCATAATCGCGTAGAGTTCGGCATTTGAGAGTTTGGCAAACGGTTTCCAAGCCCAGCTAATCATGCGGCAAGCGATAAATTTTCGATAAGCGGCTGAGTCATCATAACCTTTGGCAAATTTCATAATCGCCCTTTTGATATGGCCAACGGCTCTTCTCCGTTTCATCTAGCTTTTGCTGAGATCAGCTTGCAGTTCTGAGAGGGGGCTGGCAAGCTGATAGCCAGGCGTGGTGAGAAGAGGTACCGTGGCGTCAGATGAGTTTCGTCGAGAGCTGCAGCGGGAAGCCCAACAGTGGCGCTCCAGCGAGCTGATCTCCGAAGAACAATTTCAGGCATTAGCCGAAAAGTACGATTTTGCGACGATCGCTACGGCGGCCCGCGATCGCTTTATCATGATTTTGCTGGGACTGGGCAGCATTTTAATTGGCATTGGCGCCATCACCTTTGTCGCGGCCAACTGGCAGGCGCTGTCGCAGACGTTGAAAGCCGGGCTGCTGTTTATCGCCATGCTAATTTGCGATCTCAGCGGCTTTGGTTTGATCAATCGAGTGGGGCCCAGCGATCGCTGGCGGCGGCTGGGCCAGGCGCTGCTGCTGCTAGGAGCGCTGCTGCTGGGGGCCAATTTGGCTCTGATGGGGCAAATCGTGCACACCAGTGGCACCCGCTATGAACTTTGCGCCGCCTGGGCGCTGGGCGTGCTGGCGATGGCCTATGGCATCCGACTGCCATTTTTAGGATTCCTGGCCCTGCTGCTGCTGGGTATTGGCTACTGGAGCGCCCTGTGGGATATGGTGTGGCTGCAAAATTCGCTCCTTGGGGTGTGGACCCTACAGACGATGCCGCTGCTGCTGGCGGCCTTATTTATTCCCCTGGCATATCTCTGTCGATCGCCACAGTTGTTTGCCCTCAGCGCCACAGCGATCGCCTCTTCTTTGCTGATTCTGATTTTTGACGTGGGGCGATCGCTCCCGGCTTTCATTGACGCCCTGGTGCTGATTTTGCCCTTTGCGGCGCTGTGGGCCTATGACGATACGCTCTGGCCGTTCCTTTGGCAACTGCTCCGACAGCTTCCCGACCGCCGCTGGCCCGTGACAGTAACGCCGCCCGTCGTCGATGAAGAGAGCGAGCGGCGGTTTCAGCCGGCGGCCCGGGGACTAATGCTGTTCGGCCTCAGCGTCATGTATTGGGTGCTGTCGTTTCAAACCGTTTGGGAGGCGTCGGCGCGGCGCAGCCTGCTGGATACACAACTGCTGTGGCGTAATTCCAGCTTGGTGGTGCTAACGCTGCTACTATTTGCCGCCTGGACAGTGAGCGCCTGGGCCTATTTGGGCTGGCGATCGCCCCGCGTGTGGCGACTGGATAGCCTCAGTGCCACGATTTTGGGCTTTTTGCTGATCACCGCCGCCATATTTTTTGCCTCATTTGTCATCGGACCGCTGCCCATTTTGGCCACGATGATGATGAATGTGCTGCTGGCGGTACTGGCCATTGGCATGATGCGCGAGGGACTAGGCTCGGGCACGCGGATTCCCTTTTGGTGGGGCATGGTGATGCTCACGCTGCAGATTTTGAGTCGAGTCCTAGAATACGAAACAGGACTTTTGGTGAAATCGCTGGTGTTCGTCAGCTGTGGCATCGCCATAATCTTTGTGGGGCTGTGGTTCGAGCGCCATGTCCGCCCGTTGCGAGTGGATGCACCATGAACAGGTTCTTTCCCAAGAAAACTTGGCAGCGTCGAGGGCTCTGGGCGATCGCCCTACCGCTAGCCCTGCAAACCTTATTGATTGTGGTCGTGCCTTTGCAGGCTGCTTTCACCACTCTGGTGGGGACTAATGTCATTCTCCGTACGGTGCCCGTCGATCCTTACGATCCATTTCGTGGCTACTACACCACACTGCAGTACGACATTTCCCAGCGGGGGGTGCTTAGTACCCTAGAAGGCTGGGAGGCGATTCAGCCGAGTCTAGAGCCATCGGGCGTTACTAAACTGCTGCGCCCCGGCAAATCTTTTTACGTCGTGATGTCCGACGAAGCGGAGCTCGAAAGTCCCGGAGCCACCATTCGCAATGCTCCCTGGGTGCCGGTGCAGGTCTCCCGCGATCGCCCCCGCAACTTGCCCGCCCATCAAATCGCTCTTAAAGGCACCTATCGCAGCGATCTCATTGTTTATGGTCTGGAGCGCTACTATCTGCCTGAAGCTGAACGTTTGGACCTGGAGCAGCGCATCCGCGAAGCGCAAACTGGCGAAGCCCAGCCGCGACTATTCGTCGAAGTGCGCATCGGCCCCTTAGGCAACGCTGTACCCATTGCCCTCTGGCTACGGGGCGATCGCATCGAATTTTAATTTTTCTAGATAAGTCGGGCAAAATATTCGAGCGGATTGATTTTGCCGGCCCGCTCAATGCGAAGATAGACCCTTGAAATGCCAATTTATTGACTAGCTCAGGATCTGTCGCTGGCGACAATGTCGTTCCCACGGAGCCCTTGAGCAAGCATTTGAAAATTTGGCGTTTTGCCTGCTGGATTGTGACTTTTACGATATGTATGACTGCATTATTGTTGGCGCGGGGCCGAGTGGCGGTGCGGCTGCGTATCACTTAGCCAAAGCCGGGCGCTCAGTCCTATTGATTGAACGCGCTTCACTGCCCCGCTATAAACCCTGTGGCGGAGGAATTTCGCCACAAGTCGCTGAGTGGTTTGATTTCGACTTTGCCCCCGTGATTTCGCTTAAGGTTAGGCGACTGCGCTGTACTTGGCAGATGCAGGATGCCGTTGATGCGGATATTGCCCCTGAAGACGCTATATGGATGGTGCGGCGCGATCAGTTCGACTTTTTCTTAGTGCAGCAGGCTCAACGACAGGGCGCCGAGCTGTGGCAAGCGACCAGAGCAACCGGGATTGAATGGCAGAGCGATCGCTGGCAAGTTGCCACCAGTCGCGGGCCAGTAGAGGCTCAATATCTCATCGCTGCCGATGGCGGCCGGGGTCCGATGGCCAAGTGGTTAGGCTTCACCCAACAGCGTTATCAATTTGCTACGGCCATAGAAATTGAACCTCGGGTTGATATCCCCGATAATCCGTTTCTCTATCTCGAAATGGGCCTGATCCGGAACGGCTATCTGTGGAATTTTCCGAAAGCCGATGGCTTTTCCATCGGCGGTGGCACCATGCGGATAAACCAGCAGCAGCGGCAGGATTTACGCGCTCCTGTAGCGACCTATGCCGACCACTTTGCCGTGCCAATAAAGCAGCAGACTGTGCACGGCCATCCCATTTTGGCCTGGAATGGTGACCAGCCCTTACACACTCAAAATGCCTTACTGGCTGGCGAGGCCGCTTGCGTGGTTGATCCGTTCACGGCTGAGGGCATTCGGCCAGCGCTGTTCAGCGGCGTCAAAGCGGCCAGGGCGATCGACCAAGCCCTAGCCGGCGATGGTCATGCCCTAGAGTCCTATTCCCAAGTCATCAGCGCTGAGTGGGGTCGCGACATGCGCTGGGCCAAACGAGTCGCTCAGGCGTTTTATAAGGTGCCTAAACTGGCGTTCAATCTTGGGGTAAAGCGGCCCAATGCCGCACCCATGATGATCAAGCTCTTCAATGGCCGGGTGGGCTACGATGAAGTGGCCAAACGGGCCCTCAATCGCCTCAGTGGTGGCCTAGTCAGCTAGTTCTACAGACCAGTTTTTTGCCAACTGACAGCTTCAACCAGGCTTCCCCATTGTGACTCCCCATCCAAACTGTTCAGCTCGCTGCTGAACCACAACGGAAACGCTGTCGCCATGAGCAAATTTCATCCCCAGAGCACCGTTTCTCTCCCTGGAGGCAAATAAATCGCGCCCTTAACAGACTGCTACAATTGGCTTTGTCTGCTGGCTCTCAAAATTGATTAAGAAATCGCAGATCGCTGCTGTATAAACGGCGGATGTCGTCAATTTCATGCTGCACCATGGCCAATCGCTCGACGCCGAGGCCCGCCGCAAATCCCGTGTAGACTTCCGGGTCATACCCCACCGCGGCCATAACGTTGGGGTCAATCATGCCGCAGCCCAAGATTTCCAGCCACTGCCCCTGCCATTCCACATCGACCTCTGCCGATGGCTCAGTGAACGGAAAATAGCTGGGGCGGAAGCGAATGGGAATATCGCCAAACAAGGCGTCAATAAAAGCGCGAATGGTGCCCCTCAAATCGGTGAACGTAATGCCTTTGTCCACCGCAAAAAATTCAATTTGGTGAAAGACCGCGGCATGGGTAGCGTCCACCGTGTCACGACGGTAGCAGCGCCCGGTTGCCAGCACGCGGCAGGGCGGCTCATGGTTCTTCATATAGCGAATTTGCACGTTCGAAGTGTGCGTGCGCAACAGATCGCCATTGGGCAGATACAGCGTATCCTGCATATCGCGAGCCGGATGGTCGGGCAAAAAGTTCAGCGCTTCGAAATTGTAATAGTCGGATTCGACCTCGGGACCGCTAGCAACCGTGTAGCCCAGGCCAATAAAAATTTCGGAGATTTGGTCAATGATGCTGTTAATGGGGTGCACTCGTCCCTGTGCTTGGAAAACACCGGGCATTGTGACATCTATCGTCTCGGCAGCCAACTGAGCCTGAATCGCGGCATCTTGTAAATCGCGCTTGCGGTCCTCTAGCTGACTTTGAATTGCCGCCTTCACTTGGTTGGCCAGCGCCCCAATGCGGGGCCGCTCGTCTGGCGACAGCTTGCCCATGGCGCCAAGCACCTTTGAGACTTTGCCTTTCTTACCCAGATAATCCAGCCGAATTTTTTCTAAGGCAGCCAAATCAGCGGCTGCAGCGATCGCGGCCTCGCCGGCTGACTGTAGCGTTTGCAAATCGGCTTCTATGGTAGTGGAGGGTGAAGTCATTCTAGACATCGGCTATGGGTTGGCACTGGCTAACGGCCTGTCTTTTGGCACCAGAGAAAGGCTGCTAGGCTAGCTACCTAAATACTATCTGGTCGGTGACATAAATTGCCTGATTTACAAATGGCACTACTGGGCCTTGGCATGAAATGACTTCGTATCCACCATCAGAAATCCAAACCGAGAATGAATACTAGACTTTTTCCAGACTACGATTGCCGCTGTTGGCGGAGTTCAGCCAAAGGAGCTCGCCGACTTGTTCTTACGGCACTGGCAGCGGCTATAAGCGGCTATAAATGGATGACAGCCTCCAGCAACCTACATTGACGGCTGCTGCATTGGGGCTGACTATTCCTGAAGTTATTTATCCTCAAATCGACGACTTAATGAGATTACTAATTAGCAATGATGACGGCGTGTTTGCCGACGGTATTCGGGTTCTGGCGGATACTTTGGTAACCGCTGGCCATCAGGTCACCATTGTCTGTCCTGATCGCGAACGGTCGGCGACTGGCCATGGTTTGACATTACACGACCCGATTCGCGCTGAAGTGGTTCACGGCATTTTTCATCCAGACGTTCAGGCTTGGGCCTGTTCAGGAACCCCGGCTGACTGCGTTAAGTTGGCGCTGGGAGCCTTATTAGACAGCCCGCCAGAGTTAGTGCTGTCGGGCATTAATCAGGGAGCCAATTTGGGCACTGATGTGCTGTATTCAGGTACCGTATCGGCGGCGATGGAGGGGGTAATTGAAGGTATTCCAGCGATCGCCCTGAGTCTGACCAGCTTTGCGCACCGAGACTTTGGCCCAGCCGCCCAATTTGCCCAACACTTTTTAGCGGCGATCGCACGCCATCCCCTGCCAGAGCCCATGCTGCTTAACGTCAACATTCCGGCGGTGGCCGCCGCCGATATTAAGGGACGCATAATCGCGCGGCAGGGCGTCCGCCGCTATGTCGATTTGTTTGAAAAGCGTATCGACCCTCGCGGCAAAACCTATTATTGGCTGGCGGGAGAAGTCCTGGAGCCCATTGAACATGATGAAGATAGTTATCAAGTCTTAGCCGAAAAACTCCAGCAGCTACCTCAATTTGAGGCTCTGGAGACTATCCCCACTGATGTCATGGCAATTCAACAAAATTGGATTACTATTACGCCGCTGCAGTATAATCTCACTTCGCCCTTAGGCATTTGCCACCTAACGTCTTGGCAGAGCCAGAGCGATCGCTCAGCGTAAACTATACCCATCTAGAAATCCAGAGTTTTCAGAACTGCTGGGGTGTTGCCTGGGTCGATGGTTGAGTCAAAATTTCCGCTCCCAGCATAGACTGATGCGGGACTACGATGGCCGCTGATGACGGGGTTTATCCTGATTAAACAGGCGAAGTGATGAATTGATGAAAATGGCGCGCTATGAACAGCGATATGTTTTGAGACTTTGTAAAGATCTCCTGTAGAGAGATTCGACTACCCTAATCTTGTTGGACATCGCCTGAAATGACGCACCCTGTCGAAATTTTCAATAGTATTAGGGCATATTAAGTTACTAACGTACGGGGCATATTTAGATTATCAGCACTAGCGTACAGGGCATATTAGATTATCAGCGTCGGAGCAGACTTTGCAGCGACATGCCAACTCTGAAGCAACACACTCATGTCTGATACAGAAAACCAGTTCTTGATCCGTTTTTGGGGCGTTCGTGGCAGCATCGCTTGTCCCGGATCA
>JBCCJU010000253.1:0-6554 GCA_039027715.1 Cyanobacteria bacterium P01_C01_bin.120
CCCCCCTGAAAGTCAGAGAATAGTTTGGCAAAGCTAGGGCTGAGTTCTGCCGGGAAGGGTTGCAGAATTTCTTCACGCGGCGCCGCCCGGAAAGGGCCTTCATCCAACAAGCACACGTCAAAGGGGGGATTGTCGGGCGCGGCGACGAGTTGGGCCACTTGGTCGTTAGCCAGGAGGGGAACAATGGTGGCATCCACATCCTTGTTCGACTTCACTTGGCTGGCGACGACTTCTCGATGGGCCTCTTCCCAGGCGCCGGGATAGGCCACTGCAATCACAGAACCGCCGACAGCACCGCCACCCGCCTCTTCCGTAGCGGCGGATTCTTCTCCTTCAGCCGCTGGCTCGGTGGTGGCTTGGGGCTGGCCGCAGGCTTTGAGCAATAGGCTGCTGCCGACAAATAATCCTGTGCCTAAAACAGAGCGGCGGGTTATCCGACTGATTCGACGATTTACCATGACATGAATTCTCCTAACGCAGGGGTAAAAACGATCGCTACATAGAAGGAAGTCATTCCTTCAGAAAGCGCAAAAAAACAGAATCAGCTAGTTCATGCGCTAGCCAAATTATCAATCGGGAAAATGGCACAAGCCTCTGTGGAAGCCAAGGTCAAATACAAGGGCTCCCCGGTGGGCAGGACGGCAACCCCCATGCTGCGGGGTTGGGTCACTTTGATCCGCAAACCGCTGGCGGTGCGGACTTCATAGATGGTACTGGCGCCAAGGTGTAAACAAATTTCTACTTCAACCGCGATCGCCCCAGCACTGGAATGAGGGCTCAACCGCAGATTCTCAGGGCGGATGGCCACCTGCACCGGAGATTGCGGCGGCAAACCAGGGGTGATCGCTAACGCTATCTCCGTTCCATCCGTTAGGGCGACGACACAGCCCCGACCATCCTGTTGGACCAACGTGCCTGGAATCAGGTTGGTGGTTCCCACAAACTGACTGACAAACAGAGTCGCTGGGCGATCGTAAATCGTCGTTGGCGTATCAAACTGCTGCACAATGCCCTGCGATATCACGGCGATGCGATCGGCCATACTCAAGGCTTCTTCCTGGTCGTGGGTGACAAAGATGGTGGTGATACCCTGCTCGGTCAACAGTCGTTTCACTTCAATCTGCATGTCCAACCGCAAATTTTTGTCTAGCGCACTAAACGGCTCATCCAGCAGCAAAATCTGCGGCTCTACTGCGAGGGCTCTGGCCAAAGCAATACGCTGTTGTTGTCCCCCAGAAAGTTCGCTGGGATAGCGGTTGCCCATTTGCGACAACTGCACCAGCTCCAGCATTTCTTGAACGCGCGATCGCACTTTGCTGGCAGGCGCTTTCTGAGCCCGCAACCCATAGGCGATGTTGTCAAACACCGTCATATGGGGAAACAAGGCATAATTCTGAAACACAATGCCGACGTTACGTTTGTGCGTAGGAATATGTTCGACCTGCTGCCCGTCGATGCGGATATGACCGACTGTCGGCGTCAGAAACCCGGCCACCAACCGCAGCAGCGTCGTCTTGCCGCACCCGCTGGGTCCCAATAAGGCTACAAACTCACCCGGTTCCACCTGCAGGTGAATTTGGTTCAACACCGTGGTTTCACCAAATCGATGGGTCACGCCCTCGATATCTAATCCATGCCCACTCTGAACTGAGGAAGAACTAGAAGACGAAAAACTCTTAAGGGGAGATAGCGTAGTGGAAGACTGAGCCATAGGCCAAAACCCTAGCAATATTAAGCATTTGTAAGATTGGTAAACACCGTATACAGTCTGAGAGCGCAAAAAGGTGCTTCAAGATACTTTCTCCCTGAAAAACGTCCAAAAATCTTTAGATTTCAGTCAATCAAATGTGCTGAGTCTTGCATATTGACAAGGGTGTGAATTTGTAGATTGCAATGAAGCAGTCGGCAAAACTTCTTCCTGTGTTAACGAGTCTGCTCATTGATGTGGACTATCTAGCTCTTGCCGGGTAAGCCAGTGGTGGGCGATCGCATCTCGTCGGGCCACCCAAACTCGATCATGTTGCCGAATATGCTCTAAAAATCGCTGAAGCGCCCAGATCCGACCTGGACGGCCAATGATGCGAGGATGTAGGCCCACGGTCATCATGCGCGGAGTACGCTCCCCTTCTTGATAGAGCCAGTTAAAGCTATCAATCAGATACGTGGCAAAGTCCTGAGCCAATCGAAAGGTTTCGGCATTGGTAAAGCGCATGTCGTTGGTATCAAAGCTGTAGGGCAATACCAGGTGGGACTGCCCCGCCACCTCTACGAAGTAGGGCAACTCGTCGTTATAGGCGTCCGAATCGTACAAAAATCCGCCATGCTCGATGAGCAAACGGCGAGTATTCGGGGTGCTCGGTGATTTGGTGTGCCAACCGACCGGCGTGACGCCCGAGGCTTGAGCGATCGCCTTCACGGCTTTGGCAATCGTCTCCCGCTCTTCCTCCTCAGTCATACTAATAAGCGATTCCCAGCGGTAGCCGTGGCAGCACAGTTCATGCCCCCGCTGCACCGACTCTTGAGCCATCCAGGGTGAAATTTCTACGGCTCGCCCACAAACATTCATCGTGGCTTTGATATCGTAGCGATCGAACAGATCAAGGACACGCCAAAATCCGACCCGCGCCCCATATTCAAAATGGGATTCCATCGATCGATCAGGAACCCCTTTCGTCTCTAGAACAATTTCATAGACTGACTCGTTGCACTCATCCCCAGCAGAGATGGCTAACTCCGCCCCTTCCTCTAAATTCAAAACGAACGAAATGGCCACACGGGCATCATAGGGCCACTGGGCATGGGGCGGAGTTGGCCCATACCCCCAGAAATCACGCTTATACAGTGCAGACATTAGCGATCGCCTTCAAGCAATTGGCTCATTAGAGCTGGAAACGATGAGACAGTTGTGGGCTCACTAGGGTCACCCCTTGACCAGATAATTGTCACGAAATTGCCGAAGACGGACTTAGAGGAGGTTCTCCGCTTGGAAGTGCTCACCATAGCCCCGGATCACTTTTTTCTCCGGCGCTCGGTAGGTGAGTTGCTTGCTGGTGAGCTTACCCAAACTAACGAGGGATTCCGCCATTTTCACCGCCGCCGCCACCGAGTCAATGACGGGCACCCCGAGTCGCTCTTCCAGTTGCTTCTCCAAGCCGCTCATCCCGGCACAGCCTAAACAAATGGCTTCCGCCCCATCTTCCTCAATCGCTAATTTACTAGCAGCGGCCAGCACTTCGACTGTGTGGGCGCGATCGCTTTCCGTATCCAGCACCGATAGCGATGTCGTCCGCACGGAGGCACAGCGTTCGGTCATGCCAGTTTTATGCACCGTCTTTTCTACCATGTCGCGGGCGCGGTGGAGCGTCGTGACCACGCTCCACTTGGCGGCCAACATATTGGCGACATAAAGGCTGGCTTCGGCAATGCCGACCACCGGTTTGGGGGTGATTTCCCGCGCGGCCTCAATACCCGGATCTCCCCAGCACGCCAAGATAAAGGCGTCGGAGTCCGCATCCAAGATGATCTGTTCCAAGATACCGGGAATTGCCAGATACTCGTCGTAAAAGCCTTCGATCGAAATTGGCCCTACGTTGGGCGTGACGGTAATGATTTCCGTATGCGGGAACTTCGCAGCCTGCGCTGAGGCATCAATGTTTTGGGTCATCGGCTCACAGGTGTTGCCGTTGATCACCTTGATCCGGCAGGAGGGCGGTGTCATTATGCTTGTCCCATTGCTCGGCGGAGCGCGATCGTGGCGGCTTCATCAATGGTCAGGCTCGTGGCATCAATCACGACGCCGTAGTCCCGCTTCGCGGCCTCAATGCTGACAAACTCATCCAGCACATCCTCCAGCACCAGTGCCGGATCACGCTCTAGGGGATTTCCGTAGCCGCCCCCGCACGGGCTCACCGTGCGCAGGGTGTCGCCCAACTGGGTCTTGCGACAGGGAAATTTGGAGGGTAAATCTTCCTCCGTCTCGTGATAAGGATTGAACACTTGCACGGCACCGGGAGTCCCGTCTTTGCCGTCAAAGATCCCCCAGGGAGCGTACTTGTTGCCTTCCCCTTCCAACGACATCTGCCCCGGTGCGAGGAACTGAATATCGCGGATGGAGCCCAGACCGCCCCGATACTTGCCCGCACCGCTGGCGTCTTCAATCAGTTCGTAGCGGGTGACCCTGAGGGGCAGGTGGGCCTCAATATCTTCAATGGGATTGTTGCGAGTATTGGCGTAGAGGGTATCGACCCCGTCCATACCGTCTTTACCATAACGGCCCCCGTAGCTGCCCTCGGTGATGTCCATATAAACCCAGTAGTCCTCATCTAGCGCCCCGCTGTAGGAGGTGACTTTGATGTTGCCAATGCCGCCGCTCACGTTTTGGGGAGCCACTTGGGTCAGGGCTTTCATCAGCGTGTCGGCCACGATGTTGCCGGGACAGCAGCGAGCAATGACCGGCGCTGGATAAATCGGGTTAGCCAAACAGCCCTTGGGGGCAACGATGTGAACCGGGCGGGTGAGGCCAGAGTTCTGCGGTACGTACTCCATTAAGGCCGTGTCGAGCAAGACCGATCGCAGCGTCACAAAAATCGCGATGTCCACCGTGCCAATGAAGGGCATATTGATGGGGCGATCGTCCACCTGCGGCGCTGTCCCCGTCAGGTCAATGGTCATATCGCTACCGTCGATGGTGACGGTGACGGCAATCTTCAAGTCTTTTTTGCCGGGATCTGGATCGTCGAGAAAGCCATCAATGAAGCCTTCGGCGGTGTAGGTGCCATCCGGCAAGCGCTCAATGGCCTGCCGCATCATCCGTTCGGAATAGTGCATCAGCTCTTCGCTGGCCGCTAGCACGGTCTCCAAGCTGTACTGCTCCACCAGTTCTAGAAATCGCTGTTCCCCAACGCGACAGGCCGCCACCTGCGCTTCGATATCGCCCACAACAACGTTGGCACTGCGAATGTTTTGCCGCAGCAGCCGCCAAACTTGACGATTTTGCACGCCTTTTTCGTAGAGCTTGACGGCCTTAAATTGCAATCCCTCAGCAAAGGCGTCTACCGCATCGACGATGCCGCAGCTCCCCGGAGACGAGGAGCCGATGTCTAAATGATGAGCAGTAGTAAAGGAGTAGCCAATCAGGTCTTCACCCTTAAAGATGGGGATGCCAATGCCAATGTCAGGGCCGTGGGAAGCACCGTAATAGGGATGATTGTGGAGAATCACATCACCGGGGAAGAATTCCTCACCATCTTCGGCCATCGCCTTGAGGATGCCGCGCATATAGCCCGGAATCGGCCCCAACTGCAGCGGCGTGCTGTAGGCGCATTCTGCCAGTTGCTGACAGTCGGCATCTAGAATTGCCGCGCCAAAGTCCTCGGACTCGCGGATAATACTGGAGTAGGACATGCGCGCCAGCTTGTGGCCCATTTCGAGGGCAATGCCGTTGAGGGCACCGGCCATCACTTGGGCTGTTACCGGATCAATTTTGGGCAACTGTTGGGGCTTTGGTAGAGAAACCGTCATGGCAAGCTTGGCTAGGGAAACGTTCCTTGTTTATACGGGTATGCGGTTTCCCAGGTCGTAGCTTGCACTACGGCAGGAAAGGAAAGGGATGGGGTCAGAGGGGGATTTAGAAAAGTGAACGATGAACCAGAGTTTGCGATCGGTTCTCCCACCACCTGTGCTTTTGTCGCATAGATGCTATGAAAGTTTTATGTCTCTGGGGCAGCGAGCACCAGGAACCGCCGGGCGGCCCAATTGCGGTGATTAGCTCACGCTGAGTGACTCAATCATTCAGTCACAGAATCCGGATCAACGCCCAACTCTCGGAGTTTGGCGGCCAACTTCTCATTCCGCTGGTGTTCTTCATCGGCAAGCAATTCAGCCGCTGCTGTCGCTTCTTCAGGGGTAGGAATCAGTTCACCGTCAGCGGTAAAGAATCGCAGTTGACGATTATGGACACCTAAAAATAGTTGGAGTTGTTGGCTCCACAGCCAGCCGTGCTCGTTCGGTTCGAGGGTTTGATAGATGCCATCTACGAGGTGAAATCCCTGAAACTCCAAACTTTCCGGATCGAACCAGAAATAGTCAGGGGTGCGAAAGGTGTCTTGATAGAGGATTTTTTTGGGGCCACGGTCATTGCTCGCAGTTGACGACGACAGCAGTTCCACAATCAGGTTGGGGTATTTGCCGCCTTCTTCCCAAATCATCCAGCTCCGGCGCGGTTTCGGGTCGGTGCCCAGCACCACAAAAAAGTCAGGCCCTCGAAAATCGCGATTTTTTAAGCGCTGGGCGTTGTAATAAACCGTCAGGTTGCCGGAAATATAAACATCCTGACGGTGCTGCCAAAACTGTCGCAAAATCTGAATCAGCAGATTAATTTGGTCGCGGTGAAAATCAGATTCCAAGGGCGGTTCGTCACTATAAAGATCGCCGGGCGGAAAAACGATATCCTCGGGAACCGCATCCGGATCTGCACCGAAGGCGATGAGATTGGGAGCAACCATAGGCAAAACCGTGCGCTTGATAGGTTTAGTGTAGCCAGAAATGGGCGAGGC
>JBCCJU010000254.1:0-6537 GCA_039027715.1 Cyanobacteria bacterium P01_C01_bin.120
AACTTCAGTGTGCCAGAAAAGCTGAACGCATGTATCATGCCTGTTGCGGGGCGGGTGGATATTGAGACTGAAATCTAAGTTTTGATCATCCCGTAGGCGATCGCATTCTCACTCTGAGCATTTCAACGCCGCATGATTTTAGAATTGCTAACGCGCCTTTTAGTATGGGCAGCTATCGGGCTGTTCATGTGGTATTTGCTGCTCAAATTTATTCCTCGTAATTTTTTAGCCTGGTTTGGCGGGGCCATCATTTTGACGCTGTTCGTGCTGGCGTTTATTGATCCCAACGATGAGACCATTGGTTCCATTTGGAAAATCATCTCTCTGCCACTGACTCCGCTGGGGCTGACAGTATTTCTGCTGATCTTGGCGTTAGCCGAAAAAAAGATCAAAGGCCGCTATGTGGGCGTTGCGTTGACGATTTTAATTGTTTGCAGCGTACCGCTGTTTGCCCGTTTTGTGGTGAATCAGGCAGAGCAGGCAGTACAGCAAGCCTATGAAGCACAGCGAGCCATTTGCAATGAAGTGTGCCCCACTGATATTCCAATCAGCACGGCCCTCAGCCAGGTCTCGACCATTGTGGTGATTGGGGAGAACATGGACTATATTTCTCCCCTCGAAGATTTTCCTAGTCAAGTCGACCAAGATGTTGAGATTAATCCAGCCCTCGTGTCTCGATTGAACAGTGCGGCTGGTCTATATCAGCGGCTGCGCGTTCGTGGCAGCAGTCCTTTTGTATTCGTGACCGCCGGTCCCATTTACGGCAATGATGAAGAGGAAGCGGCAAAGGAAGAAATTTTGCGGCAGATTTTGATCAGCGGCGGCGTACCCCGAGAGGTGATCACTATCGATGATGCGGGCATGGATGTGCATCGAGCCATGCGTGACGTGCGTGAGTTTTTGGAAGAGCGAGAAATTTTAGGCAGTGGCGAAACGCCTCAACGAGAATCCCGCCGGATTGCCCTAGTAGCGCCGGCCTTGTCAATGCGGCGTGCCGCCCTCACATTTGAAAATAGAGATCTACAGGTGGTGGCTTGGCCCACGAATCTCTATGGCTTAAGCGAAGCCACTGGCGATACCCTAGCCCGTTTATCTGATCTAGTTCCCAGTGCAGAAGCCCTGCGTCTCACCACTCGCTATTGGAATGAGCTGTTGACGTCTTTTTATTACTTTCTGCGGGGCTGGCTACCGACGTTCAGAGTGCGATGGGGTGAGGATGTTGAACTAATCCCCGAAGAAGCACTTCTTTAAGGATTCGCTATTTAACGGCGAAATTCTGATGCTGCTAGCCAAGTAGCCCATAGCTATTTCTGGGGTGCAATCAGGCTACTCCAAAACCACTTGGTTCTAATTGACTATGCAGCCTGATAATTACCGCCGCGAACTGGTGCTGCTAGGCGATCAGCGAATGGATAGCAGAATTACTCTGCTGGCGATCGCCCTAACTGTCGGGGACCAGTGGGAAGCGATTGATAGCTTTGAATTGTGGCTTCTAGGGCTGAGACTGCCTGCAAAAACTGTTCATCTTGCGCTGAGGCCAAGCGCACCGGATTGTTGAATAGCGCTCGCTCTTCACCACTGCTGAGATTAACTTCAATATCTGGCGTAATGCCACGCTGGCTAATATCCGTGCCGTTAGGCGTATAGTAATGGGCGATGGTCACTGCGAGTCCTGAACCATCGGAGAGCTCATATAGTGACTGCACCAATGCTTTCCCAAACGTCGTCGTGCCCACCACAGTGGCGCGGTTATTGTCCTGCAGAGCGCCCGTCAAGATTTCACTGGAGCTGGCCGACCGACCATTAACTAATACCGCCATTGGTAAATCAGTGAGAGCAGTACGGTTGGCATTGATGGCTGAGGGCTCACCGTCACGATCTTGCGTGCGAACAATAGGGCCACGCTGCAGCCACAGCCGACTAATTTCAATGCTGGCTGACAGCAGCCCACCCGGATTGCTCCGCAGATCCAGCACGAAGGCTTCTGCATCTTGCGACATCAATTCTTCAATTGCTTTCACCATTTGCTCAGTCGCGTGACCATTGAATTCATCGAGGCGAATATAGCCGATGCGATAGCCGTTAACCTGCTTCAGATCATGGGCCACAGTTGGTAGTTCTAGACGAGTACGAGTCAAAATTACGGACTGCGGTTGGCTGTCTCGACGCGAATAGGTAAGCGTTACCGGTGAGTTTTCTTCGCCCCGCAGCAGTTGCGCCACGCCACGGACACTCAACCGGTCAACTGACTGCCCATCGACTAATAAAAGGCGATCGCCAATTTGTAATCCTTGAGCTTCGGCGGGAGACTCAGACAATACCCCCACGATGATCATGGAGCGAGTCTGATCATCACGCTGCAGTTGCAGGCCAACTCCAGAGATTTCGCCTGCCGTCTGATCAGAAATTTCCGCATACTCCCGGGGATCTAAAAACCGGGTGTAGGGATCTTCCAAGCGATTAAGTTCTTCCCTCAACGCGGAATAAGCGGCTTCTGGCGAAGCATATTCCTGACTCAACAGGCGCTGACGAACGGCGAGCCAGTCGGTTTGGTTAAAACTGGAATCGACATATTCGCGATGCACAAGCTGCCAGGCTTCATCTAAGACAGCTTTAGGACTGTCTTCAGTGAACTCGGCAGCCTTGGCCGTTGGGCTCAGCACCGGACTCAAAGTCGAGAAGGCAGCTAATAGGGAAGTCGCGATCGCTCCCTTGATAAAATTCATGGGCGCAGTCACTCGTCGGTCAGCAGAGCGCATCATAGGTCAATCGAGGGGGGGGGGACTAAGTCAGCAAATAACTGGCACTTTGAACCAACAACGCCGTGTTTCTGAATCGAGGGAGAAAAATAGGCCAGAGCCCCAATTTCTCAACACGCTGCCATAATTGACTCGATACGCAAACACCATCAGCAAATATGCTGCAGGAGCATCCGCATCTTCGGAAAAACGGTCTGCTAATACTAATGCCTTTGGCCAGTAGTGTAGCCAAAAAACCTTAACGCTGGGTGAGTTATGGACCAATTCTTAGAGTGTATTAATTTTGTTGGTGTTAATCGCCACATTATTAACCTGCTTGCGGCTGAAAATTTACGGCTTTGATAAGGCTTGCTAATCACCATTTCGAGATTTGAAGATGGAAATTACGACAGCGACCCTAGAGCACCTTGCTGCCGTCAGCCAGCTGCTCGACTATTACCGAGTCTTTTATCAGCAGCCGTCTAACTTAGAAGCCGCTACTAGCTTTGTAAAGGAACGGTTGCACCGTCATGATTCGGTTATTTTAGTGGCCCAGGAAGCGACGCAAACGGTAGGTTTTACGCAGCTCTATCCCAGCTTTTCAACGATTTCTCTACGTCCTATCTGGATCTTGAATGATCTGTTTGTCAATCCTGCTTACCGCCGGCAAGGGATCGCGCGTTCTTTGCTGATGGCGGCAGCTAAGTATGCGACTGAGACTCACGCAGTCAGTTTGACCCTTGCGACCCAAATCGAAAATACCGCAGCGCAGTCGCTTTATGAATCGTTGGGATATCGCCGAAATACAGCCTTCTGCTTTTATGCGTTATCCCTTGAGGAACCTTAATCTAGAGGCTTGTCATCATTCAGGAGCTGAATGTTCGGCCAAGACTGTGGATTAAATCCGGATGAAATTAACGTGGACAGGAGCGATCGCATGATCACGCATATTATTTGCGATATGGGCGGTGTCTTGGTGCAGTTGCAGTGGAGTGAACGTGTGAGTAAGCTCCTGGGTCGGGCAGTGCCATTAGATGAACTCCATCAGCTTTGGATACAAGCCCGTAGCACGGTTGATTTTGAATCGGGGCGCTTAACTTTTGACGAGTTTGCCAACGCTTTCATTATGGAATTTGGCCTGACGCTCTCACCGGCGATGGTGCAGCAGGAATTTTTAGAGTTTGTGCAGGCACCAATGGCGGGCTATGAGGCAGTTATCCGACAGCTTCAGCAAAGTTATCATGTGTCGCTCTTATCAAATACCAATGCGGCTCATTATGCCAAGCTACGCGATTGCTATAGCTTCTACGCGCCTTTTGACTGCGTCTTCTTATCTCATCAAATAGGGTTAATGAAACCTGATCCCGCCATTTTTGAGCACGTTCTACAAGCGCTCGATATTGCGCCAGCAGCGGCAGCCTTTTTTGATGACGGTGCACGTAACGTAGAAGCAGCTAAAAACGTTGGCCTCCAGGCATATCAGGTTTATTCACCCAGTGAAGTAATGGAGAGGGTTAAGACATTGGCAACCCTGTAGGACCGAGGTGAAAAAATTGCAGGGGCGGCTCAAGCTACTGGTAAAGGATTTTTTTCTAAGCTGTCGTGGAGATTATGTACCGCATACGGGCATTTTATGCCCGGCGCTTCCCTAATCCTGAACCAGTTCGGTACCGCTCATAAAGTGCAGCGTTTGCTCTAAGTTAGTAGGCATATTATTAGAACCATCATCAACGGTTTCTGGCATATCATCCATTGGCGCCGTCGGCGGCACTGCTGCTTCGCTTAATCTGCGCAAAATTTCTGGTGAAGGGGCTCCCACCCGACGGAACTCGGCCCCGGTAAAGAAGCCAAAATTCATACTGCCGAGGCGAACGAGATCACCATCTTTCAAAACATAGTTTTGTCGGATGCGCATGCCGTTAACGTAGGTACCATTGGTACTGCCCAGGTCATACAGGACAAAGCCACAGGCGCTATCGTAGCGAATTGCAGCATGACAGCGGGACAAACGGCGATCGCGAATTGGCAGTGATGATTGATTGGGATCGCGTCCAAAAGTCCATATCTGGTTCTGAAGCTGTGGCTGCAAAAAGATTTGCGAACGATTTTCGGATACGTTAGTGATGAGAAGGGCCTGTTTGTCAGTGACTAAACCCAAAACGTAAGAAAAATTGCCAGGGTGAACGGGCATCTGCTTATCAACAGTTGCCATGTTCAAAATTTCATTGAGCAGTGCCGGATTTTGTTCATACAGACGCTTGAATATTTGAAATAAGTTCAAACTATTCTGAATACTTTCCGCTGAAGCGTCCATATTCGAGAGGGCGTATTCACTCAAGACTTTAGGGTCAAACATTTTCTCGCGGTTGAGTTTCAAACTGTAGACAAATCGCTGTTTTTTGTACGGTTGAGCACCTGACCAAAGGTGTCGATAGCGCCCTATGCGCCATCAGTCTTTGATCGTAATGATTGACTTACTTGTGCATTTGGCCAGCAACTAAATCAGTAGCATTTACCACTGACCACGCTCACATAAGCTTAGTGAATTTCAAGCGGCCAATCAGAGATTCTAATTAGGCATTCACAGTGTACCCATCAAATTGAAAGGAGTCTCAAAGACCTGCGCTAATTACATAGAACTACGGCCAAAGAAATCACTGAAGATATCTAAAAAACTCCTTTGTGAAAGGTACCGCAAGCGAAGCACCCATGAACTAGGATAGTCAATCATCACTAGTTTTATTTTATACGACATATATTGTCAGTGTATGTGCTTGAATCATGAAGAGATTTTGTAGTCTTACAAATTTCATGACAATTCTTATGAAATTAAGGCTGCAAACAGATTGCTTCTCAGTGAATATGTGTACTGGAGCCTTGCCGTTGCCTAGTTACTGATCAGATAGAAGATGTCGCGATCGCGGCTAATCGTTTCAGAGCCATTCAAATTCTTCAAGACTTTTTACTAACAAAGCTGCCGCTCATGCATGCATGCATGCGTACGTACTTAAATTGCTGGTGTCAGTCGTTTGAGCGAGAAATCCGCAATGATAAAAGTATGGATACTCGACTTGCTCCTATTATCGATTGGTTTTCGCGTCAGGGTTGGCAGCCCCTGGGCTTTCAGCAGCAGACTTGGGAAGCGTATCTAGCCGGTGAAAGTGGATTGATCCAAGTGCCCACCGGCTCTGGTAAAACCTATGCCGCTGTTATGGGACCGCTAGCAGAAATGCTTGCTGCTCCTAGTGTTGGCCTGCAACTGCTCTACATCACTCCCTTGCGGGCGCTGTCGCGGGATATTGAACAGTCGATCCGGCGTCCGGTGGATGAAATGGGCTGGAATCTGCAAATCGAGTCGCGCACGGGCGACACCAGCTCCAGCAAAAAATCGCGACAGCTGAAAAGAATGCCGGACGCGCTGATCACTACACCCGAATCGCTGTCAGTGATGCTGTCTTATAAAGACAGCGCCAAGCGGTTCCAGTCACTGCGCTGTGTGGTGCTAGACGAATGGCACGAGCTGATGAGCTCTAAGCGCGGCACTCAAACCGAGCTAGCCCTGTCGCGCCTGCGACAGTTGACGCCGAGCGTGCGCACTTGGGCCGTTTCAGCGACGTTGGGCAATTTGTTGGAGGCCGCGCAAACTGCTGTTGGATTAGTGACAAAGCCGGTGATTGTGCAGTCTGATTTACAGCGAGACACGATTATCCGCAGCATTTTGCCGGAGTCGGTTGATAGCTTTCCCTGGGCAGGGCATCTGGGGCTACGCATGTTTGAGGCGCTGGTGGCGGCGCTGGAC
>JBCCJU010000255.1:0-6412 GCA_039027715.1 Cyanobacteria bacterium P01_C01_bin.120
CCGTCAAGCAAATTGGACGGCGCATTAAAATTTCAGGGGCTCAGTGGGAGAGGAAAAATGTGCCCCAAATCCTGAAACACCGCTGTGCTTATCTCAACGGGCAATTCTCACAATGAGTCTTACAAAGGTGGGATGCACCCGACGAAAGCCCTGCAAGACTTCTGTGAGAATAATATCGCCAATGGCAAGCGGTTGAACGCTGAGCAGTTGATCCAGCATGCCGACTTGCGGCGTGGTTTGACCGTTAAAGTAGTCTATCCAAACGCTCGAATCGACCAGAATCATAGGTCAGTTCTTATGCTGGCTAAGTCTCCCTCCCAGAGCAATTGCCCCCGCCAGGCTTTGATGGCTTCTTGACGTTTAATTTGCACCAGCAGCTTTAAGGCGACTTCTATGACCTGGTCGGTTGCCTCTAGGCCAGTTGCTTGCAGGGCATCAGCGATGAGCGCATCATCAATGTCAATGTTAGTTTTCATACTGCCTGCTCCAGAATGGCAAAGATCGCATCTCGACTCACGGGTTCAGGGTCTTTGCCCTCATCAATGGTCTTGATCATAGCGATATCGTCGAGGGCTTAGGCGATCAATTCTTGAAAGAGGTTACGCCGCTCTTCAAAGATTTCTAAGATGGCGGTCTTCACCCGGTCTTTGAGCTGGGTTTCGTTTAGGCTCAATTCGGACATAGTGACTGGCTCCAGAGCGGATGGGGATATTGTAGCTATGCCGCTTTGGCGATATCAGCGTATTGCCAGGTGGTGAGACCTCCGCGGTGTTGGGGGACGACAAAGTCGAACCATGCCATACTCATGCAACCTTATGCTTAGCTCAAATCTGAAGCCTAACTGATCACCTACAGGGACAAATAGGAGAATGAAATACACTGGTCGCAAAGAATTACTCTGAAACACTTAATCCCTATGTCAGAGACTCGCCCTGCGTCACAGTCTTCACAGTTACCAGAAGATTTAAACGAAACCCGCCGCCGAAAACGCCAGAAACGAACGCAGATGATTTTGCGCGTTTTGGGGATTCCGGGAGGGCTTGGCATTGCGGGAACCATACAACTGCTTCGGTCAGGGCAATGGGGTTTGGCGCTGTTGACCGGATTCGCTTCGATTGGCGTAACGGTACTCGCAATTTTTGCCAAGTTTTTTGCCGACCTTTCAAACAAAGTTTTGGATCGCATTGAAGAACGGTTAGAAGAAACCACTGATTCCCTCGCGGAGTGGATTGTGGCTCAGCTTGAAAGTGCATTGGTGCGCTTTTGGTGGAAAGTCACGCCGCAGTTTCGGGGGGCTTATTACCAGAGTTTGATTTATGGCTACCGCACCTATCGCACTCAGGGATTGAAGACGCCGGGGGAGTTTAGCCCCGACTTGGCGAAGGTGTTTGTACCCTTACGGATTACCTCGAAAAGCCTGGAACAAATTTCTCCGGCGTTGATTCAGCGGCAAGAGACGGCAAAGGGCTTAGAAATATGGGACTTTTTGGCGGAGAGCAAACGGGAACCGGCTTATCAACGCATCGTGATTATCGGGGCACCGGGGTCGGGTAAAACGACGCTGCTGCGGCATATCACGTTGACCTATGCTTACAACACCTATCGTCGCCGCAGTCGCCAGGTGCCGAAGCTGGTGCCGGTGCTGCTGCCGCTGCACAAGATTCGTGATGACATTACGGGTGAGCAGCCGAAAGCCCTCCCTACCCTAATTGTGGAACAGGTGAAAACCCTGCCCAAGGGTCAAAGCTTGAATCCATCGCCCCAGTGGTTTGAGGCGAAGTTGCTGAATGGCCAATGCCTGGTGATGCTGGACGGGCTGGATGAGGTGGCAGATGAAACCCAGCGGCGGCAGGTCAGCCAGTGGGTGGATGAGCAGATGCGGGCGTATCCGGAAGCGTTGTGGATTTTGACCTCGCGGCCCTATGGCTATCGCAATGCCCAACTGACCGAAGCCCGAACCACGCTAGGAGTGCAAGCCTTTAACTTGAGGCAGATGGAACTGTTTTTGCGGCGGTGGTATCTGCAAAATGAGATTTTGCGGCAGGCGCGGAACCCTGATCCAGGAGTGCAGGCAGCGGCGGAAGATAAGGCCAATGATCTGATTGGTCGGATCAAAAACTACCCGCCTCTGGCAGCGATGGCGCTGAACCCGCTGCTACTGACAATGATCGCGACGGTGCATGATAATCGAGGAGCACTGCCGGGAAGCCGGGTGGATCTCTATGACGAGATTTGTGATGTGCTATTGGTGCGGCGACAAGAAGCAAAAGGTCTAGAGGAACCGTTTCCGCTGAAGGCTGAGCAGAAGAAATCGGTGCTGCAAGTACTGGCGCTGGAACTGATGGTGCATGAGGCAAGAGAGTTTTCCGCTGCTCAGGGTGTTGCGATGGTTCAGGCTCCTTTGCGAGCTGTCGCTGGGGACAAGGTGACTCCCAATGACTTCTTAGAGCATGTTGAAACCGTCAGCGGACTTCTACTGGAGCGAGAGATGGGACTGTATCAATTTGCTCATCTCAGCTTCCAGGAATATCTAGCATCAGTCCAGATTAAAGAAACGGGGCGAAATGATCAGCTAGTAAGCGTAATTCACCAGACTTGGTGGCATGAAACCATTCGATTATTTGCAGCAAAGAGCGATGTCACTGAGTTAGTTCGAGCTGCACTGCATGAACCGAACCGTGAGTCTTTAACTGTTGGATTCGACTGTCTCAAGGAAGGTAAAAGCTTAGACCCCGATGTCAAAAAGGCTCTAGAAGAATTCAGCTTGTGGTCAAATGACCCGGAAATCGCTAGGCTTGCGACCCAGGTTTGCTTAACCCGGCGGCTCAATCAACTTTTGCGAATCGACGACGAGACTCAGATTGATGCCAAACCACTTGCCTGGTCTGAATATGAGCTAGCCATGTCGGAGAGAGAATCGTTCTTCGAAGTTAATCGAGGCAAGTGCTCGCAAGCTTGGCATACTCCGCCTGACCCAGAAAGTGCCATTCTCGTTTCGCTAGAAGAAGCGTTTGAAGTTTGTCGTTGGTTGACAATTTTTGAAACTGAAGAAATTAATCCGACCGGTGGTGATGACTTCTTTTACCGACTACCCACACGAGACGAGTTAAGCAAAATTAAAAATGCAAATTCAGCTCAAGTTGATTGCTGGACTTTGGCTGATCGCAGTACTAGACCGAAGGCTCTCCAAGTTGTCAAGGCTTCTATTCCAACTGCATTTGACCAGCTTGCATTTCTCTTCAGGAAGCATGAATGGTTCAAGGCTGATGTAGAGACACAGACGTTGTTGAATGAATCTAACAACACGACTTCTCGTCATTATCTGTCTTTGATTGAGCAGCTTTGGGTGCATTATTCGGGTGGCAAATATGGCTTTGGCGTGCAAGCGGGAATTTGGGAGGCGACGCGGGGGAGTATGCAGGGACAGCGGCGGCGATTTGGCATGGCTGTTGGATGGGAGACAACACTACAAATTAAGGGAATAGAACCGTCTTGGTTCCCGGGGCATTATCCACGGTGGGAATCAGAGGATCTGCTCCGGCGATTTATCGACTGTGGCATTGAGCGGGTGATGCCGCTGGCGGCGTTTGAAGTGGTGACGGTGAATGCGAAAGGCGAGGAAATTAAGCAGGAATGGCATCAGGCGCGATTTTTGGTGGAGGACCTGGGGAAAGGGATACCGCTGGAGATGATGGCGATTCCAGGAGGTGACGTTTGTAATGGGATCGCCGGAAGATGAGGAAGGTCGATTGAACAATGAAGGGCCGCAGCATGAGGTGACGGTGTCGCCGTTTTTTATGGGCAGGTATCCGGTGACGCAGGCGCAATGGCGGCAGGTGGCGGCCATGCCGCGAGTCAATCGGCGACTCAATGCCAACCCTTCAAGATTTAAGGGGAACGACCAGCAGCCGATGGAGCAGGTGTCATGGGAAGAGGCGGTGGAGTTTTGTCAGCGCCTCTCTGCTCACGCGAACCGTACCTATCGTTTACCCACGGAAGCAGAGTGGGAATATGCCTGTCGAGCGGGCACGACAACGCCTTTTCATGTTGGGGAGACCCTGACGGCAGAACTCGCCAACTTTTTTGCCAGTGAGATCTATCGAGATGCGCCGAAGGGAGAGTACCGGGGAAAAACCACATCTGTGGGGATGTTCCCAGCAAATCGGTTTGGCCTATGCGACATGCATGGCAACGTCTGGGAATGGTGTCAGGATGGATGGCATGCAAATTATGACGGTGCCCCCACAGATGGCAAAGCTTGGGTGGATGAAGAATATACAGGGAGCCGTATCCGCCGGGGCGGCGCGTGGTACGGCCTTCCGCGCCATTGCCGCTCGGCGGTTCGCAACCATGGTTATCCCGGCAACCGCCCCGACGCTCTCGGTTTTCGGGTGGTGTGCGTTGCCGCGCCCTGATTTCCCTTTGCCCTTTTCCCCTCTTCCTCTTTACACTTCTTTATCTTTTACTCTCTTGGCGCGCAGCACCTCAAAATTTTTTGGCGTTTTTTGAGGTGGGGTATCCCTGTGGTCTATGCTAATCGAGCGTCAAAATTCTCACTCGTTGAGACTTGACGTTGAGAACAGGCAATTAGCAGCCGGGGCGGCGCGTGGAACAACAATCCGCGCAATTGCCGCTCGGCGGTTCGCAACCATAATACTTCCGGCAACCGCAACAACAATCTCGGTTTTCGGGTGGTGTGCGTTGCCGCGCCCAGCACTCCCTGCGGTCAGAATCGGTGTAAGGGATTGCATCGAGCGTACATGGGGGAGTCCAGACCTGTTTTCAGAGAGGCAGGCGACTGCTTCCAAAAATCAACCGGAGCCAGTCACTTTGGTAGGTTCGCCGAAGAATTGGCTGGCTCTATCAAATCCCTTCAAGCTGGGGCGATGGCCTTACTGCAGCAGAAATTGAGTGATGCCCTGGGCGATCGCGTTGGCTGCCGCCGTATTCCAGCGGTCCAGTGTGGCGGCGCTGGAGACTGAATCAATGAAAAAAGCTTCGGTCAAAATTGCCGGTGTGGGCAGCGGTACGCCGGACAGAACTGCGAGTCCCAGCCTTTTAGTGCCGCGATCGGGAATATTCAGACTGTTTGCTAAAGCTCGATTCACGAGGTCGGCAAAGCGTCGATCAGTACTGGTGCCCTGAGTGTGGTAAAACACTTCGTGCCCCTGGGCTTGGCGATTAAAGGCATTGAGATGCAGCGACACAAAACAGTCGGCCCCGCTGCCCGCCTGCCCGATTTGTCTGAGACTCATGCGGGTATTGTTCTCAACGATGGCAACGTTCGCCCCTTTACCAGCTAAAACCTGTCTGATAATAATTGCCTGCTTACGCACCTCATCTCGCTCGTTACGCCCCAAAACTCGATTAACCGCTCCCGGATCGTTAACGCCAAAATCAATCTCGCCATGTCCCGGATCCAGCACAATTCTTTTGCCCGCTAGTGACCGATTCATAGAAACTCCGTCCCGCAGAATTTCTACCGTCGGTTGATACACAAACCACGTATTGCGCCCCTTAAAGAAGATTTGCTTGCCGTTTCCATCAAGGCCAAAGGCAACTCTGAGGTGGGAAGCCCCCGCTGTCGCGAAACTCTGGAGGGGCAAACTGGTCCCGGCTCTAATAAATTGCTTTTGAGATTCGGGCAGCGCTGAGCTCTGGGCCGTACTGAGCTTCAGAACGGTATCTTGCAAAACTTTTAGGGTGTATTGTGGACCCCTGGTCAGCGGCGGTGGCACTGACACAACCGCTCCATCTCTAAGAATTTCTACCGCTGGCCGATAAACAAACCAGGTGCGGCGCCCCTTAAAGGAAATCGCTTGCCCTTGCTCATTAACGCCAAGAATAATTTGCAGATGAAATTGACCAGCACCCTCAAAGCTGGAAATAGGTAATGTGGTCCCAGCTTGAACTAATTGCCTTTGGTCGTCGGGCAGGGTGCTGCTTTGAGCGGTGCTTTGCTTAAGCCAAGTGTCCAAATCAATTCGCAGGGTGTAGGGCGAGCGATTGTTTTGGGAGGTATTTGTTGGCGTTCGGGTATTGGGATTAATCACCTGCCCATTATTCAAAAGATCGGCAGCAGGAGTGTAAACAAACCAGGTGTTCCGACCTTTAAAGAAAAGTTGTTCGCCACGATCGTCTTTGCCCAGCGTTACTCGCAGATGGTTGCCGTCCACAGTGAACGCACTCACCGGCAACACGGTTCTGGCATTCACAAACTGTCGTTGGCTATCAGGCAATCCAGTAGCCTGCACTTTAGCTTGCTTAAGCCCTCAGTACAGGACAAAAAGCTTGAAAATCAGATGAGAGTGGGGTTTCATCAGAATTACCACAACTCTTAAGAAACCCCATGACTGACTATAGCGAACTGAGACAGACCCTCCAAGACCATCTCCCTTGGCATGGGGCGCGA
>JBCCJU010000256.1:0-6410 GCA_039027715.1 Cyanobacteria bacterium P01_C01_bin.120
CGGATTTAAATCCCATTGAGCATCAATGGTTTGTTTTGAAAAACCGCATGCGAAAACAGATTCAGTCTGGCCAACCCTTTCGGCAAGTCGTTGACCAAGCTTTCATTGACTGACCGGATCTATCCACGGATTGCTATATCTGTAATCGATAAGCAATAAGTTGGCACTATATGAAACCTGCTAATCAGTTCCCTATTTCCCAGGATGGACTGCTAAAGTGTAGGAACTTGGCAATAGTTCTTAATCTTTCTTAAGTTTTGGCTTATGCAAGATGCTGTTAGATTTCAGTCCGCACCTCTGGTGACTCAGCCAACAAGCGCTTTGTCGCCACTGCAGTCGGGCAGTGTGGTGTTTTGCGATTTTGATGGTCCTATTGTGGATGTCTCCGATCGCTATTATCAGACTTATTGTTTAGCGCTCGCGGCAATTCAAAAAAAATATGCTGAGTATGTGGCGCTGCCAGTGCGGCGACTTACGAAAGCGCAATTTTGGTACATGAAACAAAATCGCGTACCTGATGTCACTATTGCTGATTGGTCCGGACTTTCTGGTCAGCAAATCAAAGATTTTTTGGCTCATGTGCAGGCGTTGGTCAATCAGTCGGCTTTACTGCATCTTGATCGCCTGCAGCCGGGAGCTAAAGCAGCTCTCAATGAACTTCAAGCTCGGGGCATTCGTCTGGTATTAGTGACGCTGCGGCAGGCGGGCCAAGTCCTTGATTTTTTACACCAGCATGACTTGGCGACCGCCATCAGCCAAATCTATGGAGCTGATGATGTCGAAACTGCCTATGCTAACTGTATCGATCACAAGGTTGCTCGCCTGCGAGAAGCGATCGCCGAGCAGCGACAATTGGGATTTGATACGACTGCTAGCTGTATGATTGGCGATACTGAGGCCGACGTGCGGGCGGGTCAAGTCGCTGAATTGCCAACGGTTGCCCTCACCTGTGGCATTCGTAGCGCTCTTTATCTCAATGATTTTGCCCCAACGGCAGTTTATGCCAATTTACAAACGGCGCTGCCGGATTTAATTTGCCGGTCGGCCAGCTTGAGGGCAGCTTGACAACATTATGATTTAAGGGCTGATCTAACTGCTTTAGTTTCCTAACCTGGTAAAAACCAAATGCCACGGTTCCTAAATTTAAAGAAATAGAATAGGCCACACAAAATTCTTAGACATGAATCACTTGCTGATATCCAGCGCTAGGAAAGCATTGCATTCAAGCGTGAATCAACGGTTGTATCAGGAGATGAGGCGACTTTCGTTTCAGCGTTCAGATATTTGAGCGTATTGGTAAAATCTTCAATGCCTTGAAACTGTCGATACACTGAGGCAAAGCGGACATACGCAACTTCATTAATGGCTTTTAATCGCTTGAGCACTAACTCACCAATTTCGGTGCTGGCAATTTCTCGGCGAGCCCGCTGTTGCAGTTCGGCCTCGACATCGTCAACGAGGGCGTTAAGGGTATTGGGTAAAACGCCGGTTTTTTCACAAGCTCGAACAACACCGCGCAATACCTTGGAGCGATCAAACGATTCGCGATCGCCGCTTTGCTTAATCACCGTAATCGGCACGTACTCAATTCGTTCGTAAGTAGTAAATCGTCGCTGACACTCTAAACATTCGCGACGACGACGAATGCTTCTGCCGCTTTCAGCAGAGCGCGATTCTAATACGCGGTTATTAAGATGCTGGCAGAAGGGACACTGCATGCAGCTAAACGTCTCCGATAGAACTCGACGAATTAAGCATTCTTCCAAGACGCTACCAGTAGCGGAATGACTGCTCTACTTACGCAGCCTTGGGGTAATGCACCTGCATCCATAGTATCTAACCTTGGAAAAATGAAGCGGCGACCCGTTAAAAACCGGTCACCGCTAGTCAAATAGTCACAAAACGTGATCTTTTACAGATGTCCACTAAATAAACAAATTAGTCTTTGGGAATCCGAGGGGGTTCACGAAATGCGATCGCAAAAAACAGTGTGCCAATGACACAAGCAAAAATGAAAATGTAAGCAACGGCTTCCATACTTCACAGCCTCCTACTCTATGTACTATCAGTCTAAAGGATTGCGTTCAAACCACGCCAACATTGGCTATCGCAGTTTTTACGAAGTTGTAAAAACTCCAGTTCATTGAACTTAAGTGATTTGAAAAAGCGCTTGATTGTTCAATCACCATTACGGCAAGAATCAAACCAAGCGCTTTACGAGCATTAAGCCGCTAATTTACTAACGAATTAGACAGTTTCCTTACTTTGGGTACTGCGGTCACCCACTTTCTGGAAGAAGCCCCATTCCACCTGCTTGGGAGATAGATCGGGATCGATACCGGCGAATACGTCGCGGTATAGGGTGCGGGAACCGTGCCAAATATGCCCGAAGAAGAAGAGCAGCGCAAACACGGCATGGGCGTAGGTGAACCAGCCGCGAGGACTGGTACGGAAAACGCCATCCGATTCCAAAGTTTCAGTATCAAACTCAAACGGTTCACCCAACTGAGCCTTACGAGCAATTCGCTTGACTGCCGCTGGATCGGTAAACGTCTGACCAGACAGCTCACCACCAGAGAACGAAACTGTCACGCCTTTTTGCTCAAAGCTGTACTTCGACTCCGCGCGGCGGAAGGGAATATCAGCTCGAACAATGCCGTTTTTGTCGGTCAAGACCACGGGGAAAGTCTCGAAGAAGTTGGGTAAACGGCGCACCGTCAGGATGCGGCCCTCACCATCTTTGAAGGTGGGGTGTCCCAGCCAGCCGCGCGCAATGCCGTCACCTTCGTCCATCGGACCAACGCGGAACAGTCCACCTTTAGAGGGACTATTGCCAACGTAATCATAGAAAGCCAGCTTCTCAGGAATTTCTGCATAGGCTTCTTCAACCGATGCACCCTCAGCAATGGCAGCCTGAGCCCGACGCTGAATTTCCTCTTGGAAGTAGCTGCTATCCCACTGGTAGCGAGTCGGCCCAAACAGTTCAATCGGCGTAGCTGCGTTGCCATACCACATGGTGCCAGCAACCACGAATGCCGCAAAGAAAACAGCCGCAATACTGCTGGACAAGACGGTCTCAATATTACCCATGCGCAGCGCTTTATATAGACGCTGGGGGGGGCGTACAGTCAGATGGAAAAGTCCAGCGATGATACCTACGATGCCGGCGGCGATGTGGTGAGCCACAATGCCACCTGGATTAAAGGGATTAAATCCAGCTGGCCCCCATTCAGGGGCGACTCCCTGGACATGGCCTGTAATGCCATAGGAATCCGTAATCCACATGCCTGGACCCCAAAGTCCAGTTAAATGAAAGGCACCGAAGCCGAAGCAAAGTAAGCCAGACAAAAATAAATGAATGCCAAACATCTTGGGCAAATCCAGAGCCGGTTCGCCCGTACGCGGATCGCGGAACAAATCTAAGTCCCAGTAAACCCAGTGCCAGCAGGCAGCTAAGAATAATAGTCCAGACAGAACAATGTGTGCTGCGGCTACTCCTTCGAAGCTCCAGAAGCCAGGATTGATGGCGGCCTCACCAGTAACGCTCCAGCCTCCCCAAGATTGAGTCACTCCCAGCCGGGACATAAAGGGCAGAACGAACATGCCCTGACGCCACATCGGATTCAATACAGGATCACTCGGGTCAAAGGTTGCCAGCTCGAATAAGGCCATGGAACCAGCCCAACCAGCCACCAAAGCAGTGTGCATTAGGTGAACAGAGATGAGGCGGCCCGGGTCGTTCAAGACGACCGTATGTACTCGATACCAAGGTAGTCCCATCGACTACGCTCCTCCTATTAGTTTCAACAAATCTCGTACTAGCTTATTAAGAGTCATAGATATGAATAGGGTACCAGATTTCCTTGTCCCCATAGCCCGGAAAATCAGCTCAAGGGGGTGATGGTGAGCCGCTTTGCAGGCGCTGACCATAGGAAAAATGCAAGTCTTACGGGCCCGTTCCTTGAATCTTCAATCCTGAGAAGCGTCGAATTCGATCGCTTTCAACATTGAACTGAGGAAACTGAAATCGAACTTAACCGCATAAATCCTCAAAACATTGCTCTAAACCCAGTCATAGCACTACTCAAATGGTGAATAAGTCAATGACTATTTACAAAGAAATGTAACCGCCAAAGCCTGGGCGTGCAATTAAGTTAAAGTTTTATTACGAGAGTTGGCAGTTAAAAACGAGTACATCATGACAACCAACCTCGCGACAGCTCTTGAATCAACCGTTAGACTGGAATAAACCGAGAGGACGAGATAGATGGCAACTATTAAGTTTGTTGAAGAGGGCAAAGAGGTTGTTGCGGCTGACGGGGCTAATTTACGTTACAAAGCCCTGGAAAATGATGTCGATATCTATACTTTTGTCGGCAAGATGATGAACTGTGGCGGTTATGGCCAGTGCGCTATTTGCGTAGTGGAGATTGTTGAAGGGATGGAAAACTTGTCGCCGCGAACCGCTGTGGAAGAGAAGCGGCTGCGCAAACGTCCAGACAACTGCCGTTTAGCTTGTCAGACTCTGGTCAATGGGCCGGTGACCGTTAAAACTAAGCCAAAGAAGAAGAAATGAGGTTAGCGCCAGTGTTAGACGATCGCTATTCTAATGATTTGGATTGAGCCGTCCGAATCAATCATCAAGATGGCGTAAACTATAGATGTGTCTTTGTTGAGCTGGAAAGTTAAGGCTTCAAATTATGGAAGTTAATAATCTTGGATTCGTTGCCAGTATTTTGTTCGTACTCGTACCGACGGTCTTTTTGTTGATTCTTTATATTCAGACTTCTAGCAAACAGACTGGTTCATAGGGCATTGTCAGTTTGGCTCATTTCGTCTGAAATTTGACTTCTACTACTCCAAATTAATTGCGAAAGCAGCGCTGATCTCGAAGGTTGGAGCTGTTTTTAGTCCCAACTCGATCAATTTGAATGAGCAACTGATTGCGACTGATGGACGGCCAGTCCAGCCTATGTGCCGCTCGCCAGCAGGGACCGAGCCACTGACAGATCAAAGTAGGGCTGCGTTAGCGGCTGTCCCTGGAGTCGTTGGCAGGGGGCATCGGGTTTGCCCAAATGATTCAACACCAGCGCGGCCTGAGCAAAGTTTTGGCGATCGGTGTAGTCGTTGACAGTAACGATGGTGGTGATGCCAGCGCCAACGGCGGCAGTGAGGCCATGTTCGGTGTCTTCGATCGCTAAACAATTTTCCGGAGCGATCGCCATTTGCTCTAGCACGTAACGATAGATATCCGGCGCAGGCTTTTTGCAAGCCACAATATCGCCCGCCGCAATCACCTCAAACCAGTTCGGCGCGTCAGTATCTAGAGCAGTTTTCAATAACGCTAAAGCATTTTCAAGCCGACTGGTGGTAGCGATCGCTAATCGAATATGTTGACTGCGAGCCGCATTGATTAACCGCTGAATTCCCGGACGCAAAGACACTTGGCCGGCCTGCAATAGAGTTGTGTAATAACTGGTCTTGGCCTGATGCAGCTCGGCAACTAGCGTGTCTAAGTCTGGCTTCAAAGGAACGGGAGGGATATATCGGTCGATGTAAAAGCGAATGCGTTCCTTGCCGCCCGCCACCTGCAGCAGCGCCCCATAAAGCCCCTCTGACCAACGCCACGGCAGCCCGGCGGCAGCAAATGCCTGATTGAAAGCGACGCGATGACCATCACGCTCAGTTTCTGCCAGGGTGCCATCCACATCAAAAATCAGCGCTTTGAGTTCAGCCATAGAAATTTGGAAAGGAACTTGGGGTTTGACGGGGGAAGCCGCATGATGGAGGTTACAGCCTGACAGCAACCAGGAAAGGCGGAGCCTGCGGTCTAGTTTTCGCGCGACGAGAAAAACACGACTCCGAAGACAACCAACAGCAGAAAGGACAGATAGCCGGTGACGAACAGCCATTCCTGCAAATTACCATCAGCAATCATTGCTCACCCCCTCAAATTTCAACGATGACGGGGGTATGATCGCTGGGTTTTTCCAGGCCACGGGGTTCTATATCAATCATGCAGCTTTGGGCGCGATCGTATAGCTTCGGTGACAGATAGTGGTGGTCAATGCGCCAGCCCAAGTTGCGCCGAAATGAGGCAGCGCGATAATCCCACCAGCTAAAGTGGCCGCCGTCCTGATGAAATTTGCGAAAGGCGTCTTGTAGCCCGATGGACAGCACATCCGAAAGCATTTCCCGTTCTTTGGGCGATGACATGATGTGGGTTTCCTTGCCTTCGGGGTTGTGAATATCGCGGTCTTCTAGAGCAATGTTGAAATCGCCACAAACAAGCAGGAGCTCGTGATCGGCCAACAGCTTTTCTAGGTAAGCTTTCAACACCGTCAGCCAGCGCATCTTATAGTCGTATTTTTCGCTGTTGATGGCAGAACCATTGGGCACGTAGAGATTGA
>JBCCJU010000257.1:0-6331 GCA_039027715.1 Cyanobacteria bacterium P01_C01_bin.120
GTCTCCCGCGTTCAACACGCCGACTCCGGTTTTGAGCCGATCCAGTTCGGCGGCGATCGCATGGGGCACCCCAGTGGCCGCATGGCGAATGATCATCATGTCGGCCCCCATCGCCAGATAGGTTTTGGCCGTATCGAGGATAGTTTCCCCTTTGGTCAGAGAGGAACTGCCGGGGGCAAAGTTGAGCACATCTGCCGACAGTCGTTTAGCCGCCAGTTCAAAGCTGCTGCGGGTGCGGGTCGAGGGCTCAAAAAACAAATTGGTGACCACTTTGCCCTGCAGCGTTGGCACCTTTTTATTGCGTCGCGACAGCACCTCGCGAAAGCTGACGGCAGTGTTAATGACGGTGGCATAGTCGGTCGGCGTAAACCGAGACAACGAAAGGATATGTCGGTGATTCCAGCGGGTCTCAGCCACAGCAGTATCCCAGTTAGTGTGTCAATCAGGAGAGCATTTGATCATGACCAAAGTAAGCTTACACCGCTTTGCTAAACTGCCTCAGCGATTTTTGCTGGCCTTGGGCTTGGGCCTGGGGATTTTGACCTTTGGGGCGATCGCGCCGCCCCCATCCGTTACTGAAGAAGCGCCGGCTATTACCACTTCCCAGGCAGTGAAGCCTTTCACCCTGTTCTCGACTAAGCTGCCTTTGGCGGACTCACAGTGGCAGGGGATTTCAGAGACCCCGTCCGATGCCTTGACAGTGACGCTCTACACGCCAACCGCAGCTTGTGAAACCTATGCGGGTAAGACTCAGACGGTGGCTCAGGACAAGGCGATTGCGCAAGTAGTTCACTTTTTGATTGCTGACCAAACCTCACAGCTACTGGATTTTGAGCTGGCGGGCTATCGCATTACGCCAAACACCAAAGGCAATACCGTGACCATTGATTTCCGTCGCCGTCCGGGGGCTCAGCGCCACTTTGTCTCGCTCTCAATTTGCGAACAGCGAGAACTGTTTGGCAGCCTGCGGGAAACCCTCCTGCAAAACCCGGCGCTGGGAGTCGATGCAGTGCAGTTCACCGAGCAGGGACGCCCAATTGAGATTTAGGGGCAGAATGCGGAGCACCTTATGGGAGGGGCAGAGCCCTACGGAGTTCGGAAGCCAGAAGCTGGCTGAATAGACATTCTGAATCCTTGAAAGGAACTCAGTCTCTGGTGTAAAAGCCGTGGCAAACATATCGTTTCAAATCAGTTACCGACATTGTCGAGGTGTGACCGTCTGCTGCGTTTGAGTTGATATGCTGCCGCCCGCTAAATTAACCGTCCATTAAATCTATTTTTCGAAGGCGTTCAATTTACGGGACGAGTTTTGATGGAGAATCAATCGACAGAGTCGCCACGTAAATAGGCCCGCAACTAATGCGATCGCCACCGATTGCCCAATCCACAAACCTTGCGTACCCATGTCGAGATAAAAACCCAGCCCGCCAGCCACCGATAGCCCAAAGCCCCAGTAGCCCAGGGCAATCAGCACCATCGGCACCTGGGTATCCTGAAGCCCTTGCAAAGAGCCATAAATCGCTTTTTGAAATGCATCTAGAACCTGGGCGATCGCGGCAATCACCAGCAGTGTCGTAGCCAGGGAAACAATGGCAAAATTCGCAGGATTTTGCACATCCAGATAAATCCCAATGACCTGCTTAGGAAACAAAAGGAACATGACTGACATGCTGCTAGCAAAAACGGTACTCAAACCAATGCTGACCCAAGTAGCCCGCTGAACGCCCTGAAAATCTTTGCGGCCCAACCACTGCCCAACCCGCGCCGTTGTCGCGAAAGAAATACCCAGTGGCCCCATAAACACAATCGTCAATGTTTGCAAGACGATCTGGTGGGCAGCCAGAGCGATCGTCCCAAAAGTGCCCACCCAGAACATGATGACCATAAAAAAAGCCGCTTCTAGTCCTGAGAAGATGCCGATAGGCACGCCGACCCAGATTAGCTGCCAGAGGATGCGGGGGCGCAGGTGATGGAGTTCTTGAAAAAATCGATATGACTTCAGTTTGGGATGCTTCAGGACATACAGCACCATCGCGATGAACATGCCCCACTGGGCAATCACACTGGCCAATGCCAGCCCGGCTAGGCCCATCTGCGGAAATCCCAGTTTGCCAAATCCCAGAACATAGTTGCCCGCAATATTGAAAGCCGTACCCGTTACCATAATGGTCATCACTGGACGAGCATGAGACAGCGCTGACACGGTAGCGCGCAGCGCCGCAAACCCGACAACAGGAAACAGGCCCCAGAGAATGATATTGAGATAAGAATATGCTAGTTGAACGGTCGCTTCAGCTTGGCCGACCCAGCGCAACCAGTGATTGCTCTGACTCATCACAATCATCATCGGCAGCGCCACCATGGTCGATAGCCACAATCCCTGACGCACCAAATGCTGAATGCGGGTCTTTTGGCCTGCGCCAAAGGCTTCTGCAACTAAAGGACTGATACCCATCACCGCACCTGTTGCCCCCAACATCACCGATAAGAGAATGATGGAGGCAAGTCCTCCGGCAGCGAGCGCATCTGGCCCTATGCGGCCCATCATGATGGTGTCTGCAAATCCGGTGGCCGATTGAGCTAGTTGGGCACTGGCAAGCGGAACCGCGAGTTTAAGAAATTCGCGAACTTCGGTTTTGAGGCTGCCTTGTAGAGAAAGACCGAGCATGGCAGATTTTTAAGTAATGAATGTTTAATCAACAGTGATGCTTCCCGGTTCAACCTGTCACCCCATAGGCGATTTGGGTGGGACTACCCCATTCGTGACAGGTTGCCTCTGGTGAATCGCATACGGATAAATCGCCATACGGGAAGGTTGTTCGTCATGACGCGTAACCCCGTTGGCTACAATGACACCTTAAGGGAATCTAAAGCAGCGAAATATCTAAATCTTGCGCAATTGTCGGAATCTTGCGATCCATTTTGAAAAGGGCGTCACTGGCTATGACACAGATATCTCGAAAAGGTAGTACGCCGTCTTCAAACCCTACCCCCAAACCGATCGCATCGAGTGAGTCGCTAGGCTGGCAGCCCCTACTGGCTGAAGAGTTTCAGCAGCCTCCTGGCAGTACCGACATTTTGGAATCTTGGGAAGGTTACTCGATCTCACTGTGCCTAGCACAGCGTCCCTATCGCCTTCATCAAGTAGTGGGAGATCGCCGCTACACCGGACTGTACGCCAAAGGCGACATTTCGATTACCCCGGCAAATATTCCCGCCACCTGCTACGCCGAAGGAGACGATCACTACTTCCACGTACAGGTGCCGATGCAGTTTTTGCAATCGGTGGCGCAGTCTGCCATGGATCTGAACTCCGATCGCTTAGAACTCAGAAATGAGTTTCGCATCCGCGATCCGCAACTGGAGCAGGTGTTACAACTGCTGCGGGCGGAACTCCACAAGGGCGACGGTTGGGTCGGTCAGCTTTATGTGGAATCTTTGGCGAATGTACTCGCCGTCAATTTGCTGCGGGAGTACTCTACCGCTAAGCCGAAAGTAGCTATTTATGACGGGGGCTTGGGCGATCGCAAGATTGTGCAAATTTCTGACTACATTCACGCTCACCTTGACCAATCCATCAAACTCGCTGACCTCGCTGAGGTCGCGGGTATCAGCCAATTCCACTTCAGCCGCCTGTTCAAACAGTCGATGGGCATGACGCCGCACCAATACCTAACTCAGCAGCGCATCGAACAGGCCAAGCAGTTGTTGAAGGGAACGAAAAGGGCGATCGCGGACATCGCTTTACAGTGCGGCTTCAACAGCCAAAGTCATTTCAGTAAGCACTTTAAAGATGCGCTCTCCATGACTCCAAGCCAGTATCGTAAGAGTCAGATTTAGCAAGAAAACGACTAGATGAGTGGCGGCAGACAACTTTTACTACCCTGCTGGAAATCTCTCAACTGTCTGCTTCATCGACTCGTTATGCAGCCGCCTATGGAACCCATTTCAAAAAGCATCGATTACCACGCTGTTCTACAATTTTTGCTCCTAGACGGTTGTAAAAGCGAAGCCCACGGATATTTCGGGCATCAGCATTCCAAGCAAGATGGGTACAGTCATTCTCCTTTGCAATTTGAGCTAATTGAGCCATTAATGCGGCTCCTGCACCTTGACTTCTCATCTCGTCATCCACATACAGATCATCAAGCCAAATGCTCGGCTGGCCTGCGAATGATGAGTACCTGAATCCGTATAATGCAAAGCCGACTTCGCGCGCTGAAAACTCTGCAAACAAGACATAAGAAAAGGGATTTACTCCGAAAAGTGTTTTGCGTATCTTATCTTCAGATACTTTCAGTACACCAAAGAAAGCACCAATATTTCGGTCAAATTCTGATTTCTTTTGGATGAACGAGAAAATGAGCGATATATCATCAGGAGTAGCAGATCTAACTTTCATTGATTGACTTACGCTTGCTTCAGACTTTCCTTGCACAGTTACCTGACGCAAATTTCCATCACTGATTTCAAAGCACCATGCTACTGACGCTCTCCACTCCCGTTACAGACTCGCAGCATAACTATATATGCCGCGTCAGACCTGCTGGACGCCTGTTTATTTGCCTGTAGCTATATTGATATGACGAATAAAACCTGATTCTATAGGGTTTATACCGCAAATTTACGGTCCAACTCCATGACTTCGGGGATTGAATAGCAGTTCTGATAGTTGGCTCTAGAATAGAGGGTGTCATCTATCATTTGCTCAGCAACTCAAACGAAAGAATGAGATTGCTTAACCAGCCAACCAGATATAACAGCTCATCGAGCAGGCTCAGCAGATGTTGAAAGGGACGAAAGGGGCGATGTCCCTCCGGGACGGCTGCGCCAACGCAGACATCGCCCTACAGCGTGGCTTAACAAGCAAAATCATTTCAGCAAGCATTTTAAGGATGCGATCGGCATAACTCATAGGACGGACTATGTCTGCGAGATTTGATGTTCCTCGGCGTACTGACGAAGCGCACGGTTGACAGACTCTGAGTCCGGGAAGATGTTGTGGAGGTCAGGATCTATCACCACCACATTCGTGCCTTCTCGATAACGACTCGTATATTTCCCACGCACACCCGATTTGATGAGGTCGGCTGGATATTCAGATCTCATAGTGTCTTCATTGTTCATAGGCCTTTCGCTTACCTGATTGCGGATTGTACTCACTATTTTTTGAACCGGCCTAGAGACGCGACGCTGGCGGTGACGACTCCAACGCCGAGGAGCTGCACAGCATTCAACACTTCGCGGATGGTGACCCAGGCGAGCACCACCGTCAGCGCCGGATTGGCGGAACCGAGCATAGCCGCTAGGGTGGCGCCGATGTGTTTGATGCCGGAGTTATAGAGCATGTGTCCGGCAAAGGTGACGATGCCTGAGATGAGACTCCACATCCAGATGGGAGCCCAGTCGAGGTCTTGCAGGTTAGCGATCGGCCAGATGACCAGACAAATTGCCGACAGCAGCAGCGTCAGGGCAAAGCTGAGCCAGGTATATGTGAGCGGATGCAGCACCTCGAAGCTTTTCTGAGCATTGACGGTGTACGTGGCGTAGGCAACCCCGCTGGCAATGCCCAAAAACACGCCCCACAAACTGCCGCCACCCGTCCACTGTTCGGCGGGAATGGTGAGCGCACTACCCGCCATGATGCAGCCCATGATGCCCCACTGCGCGGCGCTGGGGCGCTGGCCCAGAAACCGCCAAGACAACAGCGCCGTAAAAATCGGAAAGGTGAAAAACAGGGTGAGGGCGATCGCCGTCGCAATCAACCCAATCGAGACGTACAGCAGCGCCAGGTAGGTGAACATCAGCAGGCCGCCGGCGATCGCGTGGGCTAAGGCCCGTCGCTTGTCGAAATTTCCCAACTGCCGCACGTCGCGCCAAATGGTCGGATGCAGCCGCGTCGTCAGCAAGCCCATCAGCGGCACCGCCAGCAGCATCCGCAACAGCAGCAGCAAAAAAGAATTGTGCAGCGTCGGCGTCAAGAAGCCCCCGGTCGTCCCCATCCCCAGCAGCGGCTGCTCCGCAAACAAAATCCGCACCACCACATTCTGAACGCAGAAAAACACCGACGACAGCAATACCAGCAAAAATCCCAACACCCATTTTCTCCTGTGGCTATTTAGTGATTGTTGCAGAGTGTGGTGAACGTGGAGGTGATGGAGTGTGAGAGTAGTGGGGTGGTGGGATATGAGGGTGGCAGGGTGGTGAGGTGTGAGTCAGCATCGCGTGACGCATCGTAGAGTTGGCGTTTTTTTAGAAACCTTCTGTAGAGACGATTACAGATTTCCCTCTCTAGCCTGTACGGGCGAACGGATTGTGAAATTGAACAGCA
>JBCCJU010000258.1:0-6265 GCA_039027715.1 Cyanobacteria bacterium P01_C01_bin.120
AAGCAGACTGACATTAAGACTGAGCTTCCGGCATCAACCGTGAAGGCCACCAAATTGATGCCGAACGCAGCAAAATCAAAATTGTTCAAATCTCGCTCCTATTGATGAAAGCCTTGTTCTACAAGGCTTCAAAAATCATTCGGGTTGTTGAGAGAACCTGCGAAATGTCGACTAGAAGCCTCACAGCTCAACCTCTTCGGCACCCAGCTGGTGGTGCTCTCCGCCTGTGAGACTGGTCTCGGCGAAGTCGCGAATGGTGAAGGCGTCTACGGGCTGCGTCGCGCCTTTGCTCTGGCCGGAGCCGAAACCCAACTGATGAGCCTGTGGCAAGTCAGCGACTACGGTACCCAAAGCCTGATGGCCCGCCACTACGAAAACCTCACCGCTGGCATGGGTCGCAGCGAGGCGCTACGAGAGGTGCAGCTCGAAATGATTGAGCAGGGCGGGGAGTATAGTCATCCTTACTACTGGGCTGCCTTCATCCTGGCGGGTGACTGGCGACCGATGGAATAAAGCAGCAAGGGCAGGCCAGTGCGGCGAGCTCAACCCTCACTGGCCGCACTGGCCTCTGGCTCAGCGCTAACAGAGGGAAAATCGACCGCTTCGTATAGCTCCGAAACTGCCCCTGACCAACCCACGCTCGCTAGCTCAACTGTGTCCCCCTCACCATAGGGATGCAACACCCACAGCCCTTCAGCATTACGACGAAATACCTCCACTTGAGGCCGCACCTGGGAAATCAGCGCGTATTCTTGCAGGCTATCGAGGTGGCGGTAATCGATAAACTTGTCGCCTCGGTCAAAGGCTTCAGTGCTCTCCGACAGGACTTCTACGACCAAGCAGGGGTGACACTTAAAGGTGTTGTTGTTGCGACTCGATCATCACAGGTCACCATCACGTCAGGGTAGTAGAACCGATTCAAGGGCTCGATGCGGGCTTTCATGTCTAGCGTATAGGCGCGGCAACTACTACTGCGCAGAGGCCCTCGGAGGAGTGCCCAAAAGTTTAGGGCAATGGTGACAATGGCATCCGTGCCGCCTACCATTGCATAGACCTCGCCGTCGCGATACTCATGCTTGATGGGGCTCTCGGCTTCGGCGGCGAGATAGTCTTCGGGAGATAGGTAGGGCGTATCGGGGAGGGCAACCATGGAATGGAGTGGGGCGATGGTCCCTGAGGACCGGTCTTTGACCATCGCGACTGGGACTATTGTATCCATCTGGCTCAGCTACGCGGCTAGCGCTGCGATGTTTGCCCCCGCAATTTCCTGACGGCAATATGCTTCACCAGCCTAGAGTGATCGATTGATGTGTTCCCAGGCAAGGAACGATTGCTCATGTGTCATTCGGTAAAGTCGTTAAAGGCGAGGGCGATCGCTCCCCTTTGCGCTTCGCTAAACTAAAGCCACCCGTTGAGTGGTCTTGGCTAATGTCTGTTTCCCCTGTCGATACCTCGCAACCTGAACTAGAGCAGGCGAACCCTCACGATGGTGTCTTTCCGCCCAGCGACCTCTACAGTGACGAACCCCCCTTGGAAACCGATTTACATCGCGATCAAATCGACTTGCTTATTCGGATCCTCAAGCAGGTTTGGGCGGATCGCCAAGATTTTTACGCATCGGGTAATCTAACGATTTACGACAGCCCTGAGCAGCAAAAGTCGAAGGATTTTAGAGGGCCGGATTTCTTTGTGGTGCTAGGGACTGAGCGCAAACCCCGCAAGAGTTGGGTAGTGTGGGAAGAGGGCGGTCGATACCCCAACGTGATTGTAGAGCTACTATCAGAGTCTACGGCTAAGACCGACCGGGGGCTCAAAAAACAGATTTACCAAGACATCTTTCGCACCCCCAACTATTTTTGGTTTGACCCCGATAGCTTGGAGTTTGAGGGGTTCCAACTGATGAATAGCACCTATGAGCCCTTGCCCACTAACGAGCAGGGGTGGCGCTGGAGCGAGCAACTGGAACTCTATCTGGGGGTTCACAACCAGCAACTGCGCTTCTTTACCCCGACTGGTGACCTAGTGCTCAGCCCTGAAGAACAGGCTGCAGCGGAGCGGCTGCGAGCCGACACCGAACAACAACGGGCCGACGCCGAACAGCAACGGGCCGACGCCGAACAGCAGCGTAAAGAAGCTCTAGCTGCAAAACTTCGCGAACTCGGGATTGACCCTGACCAGTTATAGCGACCAGTTCCCGCACTCTGGCACTCTAGAACTCTCATAGGCTCTGGAGACTAACCAGTCACTGTCAGGGCTTTGACACAACGCAGCACTGGGTCATTGCGAGCGTGAGGCTGACCGACGGCTAATCTGCCCGGCACCGCCCACCATGCCGCAACAGATGCAAAAGATTTCTTGAATGTGAATAAGCTCAGAACAGCCAGAGCTATAGGCTGGTGTCACGCTACCCAAAACTGCCATGCGTCACCCTGCCAAACTGCTCAGCCTTGCCGTCCTCACTGCGCTGCTGGCATACCTGCCTGCCCCCAAAGCCAGCGCCACCGCACCAGCCCCATCCACCCATCCACCCATCCACCCATCCACCCATCCACCCGCTCACTCCCCATTCCTACTTCCTCAACCCTGGCCCAAACCACTGCCCCCTCAGACCGCCAAGCCGTAGCGGAGCGCCTCTTGCAGCGAGGCCTTGAACAGTACCAAATCAGTCAGTTTCAGGCAGCTTTACGTTCTTGGCAACAGGCGCTCACAATATACCGCGCAATTGGCGACCACACCGGTGAAGCCCTCACCCTCAACAACATCGGCCTTGTGAATCGCTTGTTGGGCAACTACCCGGTGGCGCTGGAGTATCACCTGCAAGCTCTACTCATTGCCCGCAATCTTGGCGACCGCGCCACCGAAGCCGCTATCTTGGGCAACATCGGCGTTGTAAACGACTTGTTAGGCAACTACCCAGTGGCGCTGGACTATTACCAGCAAAGTCTACTCATTGCCCGCAATCTTGGCGACCGCACTACTGAAGCCGCTATTTTGGGCAACATCGGCGTTGTAAACGACTTGTTAGGCAACTACCCGGTGGCGCTGGACTATTACCAGCAAGCTCTACTCATTGCCCGCAATCTTGGCGACCGTACTACTGAAGCCGCTATTCTGGGCAACATCGGCGTTGTGAATGAGGCATTGGGCAAATACCCTATAGCATTGGAGTATCATGCGCAAAGCTTACTCATTACACGCGCAATTGACAACCGCGCCGCTGAAGCCCAAACCCTCAATAACATTGGCCAAGTGAATCACTTATTGGGCAACTACTCGGTAGCACTGGAGTATTTTGAGCAAAGCCTACTGATGAAGCGCGACCTTGGCGACCGCGCCACTGAAGCTGGCACTCTCACAAACATCGGCATTGTGAATGAGTCATTGGGCCGCTACCGGGTGGCGCTAGAGTATTTTGAGCAAAGTCTACTCATTACCCGCGACCTTGGTGACCGCACCAGTGCAACCCTCATCCTCAACAACATCGGCAATGTAATTCAGCGGTTGGGCAATTATCCGGTGGCGCTGGAGTATTACGAGCAAAGTCTGCTCATTGCCCGCGACCTTGGTGACCGCGCCACCGAAACCGCTATCTTGGGCAACATCGGCATTGTAAATGGCTTGTTGGGCCGCTACCGGGTGGCGCTAGAGTATTTTGAGCAAAGCCTACTCATTGCCCGCGACCTTGGAAACCGTGCAAGTGAAGCCCACACCCTCAACAGCATCGGTGAAGTGAATCGCTTGTTGGGAAACTACCCGGTGGCGCTAGAGTATTACGAGCAAAGTCTGCTTATGAATCGCGACCTTGGAAACCGTGCAAGTGAGGCAGCAGCCCTCAATAACCAGGGAGTTCTCCTAAATGACTTAACGAAGTTTGCGGAAGCTGCATCTGTGCTAAAGCGCTCTATTCAGGTTTATGAATCACTGCGCGATGAGCTATCCGACAGTCAGCTGATTGCCATCGCTGACACCCAGAGACGAGCCTATCTCAATTTGGAACAAGCCCTGGTTGCTCAAAACCAAGCTGATGCGGCACTCGCCATCACCGAGCGCAGCCGGGGACGGGCATTTGTGTCGCAGCTCGCCAGCCCCGTCGCGCAGATCCCCACTGTGGAGCAAATTCAGCAGATTGCCCGCGACACCAAGACGACCCTGGTCACCTATTCCCTGTTCTTTGATCAAGCGCTCTATATTTGGGTAGTGCAGCCCTCCGGCGACATAGAATTTCGCTCCGTAGAGTTCGAGGGGGCTACTGACGGAGGCACCGCCAATCCGATCGCGTCCATTGATGGCCCCGTCTACCGCACCATTCGCCCCAACTCCGCCCTCACCACTCTGGTCACCGACTCCCGTTCGCTGAGCGGAGTCGAAGCGAGCCGCAATCCCAATACGCCTCACCTTCAAGAATTGCACGAGGTACTGATCGACCCCATTGCCGATCTCCTCCCTAGCAACCCCAATGCCCAGGTGGCCTTTATTCCCCAAGGCGAGCTGTTCCTGGTACCCTTCGCTGCCCTGCAAGATGACAACGGCACTTACCTAATCGAAAAGCACACGATTCTCACCGCTCCATCCATCCAGGTGTTTGGGCTGGCTAGTGACTCTGTCGGGTCGCAAGGCCTTGCGCCCCTCACCACCGACAACGCGCTGGTGGTGGGTAATCCCACCATGCCAACGGTGTGGCTACCCACCGACGATGGCCTCGCGGAAACTCAGCTTTCCTATCTCAGCGGGGCCGAAACGGAAGCTAACGCCATTGGCGAGTTCTTCGATATTCTCGTACTGATCGGCGAGCAAGCCACCGAAGCCCGCATTAAACAAGAGCTACCCAATGCCTCCCTGATTCATCTCGCTACCCACGGCCTGTTGGAATATGGCATCCCCGAATCCTCTGGTGTGCTCGATTTGCCCAGTGCTGTAGCCCTGGCTCCTGGCGATGGCGAAGATGGGTTGCTGACATCAGCGGAAATTCTGCAAATAGAGTTGCAGGCCGAACTGGCGATTCTTAGCGCCTGCGATACCGGGCGGGGCCGCATCACCGGCGATGGCGTGGTGGGTCTATCTCGTGCCTTGATCACCGCTGGGGTGCCCAGCGTCATGGTGTCCCTCTGGGCGGTAAATGACCACAGCACCAGCATCCTGATGCAGCGCTTTTATCAGTTTCTCGCTACGGGCGAATTCACCAAAGCCGAAGCCCTGCGCCAAGCCCAGCTGAGTCTGTTCTACAACGAGGATGTGGCAACTCGCCTGGAGGCCGTCCGCGCCGGAGCCGCACCTCAATACCGCGAAGGCTTTGAACCCGTGGGAGATCGTCATCCTTACCACTGGACACCCTTTGTCCTCATTGGCAACGGGCAGTAGCTGCGACCAGATTCCTTTCAACTCCACTCTGCTGCTGCAGGCGTGAATAAGCCCTAAACTGCCAGAGATAGTCATGGTTGTAAGCCGAAAACGGTTTACGCGATCGCCTTTAGGGTCTGACTTTATGAGTGTTTCTGACTATTGGCATTTACAAAAGCTCGACAGCACCGGGCAAAGTCGGCGGCAGCAGTTGACTGCGGCCTATACCTGGCTGCAGCAGCAAGCTCCTAACGCTGTCGAAGAGAACGATGACGATGAGCGCCGGCTGCAGGCGCGACTGTTGGGTGATTGGCAGCAAGGGAAAATTGCTCTGGCGCTACTCTGTTTGCGCTGTGCCGTATCCCACGCCATCCTCAGCACCTGCTTTCAACTGGTGAGCCAGTTCGGCGACTACTACCAGTTTTACAGTGCTGACCTGCTCCACTTTGTGCTGGATGACGAAGGCAAGCCCCTGAGCAACTATCAACCGTTCGGCGTTCACATTGTGGAGACCTATGCCCCTGGCCGCGCGAGTCTCGAAGGCTGGGCCGCTCACCTGACCCGCAACCATCGGGAACTTAACCAGTTCCTGATTGAACGGGGGCTGTATCGGGTCAGCGACTGGGCCATTTTGAACGATACCCAAATCAGCCAGCTATCGAAGATTTTGGGTGAGTTTCATCGCTTGACACAGGCTGAAATCACCGCTGCGGAAACCCGGCTGAGTCGTTATGACGCCGTCTATCGTCGCGATCGCCTCCAGCTTGCCGCCGGTCGTAAACGAGGGCGCTGCAAGCTTCCGAGCGATCGCCAACTGCAGGAAATCAATCCAGACCTGCCACCGCAAAGCGTCCTGGGTCAACTGCGGCAGTTAGCCTACTGGCTGCGGCAGTACCGCATTCATGTGCGGGGCGGACTGCCCCTGCTG
>JBCCJU010000259.1:0-6122 GCA_039027715.1 Cyanobacteria bacterium P01_C01_bin.120
CCAATAACGCGGTAGCTAATATTGTCAAGCGTATCGACTAGGGTTAAGCGTTGGGGAGAAAGTTTTGCTGGCGTAGCTAACGGCGATATTTCTACTTTTTGCAGCACCGCTGTACCGCCAGCGCTGGTCGTAAGCGCAACGTTTTCAGCAGTATTGGGCGAGGCCAATATAGTATTTTCTGTTTGACGACGCAGTTTGGTCTCGCGAAAACCACCAGTGCCAACAGAACTGCCCCGTAGCTCAATCGATTGTCCTCGGGTCACAATTAGAAAAGCAATCGCCATTAACGAACCCACCATCAATGCTGCATAGCTCAGCAACATAACGCTGACGTGCATCATCAGCCAGTTTGACTTCAGCGCCGGCACGAGGGGCTCAGATATCTGCATCGCGTCTGGTAGCAGCAGCGCCGAAAAGGCAGTGATGCCCATCGCAATTGGGGCCGTGACCGCTCCCACTAAAACGCTTTGGCTCATGCGCTCAGCAACGAGATGAACCGCTGTAATACCCCAAACAACGAAGAACAGCGATTCGTACAAGTTACTCAAGGGAAAATAGCCGCCCTCAATCCAGCGAGCAGTCAGTAGAGCCGCGATCGCTAAGTTGGCGATCGCCATTCCCATAGTTCCTAATCCAGCAAACAGGCGAGTCTGCGGAAACGCGACTCCAGCCCAGTAAACCAACATAGTCACAAAGAGGATGGCAAACGCCGAGTTATCAAGCCATCCTTGAAGCGTTACAAGATCCATTACGCCGTTACTGACAATTACAGTGCATCTATTATCCTACCGAGATTTTGAATCCCTTACCATGAGGGATCTTTAACCTTTCCTATGATTTTGCCCGTCGTCACTATTCGGTCGGCTGATGTGACAAGAATCAAGTAGGCAATATTCAAAACTTCTACTAACTCTCAACGAAAAGCGCTCCCAGGCAATTCTGGAAGCGCTCCGATACCCAAACTTCAGGACCAACAAACTACCCTATCTTTAGCCTTTTTCAGTCCGAGAATAGTCATCTTGAAAGCGGACAATATCGTCTTCGCCCAAGTACTCACCATTCTGCACCTCAATCAAAATCAAAGGAATCACGCCTGAATTTTCTAGGCGGTGAGTCGTACATTGCGGCACATAGGTAGACTGATTGGTGCCAAGCAGAGTCTCCTTATCTCCACAGGTGACTTTTGCCGTCCCCGATACAACAATCCAGTGCTCGCTGCGGTGGTGATGCATTTGCAAGCTCAAACGATGCCCTGGCTTAACCTCAATCCGCTTAATTTTGTAGCCGCGGCCTTCTTCCAACACTGTGAAAGAGCCCCAAGGGCGCAGTTCAGTGGCGGCGACCCGCTCCTGCACTGCCATAGACTGCACAGCAACATTACTCTTAGACTCAGTTAATTCTTGAGTTTTAGGCACGACAAAAACCTCCAGGCTTCGATATGAAATTCGATTACAGTTCTTAAAAAGTGATTCCTGTTGCTGATTCTAGAATTCCCAACTTCAGTAGTCGGTCATCAGTGCCAGATATCTGCTCAGTCTGAAAGAAACCACACCTTGCATCAGAACGCTTGAGACAAACTAGCCTTAGCCCCTAAAAATCTGGCTATAAAATTCGATCACCACATAAAAACTTTAAGCTAAAGCGACAAACAAGAAATCTGGTTAAACCAGAGCCATAGTGTTGGCCATAATTTTGACGATGAAAGTAAGCATCATTCAACATCAATAGTTGACTACAAAGACACAGGGAACATAGACGCTTTCTCAATCAAGCTTCCCACACAATCGCTTCAATGCTCTTCAAGATGAGCAGCGGAGCAAATGCCCCGATTTTGTAAACGAAGCCCCTAGATGCGTCAGCCTTGAGTTGAGCAGTGAATCAGCTAGAGACTGCGCTTGATTTTGTCCACAAGGTCGGAAGGTAGCCACTCAGAGAGTTTTCTAATCTGAGACTTACACAACAGCGTCTTACATCCCCAGCTTTAAAGAATGTTGAATCTAATTGCCTTCAGAATTACAAGCAAGGGGACCAAATTGGAGTCAATGGCGTCAGCTCCAGTAGTAAAAACTTACCTGGAAGTTTCTTTTAACAGGTCAGATGGCTGCGTCAGCAAAACCCACTGGACAGAATAATCAATCCTGCTGTGCCCCCCTCCTTGACGCTGATTTACCTGAGAACAGATATTTCTGAAAGTTTCTTAAAGTGGTGACAGTCCTTTAATCGTAAGAACGAGTGGGGATAATGGGACTGTGACGGCGATAGTCAGCGAGATACTGCTCCAGTGCAACAAATTGAGACAGGTCGAGGCTGTAATAAGTCCAACGCCCTTGGGGACGAGCCTTGACTAACCCGGCATCTTTTAGCACTCGTAAATGGAATGATAGTTTTGATTGGCTGACACTCAAATCTTCGCACAGGTCGCAAACACACATTTCCCGGCTGCGCAGTTTTTCAATGACGTTAGTCCGTAAAGGATCGGACAGAGCGTGAAAACCCGCTAAGCAGTTTTCAGAACTCAGTTCAACGGTTTTGAGAGTATTCATAAGGGCGAATCAGTGAATGGATTAATAGTAGCGAACTCAATCCCGGCTTGTAGTAATGCTAATGCGACGACAGGGGCTGTAACGGCTCGCAAAATGGTGGATCCGAGCGTTACAGGCTGATATCCGTGGGCGATCGCATGCTCAAATTCCGACTCTGTCCATCCACCCTCTGGTCCAATGGCGACCTCAACAGCGGCAAACTGAGAGGAACAACATAGCGACAGCAGGGTAGGTGCTGACTGTCGAGCAACACAAATTAACCGGTAATCCTGAGACTGACGCGCTAGCCAGCTAGCCCAAGCTAGTGGCTCCTGAATGGTAGGGACGATTAAACGTTCCGATTGTTCCCCAGCTTCTGCAGCAATCCGTCGCCAACGCTCTAGCTTATTAATGCTGGGTTTAGGCAGCGTACGATCGCTAAGAATTGGCACAATTTCATCGACCCCGAGTTCGGTCACCTGCCGCACCACTTCATCGAAACCTTGCTTAGGTAAGCAGGCCGCCAAAGTGATTTTCGGTTGATTAAGCGGTGAAGAACTGGCAATTGGGGCGATCGCTTGCAGCCAAGCTGGCTCACTATCTTCCCGGAGCGTTGCTTCCCACATGTGCCCCTGACCATCAAGGGCCCGGAAGCGATCGCCAGCTTTGAGACGTAATACTCGCCGCAGATAGTGTCGCTGAGTATCGGTCAAGACCAACTGGTCGACCTCAATCTGAGCCGGATCAACGATAACTCTTTGCACAGTGGAAATTTCAGATTTCGTCACTGAGTTGAGTGTAAGTGATGACCTTGGTTTCTGGATCAAATTTAAGCGCCAAGGCCAATTGATTGCGAGTAAGTTCTACTCTTTCTGACGAGGTGGATTCGACGCTCCAGCCCGATTCTTCAAGGGTGCTTAAAGTCGCTTCGAGAGCCTCTCCCAGAAAGATGTGTGGAAAGCTATAGGTGGCATCATAACCATATTCTGGTTGGGCTGGCGGACCGTCAGGCAGACGAATTTCGAGGGCGGTATCGCCTTCCGGGTTAACCATGGCGCGATATTCTAAATCTCCCTGCTGATTGGCATAAATTCGCCAAGAGCTATCTTCGTCTTCGGGTTCAATCAGATAGGCCAGTACGCCATTTTGATCGGTGAACCCAGTTTCTTTGTTGTAGACGTTGAGGTAAGTCAAACCCCCTTCGAGATAAACCCTCACCAGATAATGCTGTGTCTCAAACCGCAGTAGAGTTAGAGCTTCTTCATCTCCAGTGCTGGCTTGAGCCAGGAGAAATTGGGCAGCGGCTGGCTGCGTCCGGAGCTCTGTTACTGTGGCCAGCGGCGCGGCCAGCAGGCCACTTGACAATAGGGTAGAAAGACCCAGAGTAGAAATTAGAAATCGCATTTTCTTTTGTTAAACAACTCACACACACTTAGCCCTTGATCTTAAGGGAAGATGTCAACTGTAGCGATTGCATTCTTTACCAAAACCAAATGGCCGAATGCGCTCCGCCAATCAACCGTATTTTCTTCTCAGACCGGGATGTTGCCTCAGACGAGGCGGCTGACGAATCGTTCCCGTCTTCAGTAGGCGCCGTTAGCAAGCCATGACTGGCAGGATACCAAAAGAGAATTTTGGCCCAGACCCAGTGCTCTGCCACATGATTTGAACAGATGCGATCGCCCTTTAGGTCAGCAGACAGGCTTCAGCTTTGAGGTCTCTTTCCATCAAGGCTTCAACGGCTTCCTGCGGAGTGATTTTGCCATTGAGCAGACGGTAAACTTGGCGCGAGATCGGCGCTGGAATGCCTTCTCGGTTGGCAATTTGAATTAGCACGTTGGTTGTGTTGACCCCTTCTGCCGTGCTGCCGATATCTTCTAGAATTTGCTCTAGCGATTTGCCTTGGGCCAGTCCATAGCCCACGCGATAGTTACGGCTGAGTACGCTGGTGCAGGTGGCCAACATATCGCCCAGTCCCGACAATCCTACAAATGTATCAGGCTGGCCGCCCAAATGCGTGCCGATGCGAATCATTTCCGGCAGGGCACGGGTCATCAGGGCCGAACGCGCGTTCGAGCCCAGCTCTAAACCTTCGCAGATGCCCACGGCGATCGCCACGACGTTTTTCAAGGTGCCGCCCAATTCTGCACCCAGCGGGTCAGGACTGCTGTAGACCCGGAAAGTATCGGAGGAGAATAAATACTGCACGGCCTCTGCCGCTTCGGGATGGACGCTGGCGGCAACCGTCGCGGCAGGCAAACCCCGTTCAATTTCTTTTGACAGGTTGGGACCAGACAGCACCACCACAGGATTCTGGGGAAACGTATCCTGGAGAATTTGGGAAGGGGTGCGAGTGGTCTCTGGATCAAGTCCTTTGGTGGCCGTCACTAAAATTGTTTCGGGAGGAATATTGAGCTCTTTGAGCTGAGCGGCGATCGCCGGTACTCCCTTCATCGACACCGCCGACAAAATCACGTGGGAATCGCGTACCGCATCGGCCAGGGAAATATCACCGCGCCGTGACCATAGACAAACAGTGTGGTCATTTTTTTCGACTAAGGTCGCCAGGGCGCTGCCCCAGGCTCCAGATCCCAAAATAGTGAGCTCTGCCGACTCTTTTTGCACTTGCTCGGCATCAATAGAAATCGGCGTGGTGACATTAACATTCATAGGTCAGCAGGGTAGGCGCAATAAACGGGAACGATGGAGTTATTGATGAAGAACCTCCCAGCTGATTGCAGGGAGGCTTTTAATCAAACCAGAAGCAACTATACTGCTTGCAGCGATCGCCCTTCCACCGCTTTAGTCAGGGCATAATCGGGAATGCAATTCTCTTCCATGAACTGCTTATAGTCAGCTATTTCTTGCTGACACTTGGCCTCATCCCAGCCGCAGTGCTGCCGCAGAGTATCCAAAATCGGCTCCAGTACGTCATAGCCGTAGTTGGCATTCATGGCCAAAACCGTGCGACGACGTGTGAAATCGAGAACAGTGTGAGCCATTTCGTGCTTCACGGCGAAGACAACTTCGGCACGCAGATTGGGATGGGTTGGCAGTAGCCTGTCGGCGAGATCAGCGTGATCGTCAATCAAAGCCAGCAGGTCAATGGCGCGGGCTCCATAAGTGTTGAATAAATATTCCAAGACGTCAGCATCTAGGCGATCGCCATAGCGCTGATAAGCAACTTCGATGCGTTCATCATCGGGCCAAATGCAGCCTGGCAGAGGACGCTTGCGGGTGGGTGACGGTGGCACTCGCTTGCCCATTTTCTTAAACGCCCAATCGGTCATTTCTTCGCCGACTTGCCGGTGGGTTGTCAGCTTACCGCCAATTAGCGACACCAAATTTTTCACCCCTTCCTTGGTGTGATCATTGAGGATGTGGGCGCGGGTGATGCTGCCGGCTTTTTTGCCTTCGGCATAGGGTAAGGGCCGCACACCAGAATAGGTGAATTTCACATCGTTTCGGGTCAGCCGCGCCGTTGGCACCACTTGATTCGTTTCAGCAATCAGGTAGTCCACCTCGTCATCGTCGGCCTTGACCCGATCGAGGTCGCCGGTATATTTCAAATCAGTGGTGCCAATGAGATATTGACCGCAC
>JBCCJU010000260.1:0-6109 GCA_039027715.1 Cyanobacteria bacterium P01_C01_bin.120
GATCCAGGTGCCCATGATGGTTGTCTCCTCGCTCCGGCGGCATTACGCGATCGCTCCTCAACTTATGGGGTGCGCCTTAGCGATCGCGATTTAGTGAAACTGTCCCATTATGTCTCTGCCTGCCTAAAGCGGAACTCTTCTAGAGCGTAAAATCTGAAAAAGCGGCGGTCATCCTGGCAATCCTGAGCGCGAATTCACAAAGAAAATCTTCAAGCGCCGTCAGAATAAGGCTGCATAAGTATCTTAGGGATTCTCAGCCGTCAGTCCACAAATGCGTGGGCTTGATGCTGTTGACGTTCACAAAGTTTGTACATCACCTCTGAAGCCGATATTTTTCTGGCATCGGGTTGCCGAGCGATAAACTGCCTAATGCCCCGGCTGATGAGCCATTGCAAAGCTTTTTGGGAACCGGGGCGATCGCCGGAAGCAGGCTGATCTCGCTACAATCAACGGCGTTGAGCAAATCATCCCTATGACAGCACAGGCAAGCATTGGCATTATTGGCGGCAGCGGTCTATACAAAATGGACGCCCTGACCGACGTTGAAGAAATTCGAGTCGAGACGCCCTTTGGCAAGCCCTCCGACGCCCTAATTGTGGGTACCCTGGAAGGAGCCCGGGTGGCATTTTTGGCCCGCCACGGTCGCAGCCATTCCCTGATGCCATCCGAACTGCCCTTTCGGGCCAACATTCACGCAATGAAGCAGTTGGGAGTGCAGTACCTAATTTCGGCTTCGGCCGTGGGGTCTCTGCGGGAATCGGTCAAACCGCTGGATATGGTAGTGCCCGATCAGTTTATCGATCGCACTAAAAATCGCGTCTCCACCTTTTTCGGCGACGGCATCGTGGCCCACATCGCCTTTGGAGACCCCGTTTGTCAAGCTCTGGCCAAAGTGCTGACCGACGCCGCCATCAGCCTCAATTTGCCTGATGTGACCCCGCATCGCGGCGGCACCTATGTCTGTATGGAAGGCCCCGCCTTTTCCACTCGGGCTGAGTCGAATCTCTATCGCAGTTGGGACGCCAGCATTATCGGCATGACCAATTTGCCAGAAGCGAAGCTTGCCCGTGAGGCCGAAATCGCCTATGCCACGCTGGCGCTAGTGACCGACTACGACTGCTGGCACCCTGACCACGACAGCGTCACGGTGGAAATGGTCATCGGCAATTTGCAGAAGAATGCAGTCAACGCTCAGGAGGTGATTCGAGCAGCAGTGCGGAGTCTGGCTACCAATCCACCCGCATCAGAGGCTCACGACGCGCTGAAATATGCCGTCATCACTCCCCTTGACACCGCCCCCGCAGAGACCCGGCAAAAACTGGATTTGCTCCTGAAGAAATATCGCTAAGGGTTACTTAGCGCCAGCCAAAACCCATCACGTGCCCTTTCTTAGAGCAGCTAACGGGATGGATTTCCCTCCAATTCAGCGACCCGACCTTGCAGGTCGCGGACGTCTTGCCGGACTTCGATCGCGAGCGTCGCCAAATTATCAAATTGCTCTGCCAGTGACAGCTCATTCGGGCTACCGGGCGCTGAGGTCGCGGGCGGCAGCGCTGAAGGACCGCTAGTGCGAGCTTCTAGCTGAGTGAGTTGCGATCGCACCCGCGACAGTTCTGACTCTAAGCGATCAATTCGCGTTTCCAGGCGCAAACTGCTACCCTGGGCGCGAATGTCCGTTGTCATGCTCCACCAGCACAGCAGCACTATTCCGGTAATCAGCAGCCACTTTTTCATTGCCCTTGCCTCATGCTGTCTTTTATCGAACTGACGCAAAAGACCTGCTAGATAAAATCATGCAAAAAATCGTGGGGATTATCTTCCCAGCACGGTTCAGGATAGATGCGCGCCAAGTAGCGATGAACGTCTAGCGAAATTTCTTGTAAATCGTCATGCTCAAAGAGATCGTCGAGGGCATTGCGATCGCGCGATCTCAGAGGTGCCAGTGGACTGGCATGGCTGACTGTCAAACTCTTGGAGGTGCGTAAGACTTGTTTACGCTCGGGCAACACACCCTTGGTTGATTTCAGGGGCAATGCTTCCAAACTGAGCTTTTGAGCAGGTTGATTTATCCTTTCCTGGGAAAATAAGGCAGCTTCTTCAGAATTGACCAAGCCGTGGATTTTTTCTTCGTCAACAGCTTGATTATTCAGATGTAGACGGCCTAGCCCTTTATCCATAAGAAAAGCTAGTAATCGATCAGAAAGCTGCTGAACCAAGTTTGAATGCTGACTTTGCTGTGCCATCGAAACGATCTGTCGGTAAGCAACTGAACTTCAGTTGAACTTCAGCTTTCCCGATATCCATTGCCGATCAACAATCAGAAGATCGACTGGACTGCTAAAATACGGCGCCTAACCATATATAAGCACTGAGCCAACAGCCTGCAGGTATCTCAGGTGACGTTCTTGCCCTCTCTCAGCTTGTTTAAGACGGGTAGCTTGTCAATAGCGAAAGTTTAATCATTCAGACAACTCCTCTGTGCTGTTACTCTAGCAAGCGATCGCTCATGACGGGGAGAGGGCTGAACAAAACAGATTAATAATCAACGGGATAACCCCAGTCAATATCGATAATCGTAATTTGGCAGCAGTGCAGGCTGATTCGCTGCGCCCTTCATGGAGAGGGTTACATAGAGGGCGATCGCTCTTTGTTGCAGAGAGAGCATTGTGTAAATAATTCGCCTTTGACAAATGTTATTGCCTGCATAAGAAATGAACGGCATAGACAACAAGCGTTCTCAAAAGTATTGACCCAGATTTTTCGATTCACTGTAGATAGCTGGCTTAGACTTGTAAATTCGAGAACCCACAACTCGCTTACTGTACAGATCTGACAATCGTTACAATGACCTTAAAACATAAGTGCTGACTAAAGCATGTCCTATCTCGCTGAACGATACATTGACCCGCTCACCGATTTTGGTTTTAAGCGGCTGTTTGGTACCGAGCCGAATAAGAATTTACTTATCGACTTTCTCAACGTCGTTTTGCCCAAAACTCATCAAATCAAAGACTTGACCTATCGCAATAACGAAAATATTGGCAATACGCTGATTGACCGCAAGGCTATTTTCGATATTTATTGCGAAAGCGCCGCTGGTGAAAAGTTTATCGTCGAGATGCAAAAAGCCAAACAAAACTACTTCAAGGATCGCAGCGTTTATTACTCCACCTTTCCCATTCAAGAACAGGCCGAGCCAGGCGAGTGGAACTACCAACTATCAGCGGTTTATACCGTGGGTATTTTGGATTTTATTTTCGACGATCACAAAACTGATCCTACAGTCACGCACGTTATTGAGCTGAAAAATCAGCGATGCGAGGTTTTTTATAAAAAGCTGAAATTTATTTATATCGAGCTGCCAAAGTTCACCAAAACGCTGGATGAGTTAGAGAGCCGTTATGATAAATGGCTATTTCTCCTCAAGCATCTTTATAAGCTGGACGATAAGCCTGAAGCTTTACAAGAAGATGTTTTCAATCAGTTATTTGAGGTTGCAGAGATTGCTCAGTTTTCTCGCGTCGAGCGGCAGGCCTATGAGAACAGTTTGAAGTACTATCGTGACCTGCAGAATGTGGTGAACACCTCACGCCAGGAAGGTCGAGTAGAGGGACTCGAAGAAGGTCGAGCGGCGGGACTCGAAGAAGGTCGAGTAGAGGGCAGACAAGATGTGGCGTTGAATCTGCTCCGTGAAAATCTCTCGCTTGAGACGGTTAGTCGCACGACGGGGATTGCGATTCAGGTGCTTGAACAACTACAGCAGCGACTCAATCAGGAAAATTAAAGTGTTGCTGATGGGAATAGCGACGGCTATGGAATCTGTTGCGTGAGGGTAGTCGTAAATAATGGACGATACGGTTGAGCAAGCGGTAGCGGCGTTTTGCAAGAATTCTGCGCAGCGACCTGATGGGAGAGCTGTGACGGCGGCGTTGCTCCAATTGGAACGGGCCGCCAAGCAAGCTAAAGTGGCCATTCCTTTAAAGTCGCTGTTGGGAACATGGCGATTATGTTTTAACGCTGGCAAAGGGGCAAAGTTTGAGGCCGAAGAACCCACTGGGAATGGATTTTATATTCCTAAATTAGCGATCACCCGGCTGGCGTTTACCGACGACAGCGCCGGTGAATGCTCCCTCGCTATCTCGAACGAACTGCATGTAGGGCCGCTGCAGGTTCACTTCACCGGACCAGCCCGCTATCCTGGCAGAAAAAACTTGCTGGCGTTTGACTTTACGCAACTGCAAGTCAGCTGCTTTGGCCTCAAGGTCTATCAGGGCAAGGTGGAAAGCAAAAAGCGGGCAGGTAAACCATTTCAAGAAATTCCCATGGGACAGCTACCGTTCTTTGCTTTTTTTGCAGCTCAAGAGCAATATCTTGCAGCTCGTGGACGAGGTGGAGGGTTAGCGATTTGGGTGAAGGAGTGATGGAGTGAAGGAGTAATGGAGTGATGGGGTGAAGGAGTAATGGAGTGATGGGGTGGCAGGGTGGCAGGGTGGCAGGGTGGCAGGGTAAGTGAGTGATGGGTGGTTGGCGAAGCTTGCCTGGAGGGCTCTGGGGCGATGGAGCGATGGAGCCGGTGAGATAAACCGGTACCAAGAACCCAAAACAGAGAACTAAGAATAGAAAACTAAGAACCTATTTTGAATTCCGAACTCTAAACTCCGAACTCTAAACTCCGAACTCTCCGGATACCTATCTTTCCTGACGAAAGCTCATAGCAGGATAACGATGTTGGCTATGAAACGGCTTTTCTATTTAGCCCTTGCCGGACTAACAGCCCTATTTTTGTGGGTTTCCCAAGGGCCACTCTGGGCCATTCCTTTTGGAGGAACCAGCGACGGCACACCTATTCAAGCAGTCCCTAACTCAGGGACATCAGAAATTCGCGGGGCGTGGTTGACCAATGTCGATAGTGAAGTGCTTTTTTCGCGGTCCGCGGTGCAAAAAACGCTGCAACGGTTAGCCGATTACCGCTTCAATACCATTTATCCTACGGTATGGAGTTGGGGCTACACCTTATATCCCAGCCAGGTGGCGACTCGGGAAATTGGTTATCAGCAAGGACTGTACCCTGACTTTGCTGCCACCGGTCGGCGCGAAGCCCTCGAAAATGCCCAAGGCGATCGCGATGCGCTGTTGGAAGTCATTACGTCGGCTCATGCCCACAACCTGAGCGTTATTCCTTGGTTCGAATTTGGTTTTATGGCACCCGCCACCTCGCCGCTGGCTCAACGACATCCCGATTGGCTAACGCAAAAGCAAGGCAGCCCGCCCAGCGCCCGCTTTTATCAAGAAGGGGAGCATACTCGCGTTTGGCTGAATCCGTTGCATCCGGAGGTGCAGCAATTTCTGCTAGGGCTGATCGGCGAACTGATGGCGAACTACGAGGTTGATGGCCTGCAGCTTGACGATCATTTCAGCCTGCCTGTTGAGTTTGGCTACGATCCCTACACAGTGAATCTCTATCAACAGGAGCATGAGGGTCAGTCACCGCCTACTGATCCTCGTGATGCTGAATGGATGCGGTGGCGAGCTGACAAGATTACAGCTTTTGTCGGTCGAGTTTTTCGGACCATTAAGGCCCAGCGACCGGCGGCCATCCTGTCAGTGTCGCCGAATCCAGCCCATTTTGCTTACGGTCGCTTTTTGCAAGATTGGCCCCGCTGGCAACAACTCGGCTACATCGAGGAACTGATTGTGCAAGTCTATCGCGATAACTTGGCAAGCTTTCGACAGACGCTGCGCGATCGCGAAATTCAGCAGTCCCGCGCCCAAATTCCAACAGGAGTGGGCATTTTGACGGGGCTACGCAACCAACCAGTATCAATGTCACTGATTCAGCAACAGGTACAGGCCTCCCGGGACATGGGTTTTGATGGCGTTTCTTTCTTCTTTTATGAAACGCTTTGGCAGCCAGTCCCCGGCGAGACAATGAGCGATCGCACCAGCATTTTGCAGCAGTTGTTTAGGCAGTCGCGATCGCGTGTCCAAATTTAATGTCAGCGCGGAAATTTATCTAAGCGCTTGCCCGGTATGATGACAGAGTGATTTTCCAACAAGCGATCGCCCCATGAGTGAAGACACGATTTTCGGCAAAATCATTCGTCGAGAA
>JBCCJU010000261.1:0-6081 GCA_039027715.1 Cyanobacteria bacterium P01_C01_bin.120
CAGCCCCGCCACAGTATCGCCTAGCAGCATCAGCGTTTTGCGATTAAAGCAATCCACCCAAATGCCGGCAAAGGGGGAAATCAACAGCCTGGGAATCTGGGTCACTGTCATGATCAACGCTAGCGGCGTAGCCTGCCCGGTTACCTCCCAAGCCCAAATGGTGATGGCGAAGTTGGTCATCTCAGAGCCGAGTAGGGAAGCGAATTGCCCCAGCCAGATAATCAAAAACGTACGCACAGAACTCTCTGCTCCCGATGGTTCCCTGCCGTTTTGAGCTTCAAACTGGAGGGGAGAATGTCTCGATCAGCTTAGGGGAGTGAGAAGCCGTCTTTCTAGCGATTTTGGCTCCGAAACGCATTTTTTAATCGCTCAAATATTTCAGCAAATCATCCAGAATAAGATTGGCTGCAATATAGCTACCGATTAACCAATGGGGACCAACTTCGTACACTTGGTTGGCTCGCACTGCCTTGAGCTGAGCCCATAAGGGATGGGCTTGGACGCGATCAATTTCAGTTCGAATTTCCGTCGCGATTTCGGTGTTACTCTGTGGTCTCATAATAAACATGACATCCCCATCCAGTAGGTCGAGGGCTTCTAGGGAAATATTTTGGGGGCCTTGTGCCTGAGCCTGGCTGGCTGGACGGGCAATACCTGCATCTGCTAGTACGCTACCAGCAAAGGCCTCTGTTCCATGAGTGGCAATGCGTCCTGGAAACAAAGAGACGACAGAAATTTGGGGTTGTGTGGCGGTTTGAGACAAGTGAGCTTTAACTTGCTGCAGGTTGGTCTCATAGGTTGCCGCTAGCCTTTTGGTTTCGGTAGGTTTGCCAAGCACTTCTCCACACAAGCGAGTGAGTTCTTTCCACTCAGCATTGCCATCAATATCCAGCACCACTGTTGGAGCAATCTGTGCCAAGAGGGGATAGGCGTTTCGGACTCTGTATTTGCTGGTGAGAATGAGGTCTGGCTTCAGGGCCGCAATTTTTTCCAGGTTGGGTTGACCTGGATCGCCGATTTCTGCGACGGTTCCTTCATCTAATGAAAGGTAAAGCATATTGCCAACGATCCCATCCGGTATCCCGATGGGTTGCACCCCATGAGCGACGACTGCCTCAATTGTCGTGTACCCCCATACAATCACCCGACTTGGCGTGGCTGGAATCTCGGTTTCGCCAAAGGCATGCTTGACTCGTTTAACATCGTTAGATGCCGACGCGATCGATTGATCAGGCGATTGAGTTCCTCTTGTACAAGCCGAGGCAATGAGAGCAGCAGCTCCCATCTGTAAGAAAAAGCGACGTTGACAGTTCATTGATGCGTCAAAATTCAATGGAGAATGAACCAATTAGGGTAAAGGGTTCCCCAGGGCCAATGCCCAGTGTCCGGGTTCTGCCTGCAGATTCAATATAGTTGACGTTAAACAAATTGCGGATATTGATCGCTGCTTGCCAATTATCACGACTGTAGGAAACAGCCGCATTGGTGAGGAAATAGCCATCGGCAGTAAAGGTATTGGCGGTGTCGCCAAAGCGCTCAGTTACATAGTTAAACCCCAGCCCAAAGCCCAGCCCTTCGAGGGGGCCATTTTGAATATCGTAGGTGGTCCACAGGTTAAAGTTATGCTCGGGTACGCCCGTGAGTCGATTTCCCTCGTTACCGCTGTTATCCGAGGTAATGGTAGCGTCGGTGTAGGCGTAGTTGGCAATGATATTCCAACCCGGTAAGATTTCTCCGGCAATATCTAGCTCAACACCTCGACTGCGCTGCTCTCCGGTCGCAACAGAAGACCCGAAGTTGTTTGGATCAGGGGTAGCGACGTTTTGCTTGGCAAGATCAAAGAAGGCTAAATTAGCAACGAGTCTACTGCCTAACAGTTCCGCCCTGATGCCGACTTCGAATTGTTGGCCTTCTTCTGGGGGGATAATTTCGCCGGTAAAGGTTGTAGCAGTGTTGGGCAAAAACGAAGTGCTATAGCTGCCATAGATTGAAACTTCTTCAATTGGCTGATAGACCAGCCCCACCCGAGGCGTGAAGGCATCTTCATTCAGGGTTGATTCAGAACCATTCGGATTAAAAGCGTTCGGCTGATTAATGGTTTCTTGATTAACAATGTCATAGCGAAACCCAGCCAGGAGTCTTAGATTATCTAGCAGGGTCACCTGATCTTGCAGATAAATGCCGAGAGTATCAGTTCGGACTTCTAGAATCCCAGTGGCAAGCAAATCCTGCGGAGCGGGACGCGGAACTATGCCGTAGACTGGGTTAAATACGTTGAAGGGAGTCAGTGTAGAAGGAGCAATTGAAATTTCACGATTACCTGGTTCACGCTGCCGAAATAGGTCAACTCCAAATAGCACCGTATGCTCGATTTAACCTGTATTGAACTCACCTACAATATTGGTTTGTAAATCAAACACCTCTAAAGGTGTAATCAAATTAGAAAATCCTACAAGAATGTCTCCTGCTTGCTCATCGACTACGATAGCGGGTATGGCAGAAAGACTTTCCGAATTGGACCTGACATAACTGAAAGCGTTGCGAAACTGCCAGCTATCGCTAAAGCGATGTTCAAAATTATACGCAACTCGTAAAATTTCCTGCTCACGGACATTATCTAGCTCACCAATTACCCGGTCAAAGGGAACATCAGCTACTCCTTCGCCAATAGCAATCAGCCCAACGTCTGCCGGTCGCTCATCATTAGTGTATTCAAGACTGACGGTTAAGTCAGTGCGATCGCTAATTTGCCAACGTATCGTTGGAGCAATAAAAAAGCGCTCAAGATCCGTATCAAATCCTCGAAAACTGTCCTCATGACGATAAAGCGCATTCAACCGATAGAGAAGGCGACCATCATCGGTCAGTGGCCCAGAAACATCAATGCTCGGTGAGATCGATCCACGATTGCCAACTTGAAATTCTAGATTGTAAAAAGGTTCACTCAGGGGCTGTTCGGTGACTAGGTTGATGACTCCCCCTGGCTGTATAGAACCCGCCAGGATGGAAGCCGGGCCTTTGAGCACTTCAATCGATTCAAGATTAGACAGTTCTGCAAACCCAAAAAGTCTTCCGTCATTTAGCCTAAATCCATCTTGCAGAATTCTGGTAAAGCCAAAACCACGAACAATGAACTGTTGACCATTAAAAGTTTGCTCGCCACTTACCACACCACTAGCATTTCGTAGAGCGCCTTCCAGAGTAAACACTTGTTGGTCCTCCAGCACCGCTTGAGGAATCACCTGAATCGACTGAGGAATATCCCGCAGAGGCGTATCGGTGCGGGTGGCAGTGGCGGTATTGGGTTCAAAGTAGCGACTGCCTTCTTCACCCGTCACCACAATCTGAATAGCCTCATCTCCTTCGCCCGTTTGGGCAACCCTGGGCATCACGCTCAGGGTCAAGGCAGTTGCCGCTGCATCAATCTCAACCGCTGGGGCAGCATCAGTGCCCGTAATCGCGACCTGGACCCGATCACCTGGCAGCCCGGTGACCTGCACCAGGGCAATGCCGCCCGCAGGTTCAAACTGTTGAAACGCATCGCCCTCTGGCAATGCCAGCACCGCATTGGGAATCTCGGCAATCAGGGCATTGCCTGATACCGTCGTGGTGGGGGCAGGTAGCTCACCGTCAGCGGTTTCTAGGATCACCTGTAGCCCAGCTTCAGTTGCTTCCACACGCACCCCGGTGATTTGTACCCATGCCGCTTCGATTTGAGCGATCCATTCAGCAACGGTGGTGGCAGGTTGGCTGAGCGGAGCCGAAGCCAACGGGGAGGTGCTTGTCCTGAGCGGAGTCGTTGGCAAAGCCTTCCCGGAGGGAATAGGCAGAGGGAGTGTTTGGGAATCTTCGCTGCTATCTTCGATGGCTTCGATTGCCCACGCCGCCGAGTTTTGTTCTATCGGGTCGTCAAGGGCTTCTGGCTCAGATTGAGGTTGGGCTAGTGCAGCGTTTGCAATGGCAATCTGTCCCCCCACTACGCTCAATAAGGTGAGCAGACTCAAACTCAGCAATGACGGTTTCATTCGGTTCCTCACACGATTACTCAAGCTCAAGTGAAACTGTGGCGGCTGACTCTACCAGTCGCTGCCGTGGCTCAGACATTGCACTTGAAGGAAATGATTCTCAAGTAGATTATGGGAACTGCCGATTGCTGGCTACGGATTTCGAGCCCAAATTGCACCTTTTATCGCATGAGCCAGATTGCTGAGTCCACCCAGTATCGTTAGGGTGCTTGGTCTATCAGCAGCCTGGCTCATAGTCATGTCCAAATCGGACTGGTGATTGTTATAGCGCTGGCCATCTTGCTTAATGCACCGAGTATCACCAGGATGCTGAGTCCAAAAGCAATCTGGCTCGCGGTAGCGCACAAAGCTTTGTGGCTACTGCCATATCACTAGCTCAGCTTCCACGCCTGCATCTGAAACGCTTTAGGATTGATGCCGATGAGTTGACGAAAGACCGCGGCAAATTTGCTGCGATTAGTGTAGCCTACTGCGGCGGCGACTGCTTCTACGGAAAGGTCTGAGGTCATCAATAACCGTCGGGCTTGCACTAAACGGCAGTTGCGTGAGTAGCCAAGCGGCGTTGTGCCATACACTTCGTAAAAGCCTTGATAAAGCTTTTTACGATTCGTACATACCATCCGGGCTAGTGTCTCCACGGTTGGGGGGCTGACGATTTGCTCCCTCAATATGGCCCCTGCCTGGTAAATGCCACTCAGGTCGACATCACTACGTGGCTGAAGCATCGCTTCAAGCCGTAGGCCTACCAACTGCAATGCCTTGCGCTCCAGATAGGTGCGGCGGGTTGCCCCCTGGTACGGGCAACTGAGAATCTGTCCAATCACCCGCTCCATAGCAGGGGTTATCGATCTGCGGGCTGCGTAGTCAAGTTCAAGCACCTCAGTGCAAAGGGTGTCGGTCACAATTTGCTCAAGGGCAAACTGTGACCCAAATCCCTTAGCACAGTCAAAAATTTGATTGAGCATCCCCACCGGAGTCGAGCGTGGGCCACCCCCGTGATGTCGATAAATCAGTTGAATGATGCGCTTGGCAGTGGTTTGAAGTTGAGGCGACAGGCGCTCCATAAACGCTTGAAAATAAGTGCTCAGGGCTGGTCGTTTGAACCAAACTTCAACATTGAAACACCGTTTCTGTGCTGGTTTGGCCCCAAACTCTTTTAGGCCAAAGTAGGGGATAAAGGAGCTATACCCAGCGTCAGGGCCAGCCAACCGAAACTCAAACTCCAGACAGTTGACCCTACCTGGTGTGTCGATTACTCTAGGCTGGCTGAGGGTATAGTCGTGAATTGCCAAGGTCAAATCATCTTGCAGCGAAATGGTTTGACGATAGCCTTGCCCAAGGTAAGACGAACAAACTTGAATGCCATCAGCCTCATCGGCATGGAACAGTCGTGAATCACTCGGACTCCCCGGCAAAAGCCAATTGTCGGAAAGATTGGAGACCAGGGGTGCTGTCATAACGGGAGCTTGGTTTAAACGCTGGCTACTAATGAGAATAGCTTGCATTATATTATGATGCTGGCAATCTAGAGGAAGCAGTCAATCCTGAAATACAAGCCATTTGTCTACGTTTGCTTTTTTAGCCCAAATCGCTCAGTTGCTCGATTCAGCAAAAAACTGACGCAACTCTTCCAGAACCAGCTCTAAACCAATAGACTATCCAGCCCGCTCCATTTACAGTAGGTCCTAAAGTACACGCGATTTTCCTGGCTGGCGGTAAGGGACTGAAATTCACGCTAGCAGAGTCATGCCAGATAAGACCAATGGGACCCCATCTCATAAACCTGATGCGTTTGCACCGCCTTAAGCTGAGACCAAAGAGAGTCAGACTGTATGTAATTCCCACCAATAGGACGATTCGGGCATTGCGATCGCTGGAGCCGTTATGATGTTGGCAGGTTTAAGTTCCCGAGTAACCTTAAACCTACAACCGCTGAGTTGACGGAGGTTCACTATGACTCCAGACATTGCCCTAGAGCCGCAAGCCGCCCCTCCGGAATGGGAGCCGCCCGCGCCGCCAACGGATTTAATTTTTGATGATGGAGTTCCTTTAGAAA
>JBCCJU010000262.1:0-6026 GCA_039027715.1 Cyanobacteria bacterium P01_C01_bin.120
AGGTCGCGAGGATAAGTGTCAGACATCGGTTGTCCTCCAATAATTTGCAATCAATAGCCAAGAGCTCGTCAAAAGCGTATGTCAAACTACATCATTCGATCGATGACCCGAGCAGATTTGGATGTCGCCGTTGAGTGGGCTGCCGCTGAAGGCTGGAATCCTGGCCGGCATGATGCCGACTGCTTCTATGCAGCGGATCCTGACGGCTTTCTGATGGGTTGGCTAGAGGAGCAGCCCATTGCTGCCATCTCAGTGGTGAAATATGGCGCTACTTTTAGCTTTTTAGGGTTTTACATTGTGCGGCCCGAGTTTCGAGGGCAGGGCTATGGCTGGCAAATTTGGCAGGCGGGACTGGCTTCTCTACAGGGCCGTACCGTAGGACTTGATGGCGTAGTCGATCAGCAGAGCAATTATTTAAAGTCAGGCTTTCAATTGGCCTATCGCAACGTTCGCTATGAAGGTTACAGGGAGGGTATGGCGCCGCCATCAGTGGCCGATAGGGACGGCATTGTACCGCTATCGTCCCTACCGATTGACCAGATCATCGAGTACGATCGCCCCTTTTTTCCCGATGATCGCACGGCTTTTTTGCGCGGCTGGCTGACGCAACCCGAGAGTCATGGGGTGGGACTGATTAAAGATGGGCGATCGCTGGCCGGATACGGCATCCTGCGGCCTTGCCGCCAGGGTTACAAAATTGGCCCCCTGTTTGCTGACGCTCCGGCCCAGGCTGAAGTTCTTTTTTTGGCGCTGCGGGCTCAAGTTCCCGTAAGTCAACCTTTCTACCTGGATGTGCCGGAAGTCAACGCGGCTGCCGTCGCCCTGGCCCAGAAATATGACCTCAACAGCATGTTTGAAACGGCGCGAATGTATCTGCCCACAGCGCCCAAACTACCGACCGACCGCATCTTTGGGGTCACTACGTTTGAATTGGGATAATACTGTAAAAGGCAGAAGGCAAAAGGCAGAAGGCAGCTTGCCGTGAGCGGAGTCGAACGGAAGGTAGAAGGCAAAAGCATCGCTGTGTAAGGGTTACCGCACCTGAACATACCTGACCTGATTGCGGTTTGCTATGGAAAGCGGCGACATAAAGAAATCTAATGATCGACATGAGCACAACAAACCGCTCAGTTTACCCTAAAGATCAGGTTTTCTAGACTGCGGGAACAGGCTCAAATTCGGCTGGGTCAGTGTCCCAAACGCCTACGGAATGCGGGGAAACAGCCGCCTCTGCTGCAGCAATAGGCTTACGAGCGTGGCTGAGCTGGTGCAGCCAAAAAATAGTCTCTGTGCGAACGGCCTCAAATCCCGCGTAGCCCAACCAGGCATCCAGATTGCCCTGACCATAATCGCGGATAAACGGTTCTTCAAAGATAGTGTTGAGCCAGTCCACCGCGCGTAGGGTTTGCTGGTTGCCATCAAGCAGCCAAACCTGACCGTTGGGCGTCAGCAGTCGAAAGCTCTCGCGCAAAATTGCCTTCGAAACGGCAGGCGGCGTTTCATGCAGCAGCAGCGTCGCACACACGACATCAAAAGAGCGTTCTTCTAGTCCGGTGGCGATCGCATCGCCGTGGCAAAAGTCAATCTCCAGCTGAGCTTCACGAGCCTTATGGGTCGCCATCACCAGCATTTGAGGCGAGAGATCAATTCCCATTACCTCTGCCTGCGGAAATCGCTGTTTCAGCATTAGCGTAGTGGTGCCGGTGCCACAGCCCAAATCAAGGATACGGCGAGGACTTCCCTGAATCGCGTTTACCAGACTTTCTCGCACCCAGGTTTCCCCGGGCGGCAGCACATACTGAGTAATGGGATCGTAGGTAATCGCAGCGTCAATGCTGAGATAGCCGTTTTCAACCCCGTGAAAGTCACTGCTCAGGTAATAGTCCGGGTACACCAAGTGGGGATTGGCGATCGCTGCCATCTCTGCTTCCCAATCAATGCGGTTGCGTAATTGCAGCAGCGCTTCTCTATCAATCAACTGACCAAAGAGGGGGGCCAAGAACTGTTCAAACAGACTTTTTGCAGGCGTTTCCATCGGCGATCGCTGGATAAATGGACACTAAAGTCGAGCATTTCACTAATTTAGCCGCTGAGAAAAGAATCGCCTACCAGGGGTCGACATCATATATTGCATAAACAAAACCGCTCCGCTACTAGCAGCAGAACGGCTCTGAATATCTCAATCTTTCTGGCTAAAGCACTGCTTAGGAAACCACGAAGGCAATGGAGCAAACACCCACAAGTAAACCCGTAGCCAGCGCACCCAAAATAATGTAATTGCGCTTTTGATTAGCGGTTGGTGGCTCAGCCTGATACATCTTCGGTTCAACGGCGAAATTATTTAACCGACCGCCATCTTCAACTGTATAGCGCATATTAAATTTCCTTCACAAATCTTTTGTTCATGTTAACCATAACAGACATCTAGAAAATCTTCATAACAATTCTTAACATTTTTAGGTTTCCTCAAGCTTCTGCCAGAGAAAAATGGGAGATCTCGGCGCTGCTGAATCTTGCTCAAGTTTTAGCGGGTTACTGACACTAGATGGCCGTCATCTAAAACATGTTGAATCACATCGCCAATGACTTGACGCAGCATCCGTTGGTTGGCGCTGTGATCAATGGTGACCGTCAGAACATAGCGTTCATCGTCAATCTTCACAGCGGTTGAGCTGCCAATCACTTTAGAGTTCTGGCCTGTTTTTTCGCCAATCCAAGCCACCCGCTTATTGCGCAGCTTACTGACGGCAGTGTAGCCGAACTCCCAATCGTACTGTCCTACCAGGGCATCTAAGATTTCATCCGCACCTGGGCTTTCAAAGGTATAGACCTGCCGCATCATTTCAGTGACTTCATTGGAGGTCATGACGTTAATGCCGACAGCTCGGTTGCGGGTGGGCGCCGTGCGATCGCCAATCAACTTAGTCCGAATCTTAGTTTTCTCGTACCCCATTTCCTGCAGGGTATCGTCCATATATTCCCAGCCCAGATAATCCAGCAGTTGATTAGTGGCAATGTTGTTGCTCTCTTTAATCATCCGCACCATCACTTCCCGGATGGGATATTCATGCTTGATAAAAATCTTGGCCCCGTTGGCATTCTCCGTCCAGTTGTGGGAGTCGATGTACATGTCTTCGCCGATATCGAGACTCTCATCCGTCGCCTTTTTCATTAAAACAACGGCTACCGGCAACTTAATCAGACTGGCCGGACTCGCTGGAGGCTGATCGCCTCTGTAGTCCAGGCAGCGTCCCGAAAGATGGCAGATGGTGATGCGAATCGCCCGAGGTCGTCCCGTGGCTTCGGCAATATCTGCCAAGAAAGCTGATTTTAGCTGATCAATATCTGCTTGAACTGGCCTCAAAATGGCGCTGTAGCCTTCGCGTTTTTCCGCTGCGGCTTCTGCCAGCATGGAGTCTTCGGGAATCTGCGCCAACTGCTGCAGGGCCGCTGTCCAAAGAAATTCCTGATGTTGCAGCTCTGAAAGCGTCTCTTCGTCGTCTTCGCGGCCCGCATCGCGGACATCAATTGCCTGAATCGCCAATTCTTTCGATCGCTTCAAGTTAGCGTCTGCGATCGCTTCCATTTCTAAGCGTTTGCGAGTCAATCGCACCGCCTCAACATCGGTGAAATAGATGGCCAAATCAACCGGGGCATCGGTGGTGGCCGCACTAGCGATTGTCTGCGACTCATCAGCTGTGACGCCGCCAGTGGTGGAAACGTTGGTTGGCAGTGGTTGCCGCCACATTGCCGTCAGCATGGGGCGCAGGGTTCCCACTGCGATCGTTGCAGCGATCCCGGACAGTAGTCCCAGGCCAAACAGCACGTGAGCGTTACCAATCCGACCGGCAAACGAATTTTTTAGACTGTCTCCTAATACCACTGACCCTTAACTCCTCAACACACACCATGTCATGCTGGCTAAATTATCGTGTTTGTTGTCCTTCTGAGTGTCCTATGGATTACGAATTTCAGTATTTTTCGTGATCTAACGGGAAATAATGTAGCTGCTTGGCTGAATTCAGTAAAAGAATCCGCCGCGTTTACCCACTCCGAACCGGCCTCCCTTCACCTCCGTCCCGCTGATCAATTCGTTTGGCAATCAGGTAGACCCACTAACGCATCAAGTCAGTCGATGATCTGCAGGCATGATTCACATATTTACTAATTGCAATTAAAAAAGAAAAATACATTGGTTAAAATCTATGTAAAATTAGATATGACTTTTATCAAGGTCTCTAACGCTTGGCCCCCGTAGTTGTGAGGGCTGCAGCAGTTTGTTTCATTGCTGACCATGACTACTATTTCAACTATTTGGCTGATTTTGCCCTTGTTCATAGGGTTTTGTATTTATCTCATGCCGAAAATTGACCGATTTTTGGCTCTGGGAATTGCCCTAGCATCAACCATATTTGGGAGCACACTAATCTTCCAGCAAGATGCTTTCAGCTTGGCTTTGCTGGATAGCTTTAGCGTCAGTCTACAGCTCGACGCCCAAAGCGGATTTTTTATTTTGACCAATGGCTTGGTGACGGCAGCCGTTGTTTCCTACTGTTGGCAAAGCGATCGCCGTCCTTACTTTTATACGCAGCTCAGTATCTTGCACGGCTGCCTCAATTCAATTTTCGTCTGTAATGACTTTATCAGTGTCTATGTCGCCTTAGAGTGCGCCAGCATTGCCGTCTTTTTGCTCATTGCCTATGGTCGCACCGAGCGGACGGTCTGGGTGGCTTTGCGATATTTATTCGTCAGCAACACCGCCATGCTGTTTTATCTCATGGGTGCCATGCTGGTTTATCAGGCAACCTCTTCCTTTCGGTTCAGCGGTTTGAGTCAGGCCCCAGTCGATGCGCTTGTGCTGATTTTGATTGGCCTATTAACCAAGGGCGGAGTATTTATTTCTGGATTATGGCTGCCCCTCACCCATTCCGAGTCAGAAATTCCCGTGTCAGCGATGCTGTCGGGCGTGGCGATTAAGGCAGGAATCTTCCCCCTGCTGCGGTGTGCCGAACTTTTGGACAGTGTGGACGTGATGGTGCGGGTATTCGGTATCGGCACGGCTCTATTGGGGGTGTTTTTTGCCATCTTTGAACGCGATATTAAGCGCCTGTTTGCCCTGAGCACAATTTCGCAAATGGGATTTGTTTTGGCGGTGCCTCCCATTGGGGGAGTTTATGCCCTTGGTCACGGTTTGGCAAAAGCGACTCTGTTCCTTTCCACCAGCGCTTTGCCCAGTCGCGATATTGATGTACTGCGACAAAAACCCATGAGCCACCAGGCGTGGGGAATTTTAGCGATCGCCGGCTTGTCTCTAGCGGGGCTGCCGCTGCTTACTGGGTTCGGAGCCAAATCGCTAGTGCTAAAAAGTGTGCTGCCTTGGCAAACTGTTGCCATGAACGTTGCCGCAGTGGGAACAGCGATTGTTTTTGCCAAAATCATCTTCCTGCCCCACATTTCGGCATCAGAAAAGAAAATTCCAGCCGGACTTTGGCCGGCGGCATTCCTGCTGATTGGCGGACTCATCGCCGGTAACGCCGTCTACTGGGAAGCTTACAGTTGGGGCAACTTGGTCAAGGCGATCACCACCATTGGTCTCGGCTGGTTAGCCTATGGTCTGCTCAAGCGATTTACGGTCAGTCTGCCTGCTCCCGTCGAAAAATTAGAAAATCTCATCGGCGTCATGAGCTTAATACTGGTTGGCCTCTTCTCCTGGAGTCTGGTCTAGCCCAGAAGATTTCCATGGCGGTAAGCTCCTTCGCTGGTGAACGGTGCAATCAACTTCGTACTGCGATAGTCCGCCATTACTAGTCCACAGCGGCGTTGTTGCATAAACAATCCGGATAAAGTGCGATACTGAAAGCAATAGCCTCAAGCTGAATCTCCCAATGTCAGAGCAATCCAGCAAAAAGCAGTATCGCATCCGCAACTGGAAAGAGTATGACGAAGCGCTTAAGAACCGAGGCAGTCTGACGTTCTGGGTAGATGACGAGGTGGTCACAGAGTGGCTAAGTGCATCCAAGACAGGC
>JBCCJU010000263.1:0-5916 GCA_039027715.1 Cyanobacteria bacterium P01_C01_bin.120
ACAGCGGCTTTGGAGTGCCCTGCTTCGAGGGCGGCGATCGCTTTCTGGCGCAGGTCGAGACTGTAGGCGGCGGGCATCGGCAGGAATCCAAACTTTTTATCTACTTTAACCGACCTGACCTTTATACGGATTGCTATATCATTCATTGGCCCTTCAAGAAATAGGGGACTTATTGAAAATCGCTATCATTTTTAAGAGTTTGTCATTGTTTGGATATTTAATACCCTGTCAGCTAAGATTTTTACTTTTAGTTTAGAAAGTCAAAATGGATGAGGCAATGCTTATCTTGTAAAATTTCTATCGCTAACTGATGAAATTCCTCAACAGCTTAAGATTTAAAGAATCGCCATGAAGCGATCAATCGAAATGCTTTTGAGGAATTAACTTACCTTAACGCCTGTCTTGAAAGTTTATTTGTTAAAAAGTATGCGTTCGTTCTGAATAATGGGAAAAATATAGTTTACAGAATGATCGTCCAAAAAATGACCTTGAAGTCTGCAAATTATGTTTTATCTCTATGCTTAGCCGGGTTGATGATTGGCTGCAATTCGGCAGAGCCTGTGGCTGAGGCTCCAGACGATTTATCAGTCGATGATGTCGAATTTACTGCAGATGAGACCCTTGTCCTCGGGGATATCTCCAACAATCCGACCAAAAAAGTAGCTGACTATATGCCTTTGGCAGACTATCTGGAAAGCCGTTTAACCGATACTGGAATTAAAGCAGTGAAGGTGAAAATTGCGCCAGATTTAAAAACTATGGAGAGTTGGATTGCTGAGGGCGAAGTCGATCTTTACTTCGACAGCCCCTATCCGGCCATGATTGTGAGTACTAACACAGGGGCAGAGCCGCTTTTGCGGCGCTGGAAAAAAGGAGTTGCCGAGTACAGTAGTCTCATTTTTGTGTCCCAAACCAGTGAGATTCAAACCATTGAGGAGCTGGATGGCCAGCGTATTGCCCTTGAGAGTGACTTCTCAACATCAGGCTATATGTTGCCCCTAGTCTCTTTGCAAGCCGCTGGTCTGGAACTGGTTGAGCAATCTGCCAATAACGGCAGTATCGGTGAGAATGAGGTGGCATTTGTTTTTAGCGCTGACGAAAGTAACACCGTTGAGCTTGTTGTTAGTGGTAAGACCGATGCTGGGGCAATCGATAGTGGTACCTTTGACGAATTGCCGGATGAGATTCAGGCGTCTATGAAGGTGATATTCGAAAGCGAGATGGTTGCCCGGCATATCGTTTTGGCTGGGCCTGAACTGCCAGCCGAGCAAGTAAATGCGATCAAAAATCAATTGCTCGCAATGGATCAATCGCCAGAGGGAAACACGGCTTTAGATAGTTTTGAAAATACCACCAAATTTGATGAATTTCCGGTCGAGCAATCGATTGGACGGTTAAAAGAACTTTACCGTTTAACGCTTGAGTAAATGCGAAATTTCGGTAGTCCTAAGAAGTATCGGGGCGCGCTCTCAAATAAGATTTCCATCACTATGGGCGGTTTAGCCGTGGCAGCAGTACTGACCATCAGCAGTCTGGCACTGTTACGAGAGCGGGTCAGTTCTCACGCTGAGTTAGAGCAGCAAGCAGAACTTATGCTCAACGCTTTATCGGCATCGACTAGTAATGCTCTTTACTTTAATCAGTTTGAAGCCGCCAGCGAAATTGTTAATAATCTCGACCATAGCTTCCAAGATGGGCAGCTTCTTGTCCAGGCTCAGCTCTATCAAACGGATGGACGAATCATTGCCGATGCGTTTGCTGAAGATTCCTTAACCATTTATCTAGAACCCGACAGTTTAGGCAAAAAAATTCTAGCAAGCGATCAGCCCATTTTGGAGTGGCGTCAAGAAGCTCTGATCATGGGTAAACCCATTGTCGTGGGGGATGAAACCGTAGGGGCGCTGAGTGTGGGCTTGGCTACTGGTCCACTGCAAGGGCAGTTACGTAAAACCTTGCTAGAAGGGCTTTTAGTCGCACTGGCAGCCGCTATTGGCAGTATTTATTTAGCTCGTTTTCTCAGTCGCTCGATTACTCAGCCGCTACAGCAGCTCACGGTGGGCACCCAAAACATCACAGATGGGCAATGGGAGCGCAAAATCGAGCTGCAAACCAATGACGAACTCACCACCCTGGCAGAAGCTTTTAATCAAATGGGCGATCGCTTGCAGGCTATGGTTAAATCCTTAAAATCGCAGGCAAAGGAGCTGAAGCAGAGTCGGGAGGTTGCTCAAACTCGAGCGAATGAACTGGAGAAGACACTACAGGAACTGCGCTGGACTCAAGCCCAGTTGATTCATCAGGAAAAAATGTCGGGGCTCGGGCAAATGATTGCGGGGGTGGCTCATGAAATCAATAACCCTGTCACCTTTATTCAGGGGAATGTAAAGCCTGCTCAAATCTATATGAAAGAGCTTTTATCGATAATAGAGCTGTATCAAAAACATTTTCCCCAGCCGCCAAAGGAAATTTTGGCCGAGCAAAAAGCAGTTGACCTGCCTTTTTTGAAGAAAGATGTTGTCAAGCTGCTGTTTTCGATGCAGGTAGGGGCAGAACGGATTGCGGCAATCGTGAAATCCCTAAAGACTTTTTCACGGCTCGATGAAGCGATTTGCAAAACGGTCGATTTGCACGACGGCATCGACAGTACGCTACTGATTTTGGAACATCGCCTTAGAGCTAATGGTCAGCGCCCAGAAATTCAAGTGATAAAAGACTATGGTCAGCTACCTTTGGTTGAGTGTTTTGCTAGTCAACTCAATCAAGTTTTTATGAACCTGTTGGCAAACGCGATCGATGCCTTAGAAGAAACCGCTGCCAAAGCAGTTGTTGGCTCCCAAACAGCAAAACCCTTGAAAATTTATATTCGTACTGCTATTGCAGCAGATGAGCAAATTCTAATTCAGATCAATGACAATGCGGGGGGGCTACCGGAAGCGGTGAAATCGCGAATTTTTGATCCCTTTTATACGACTAAACCAGTCGGCAAAGGAACTGGTTTAGGGTTGTCAATTAGCCATCAAATCGTTACAGAGCTGCATCAGGGAAAACTTACCTGTCAATCAATTCCCGGAGAAAGCACAGACTTTTTTATTACAATTCCTAGGCGTCAACGCAAAGATGCCTAGCGGCTATAAACATAACTATCAGCTCCTCTCATGAAATCAATTTCCTTTCTGAGCTATTTACTACAGCATTTGTAGGGACAGATGTCGTCTTTTATTGGGCATGGTTTGGTTGGCGACGCCATCGGCTGGGTGATGTATCGCGATCGCGCCCCAACCAAATTTCGTCGATCAATCTGGCTGGGGTGGCTGATCGTCATTGCTTTGATTCCTGATTTAGACTATGTGGTGCCGATTTTGTATCTCAGTGCCAATAGTGGCTTACGTATAAGTCACTCACTGATTTTCTCAGCGACCCTCCCAATTTTCACCCTTGTTAGTCTCATTATTTCAGGAGCGAGGCGAGACAGGCTATGGCGGTCGAGCATACCGCTTTTCTTCGCCGGATACTCCCATATTGGGATGGATTTGCTAGTGGGCGTGACTCCGCTGCCGCTGCTTTGGCCCGTAAGCGATCGCCCCTTTCGTCTACCGTTCGGCCTACTGCCCAGCGCCGGAAAAATCAGTCTCTACAACTACTACTTTTATTACAACCTGGGCATCGAGTTGGGGGTGCTATTGCCTCTGATCGGCTGCGCTTTGATTTCGCGATCGCGGCTGTCACTGCAGCAAAAATGGGCAGTCAGAGGCCTGCTGTTATGGGTGTCAGCCTACTTTATGCATGGGCTTACGGACTGAGTCGCTGATCGCCCCAGCGGCCCAAAGGGGGGGTGTTCCTATCACGCTTCTTGGCTCGGGGCGTATCAGCTATCAAGGCTAGAAACCCGATGGCATCAGCATGAGCGGGCGGCCCCAATTGCCTCCGCGAAGGAGCTGAAACTCTAGCTGTCGGAGGATTGGGCATTGGAATGATGACAGTCCCTGCAATCTCCGGTAAATCACGCAAATTTCATGAATCTACACCTTTATCAGGGTATTCTTGCCCCAAAATCTCCGACAAATCACGGAAATCTCAGGAATATGGATGCTATCAGGAACATCAGCCTCACGTTTTCTTCATAGTGCATCGGTGCCTACCAGTCGTCACTTCTAGGTTTGGACCCACTATCAAGAGACCGAAATAGTCGAGTCACTCAGGTGCAGCAAACTCTCCTTAAGCTCTCAATCATCACTTCCTGGATATCGAGGCAAGGACTTTAGCCTCCCGTTGAATATTCTCCAGGGCGATTAACTCGGGCATCGCTTCCAAAGTCGGTGAAGCCGATGGTGCTCGGTGGGGGTTGTGATTGAGAAACGTTGCAAGAGCTTTGCCAAGAGGTTACGAGGCAACCCCCGCAAATTACGCGATCGCTCCAACGAACCCAGCTCAAGGCTTGATCCAGCCGACAAATTTGAGCTGGCTACTTATCTCTCAGACGTGAGTATCAGGACAATCCGACTGAGTTACGCGTTCGTTTCAGCTTCGCATCTTGGAATCTAGGCATCACCGGTTACTCAACATTCCGGGGAATAAATTTGTATGCACACAATTGAATTTGTTGTTAATAACGACTGGGGAGTCGGGTTTACGGCCCAACTCATCATCACCAACACGGGCACTGAGTCCCTCGATTGGTCCCAGTTATCTTTCGATGCCCCCTTCACGATTGAAAATATCTGGGGGGGCCGCATCCAAAGCGATGACGGCGATCGCTACGTCATCGATAGCGAGTTATGGAATGACAGCATCGCTCCCGACAGTCGCATTTCCGTTGGTTTCAGCGCTCGTAAGGAACAAGGGACTGATCCTGAGGTGAATAATCTCAGGGTCAATGGTCTCGGTACGGCTGACCCGATGCCGACGCCCCCATCCGCAGCAGAGCCTCTCTCGCCTTCCACCAGTGGCGACATGGCCGACGCCGGCGGTGAGGCCATGCCGCTCAGCGATGAGGGGGCAGTCCCCTCCGAGAATGCTCCTGTCCAGCCACTAGCCGCTGCCGGAGAAATCATCCGGATTGAAGCGGAGGACTATACCCGCTTCAGTGACAACAGCCAGGGCAATTCCGGTGGCAAATATCGTAACGATGCCGTTGATATTCAAACGACTTCAGATGTGGGTGGCGGCCACAACGTCGGCTGGATTCGGCAGGGCGAGTGGTTAACCTACGATGTGGCGCTGCCAGAAAGCGGCACCTATAAACTGTCCGCTCGAGTGGCATCGAAGCGCAGCGGACAGTTCTCGATGAAGGCCAGCATCGGCGGAGAAGACACGACCTTCACCTTCGACGGCACCGGGAGTTGGCAAGACTGGAAAACCGTCACCAGCGAAGAACTGACCCTCGACGGCGGCAACCATCAGTTGCGCTTAGACATGCTGAGCGACTCCTTCAACGTGAATTATCTGGAGCTGATTCCCGTCGATGCGGGCACGACGCCCCCGAACCCGCCGACGCCACAACCAACACCGATGCCGGTGCCGACGCCGCCCGCTCTCGACCCCAATCCGTCTACGGGGCAATTCAACTATGCTGAGGCGCTGCAAAAGTCTTTCCTTTTCTATGAGGCTCAGCGATCGGGCCCCTTGCCAGACGACAAGCGCCTCGAGTGGCGAGGCGATTCTGCCGTTAATGACGGCGCCGATGTCGGGAGAGACCTGTCTGGCGGCTACTATGACGCCGGCGATCACGTGAAGTTTGGCTTCCCCATGGCGGCTTCGATGACGATGCTGAGCTGGGGTGTCAACGAATATGAAGAGGCTTACAGTCAAATTGGTCAGCTAGATGAGGCCCTGGATGCCATCAAGTGGGGCACCGACTATATGCTTAAAGCCCACGTCACTGATGGCAACGGCACCAAAGAATTTTGGGGGCAGGTG
>JBCCJU010000264.1:0-5890 GCA_039027715.1 Cyanobacteria bacterium P01_C01_bin.120
AGGACTTCGGCATTGAGTTCTTCGCCAAGCCCAAGCGGAACATGAAAAACAAGCTCATGCGGTTGACGGACAAGCTTCTAGCCAGAAAGCGGGCCATCATTGAAACGGTGATTGACCAACTGAAGAATATCTCGCAAATCGTTTGCGAAGCATGCCGAAGGCGAACATTCCCAGTATCGCAGCCCCACCAATTTCATGGTCAACCTCGTCTGCGGCCTAATTGCTTATTGCCATCAACCGCAGAAACCCGCCCTGCAATTAGAGTGGGCGTTGCCACCCGCTGCTTAACCTGAACTGACGTTAATATGCATTGTCAGCGTGGATGATATTGCGTTACGAAAAGGCCACAACTATGGGACGATTTTGGTCGAGCTTGAAACCCATCAACCGATTGTGCTTTTACCCGACCGCTTCAAAACCTACAAGCGTAGGATGAGCAAAAGCGCACTGGATACCATCCGGGTCGTGGACCGCTTTCATTTATTGCAGAATCTCGAAGAGAAACCAGAGAAAACTTTCAAAGGTCATATGTAAGACTTTAGGCGAGTTGAATACGGTCCAATTAGCGCCTCAAAGCAGCGATTCGATGCCGCCTTCTACCCCTATTCTGTTGGTCTTAACACAAGAAGCTGAAAGTAAACAGCCTCAATGCCTAAAGCGCTATGAGCAAGCTTATGCGTTACGACGGCAAGGCTATCAAATCAAAGACATTGCTTATCACCCCAGAAGGAACAAACGCACCGTCTACGCCTATTTGTCACCTATATTGTCCCATGAGACGTTTCTTGAATGGCAACCTACGATTCGACGATGTGGTAGTGGACTCGATCTTTGCAAAGGCTATTTTCTTGAAAAATTGCAGCAAGGCTACCAGCAAACCAAACAACTGGTCACTAATATTCAACGCCATTTTAAGTGGGAATACTTCTATAAAGGCTGATTTTCCGTTTGATTGATATTGATGTCTTTTGGCGGGAATACTGCTGGCAGGCTCAAAATCTCTCCTTTTCGGGCCAACAACTCCATGACCCTAGAACCCATGCGACGCCTCACCCAATCTCGCTTCAAATTGTCGCTGCAGTGGCTGCTGATTGTTCCATTTGTGGTGCAGATATTCGCAGTAGTAGGAATAGTCGGCTATCTTTCCTTCCAAAATGGTCATCAGGCAATTGACGAGCTAGCTGACTCGCTCATATACAAGACCAATAGCTCTGTTAGTGATCATCTTGATAGCTATTTATCGGTTCCTCAAGGCATCAACCGAGTTAATGCCGACGCCATTCGCATGGGAATTCTTGATGTGAATGATCCCGAGCAGGTTACCCAATTCTTTTGGAGCCAGATGCAAGCCCATGACCTGACCTATATTGGCTATGGCCTCACGAGCGGAGCTGGAGCTGGGGTCGCCAAATACGATGGTGAAACGCTCACCTTGGAAGAATGGCATGGTGAACTGCCCAACAATGTTTCCAACTACGCTGCTGATCACCAAGGACGACGAGCAGGTCTGAACGAGACCTGGGATTTTGATAACTCTAAGGAAGTCTGGTACACGGAGCCAGTGGCAGCTGGCAAACCAATTTGGTCAAGGATCTTTGTGTGGACATCCCCCGGAGGCAATCCCTACATTACTGCTTCCGCTGGCCGCCCCATTTACGATGCCAACGACCGACTGCTGGGCATGATAGCAGCCGATATCCATCTGCTAAAGCTAAGCAAATTTCTGCGAGAGTTGCATATCAGTCCATCGGGTCAGATTTTCATCATGGAACGTGATGGCATGCTGATTGCCAACTCCGGTAACCATGCCCCCTTTGAGCTGAAGGGGCAGGAGAATAAGATTAAACGGATTAACGTTCTAGAAAGCGCTGACCCCATCGTTCAGGGCATTAGCCGGGAGCTACAGACTCGGGGGGGGTGGCAGGAAGTCACTACTGGCCAAGAACTGAAGCTGAAGCTGCAAGGAGAGCGCAGCTATGTACGAATTGAGCCCTGGCAGGATGAGTTTGGGTTGGACTGGGTTGTCGTCACTGTCGTGCCTGAGTCAGACTTTATGGCTGAAATCGACGCCAATACCCGTACGACTATTCTGCTGTGTCTTGGCGCTTTGGCAGTCGCTACTGTGCTAGGTATCTATACCTCTCGACGAATCACTCAGCCAATATTTAAGCTCAGTCAGGCGAGCCAAATACTAGCGGCATCTGCCCGCGATCGCTTTGCCACCCAGCAGGCTCATGTCGAAAACCAAGCTCCACTAACAATCGATTTACAGCGGGCAGGAATTCAAGAACTAGACGCGTTAGCAGACTCTTTTAGCCAAATGGCGCAACAGCTGCAGCAAACCTTTGTAGAGTTGGAAGCCTTAAATGAGGGATTAGAAGATCGGGTTGAACTACGCACCCGAGAACTCCAGGCCACTCTGCAAGAGCTACACCGAACTCAGGCCCAGATGCTGCAAAGCGAGAAAATGTCAGCATTAGGACAGATGGTGGCCGGAGTCGCCCATGAAATCAACAACCCGATCAACTTTATTTTTGGCAATCTTACCCATGCTCAAACCTATGTCAGTGATTTATTGGAGCTGATAGAGCTTTATCAGCGTAAGCAAGCGGGCGTCGATCCAGAGGTTGAAGAACGGGTAGACTCCATCGATCTGGACTTTATGATCGAAGACTTGCCCAAGCTGATGGAGTCCATGCGGATAGGCTCTGAGCGGATTCGCGAAATTGTGATGTCTCTACGTACCTTCTCAAGACTGGATGAGGCAGAGTTCAAAGAAGCTGACATCCACGATGGCATTGACAGCACCCTTATGATTTTGCAACACCGTACGAAGGGAAAACCTAACCAGCCAGCTATCGAAATTGTTAAGGACTACGATACGCTGCCTTTGATAGAGTGCTATCCCGGTCAGCTCAACCAGGTTCTGATGAACATTCTTTCCAACGCCATTGATGCTCTAGAAGAAAAGTTTGCTCTGTCCAGAAAAGGGCCGATTGATCCTTCAGCATCTGCTGATAAAAACCCAATGATTCATATCCGAACTCGTCGGACAGCAGAGGATGCGGTGCTAATTTCTATAAAAGACAATGGCCCAGGGATTTCGGCAGACTTGGGCGATCGCTTGTTTGAGCCCTTCTTCACGACTAAGACGGTAGGCAAGGGCACAGGTATGGGCATGGCCATCAGCTATGAGATTATTAATCAGAAGCATCGAGGACATCTCACCTATACCTCGACGCTTGGAGAGGGCGCAGAGTTTGTCATCAAAATTCCCATCCGTCAGGCAGAGCTTGCCGCTGCCGCCAAACAGGCTTCGCAACATTCAGTCACCGCCTAACTCAAAACCTCGCCTCAGAGATGAATTAAAAACTCTGAGAACGTCAGCAACATCAAGGTATTCACTCTTTCATGAGAGTTCAGCAGGGAACGGCTCAAATGCCTGTTCAGGTCTGCTCTGAAGGCTCTTTAAGATTTATTGGTTGATCAGCTCTTTGTCCCCGCAAGAGGACTAATTCAGATGACAAAAAACAAGGACATTAGCCGAAACCTACATTTTGCAGGGCCTTGTCCTTCCCGCAGGATTTTCTGCGTTCTGTCATACCAATCATGTACGCCGCAGCGGCAGCAACAGCCCCATCCTAAAGGCGATGGCAGCTTGAGAGTCGAGAAACTGAGTTTCTTAATAGGTCCTCAATCTATCGAGCATTCCAATCGGAACCGAATTCCGGTAAGTCATGCTTCATTTTAGGGTCATCCTCCACAGCGCGACCGCGATATTTCCAATCCTGAAAAGAGGATATTGGCTAGGGCGATAGACCGACTTCTGGGAAGCCTGACGTTTACGAAGTTATTTTTAGGCAGCGTCATCCACCGTAGGAAGTGTGGCGGGGCACTAGCGAAGCCTGTCTAGAGGGCTTGAGATAGTGGCAGATCAATAGCAATCCGAGTCCAAAGAATCAGCACAAGTCCTGGAATAGTGCAATTGCTCTAAATCTAACTGAGCCAACCTTGGGCTTATTTGTTAGTCAGAGCAATTTCTATATCGATAAATACAGGCACTGATACCAGTAGCGCTAGCTACACTGGCTTCTTCATTGATTGCTCAACGACAATGGTTTTATTTAAGGCACATATTACTTTTTTAGCCTAAGTGATTGCACTCAGGCTAAATTTTTGTCAGTAGCATTTTATTCTAAAATTTATAGATTTACACTGAGAAATTTGCCGCAGCTTTATCAGGGAAGGGGGTGATATTAAGTAATTCTACCGAAGAAGTTTAAAGAAAAATAAAATATACGTATTTGTGAATAGATAAAAAGAAATAAAACTTTTTTCATAGTTTTCCCAATTTCTTTAACAAAATATTCATATTTTTCTGGAAAACCATGGTTTTCACCCGAGAAGGCTCCAGTCAGCCCCGCTAGCGGGTGATAGATCTCCATGGCTTGAAAGTTGTTGCCCAGTCATTATTTAATGCCATGTTTCAATCGTGCGCTTCCGCCTTGGTTCACCAGCAGTTTGAGCTTCAAGTTGGGCGAACTCCTGACGCGATCGCTCTGGTCGCTCAAGAGCAGCAACATACCTATCGCCAACTCAACGCTCGCGCCAATCAGCTCGCTCGGTTTTTGCAGCGACAGGGAGTTGGCCCTGAGGTGCTGGTGGGTATCTGTTTCCCTCGCTCTCCTGAACTGATCATCGCCATGTTGGCGATCCTCAAGGCCGGTGGTGCCTACGTTCCCATGGATCCTAGTTATCCAGTAGAGCGACTGAAAATGATGCAGACGGATGCCCAAATGCCCCTGCTGCTGACCAATCGTGCTAGTCAGTCAGACTGGATGCTGTCTGACACCACACAAGTCATTTGCCTTGACGCCCAGCTAGAGGATATTGCGCAAGAGTTGGAGGCCGATCTGCTCTGTCAGATGCCGCCCCACAACCTGGCATATGTTATTTACACTTCCGGATCGACGGGTAAGCCTAAGGGTGTGATGATCGAGCATCGCTCCATTACGGCCTATGCCCAAACAGCAGGTGTAGCCTACGGTTTGCAGCTCGGCGATCGCGCGCTGCAGTTTTGTTCCATCAGCTTTGACACCGCAGCCGAAGAGATTTTTTGCTGTTTGGTGCGGGGGGCAACTTTGGTGCTGCGCACAGATGAAATGATCGGTTCAGTGCAGGCCTTTTTGGAGCGATCGCAGGCATGGGAGATTACTGTCTGGAACCTGCCCACCGCTTTTTGGCATTTTTTGACCACCGAGCTAGCGCGCACCGGCCTGACTCCGCCAGACAGCTTGCGACTGCTGACTATTGGCGGTGAAAAGGCTATTCCCGCTCAGTTAGCCCAGTGGCGGCAGCAGGTCGGAAAGCACATTCGCCTGGTCAACACCTATGGCCCCACGGAAGCCACCATCGTGTCGACCATGTGCGATATTGCTGGTCCCGAGGCTGTTGACGGAGCCGAAACTTCACCCATCGGACGAGCTATTTCCCAGGTTCAGACTTATGTGCTTGATGAGGCCCGGCCGCCGGGGGCTGCCGGTACGGGGGGTGTACGTTACATTGGCGGAATTGGGGTTGGTCGGGGCTATCTCAATCGGCCTGAAATCACTGCAGAGCGGTTTTTGCCCGATCCGTTTGCGGCGGATGCGACCGCCCGTATGTACAAAAGTGGCGATCGAGTGCGCGATCGCGGAGACGGCATTCTGGAATTTTTGGGTCGAGCCGATCACCAGGTTAAAATTCGCGGCTTTCGGGTCGAGCTATTTGAAATTGAAGCCTTACTGAATCAACATCCCACGGTGCAAGAGGGGATTGTGCTGGCTCCGGAAGATGCCCTAGGCAACAAGCGTTTGGTTGCTTACGTGCTGCCAGACAACTCACAAATCGC
>JBCCJU010000265.1:0-5875 GCA_039027715.1 Cyanobacteria bacterium P01_C01_bin.120
CGGATTTAAATCCCATTGAGCATCAATGGTTTGTTTTGAAAAACCGCATGCGAAAACAGATTCAGTCTGGCCAACCCTTTCGGCAAGTCGTTGACCAAGCTTTCATTGACTGACCGGATCTATCCACGGATTGCTATACCAGGAGAAGAAACCGGCTTTAGACCTGGAGTTCAAAGGCTTGCCGGCTCTACCTCCCGCCATCTTCTAAACCCGTCGAACTCACGTCTGCGATAGGCTTTCATGTATTTTCAGGTGGTTGCGCCTCGGCTGTTGGCTCAGCTAGTTCATCTCGCGGCGAATCAGGTGCACGGCATCATGGCCATCAATATCAGCTATGAATACTTTTACGATTTCTTCGCGGGCCGTGGGCACGACCTTGCCGACAAAGTCGGGATGAATTGGTAACTGTCGATGGCCGCGATCGACCAGCACAGCTAGCTGAATCATATCGGGCCGCCCGTAGTCATTAACCGCGTTCATGGCTGCTCGAATGGTGCGGCCGCTGTAAATCACATCGTCCACTAGCACTAGCGTTTTACCTGCCAAATCAAAATTAATTTCAGTGCGCTCGGGGGTGCGAATGCCAATGCTGTCGAGGTCATCTCGATAAAAAGTGATGTCGAGCGTACCCACTGTAACGGTGTGGTTTTCTAAATGACTAATTTGCTCAGCCAGCAGATGAGCCAAGGGCACCCCGCGAGTATGAATTCCGACAAGCGCAAGGTTATCCAGCACGTCAATGCGCTCAACAATTTCTGACGCTAGCCGATTGACTGTGCGCCGCATTTCTTGCCGGGTTAGGAGTTCTACGAAGTTGGGCATGCGTTCGTCTTCGAACCTGACACTGTATTTTGGCTCTCTCAGCCAAGATAGCTCAACCCATAACGAATCCCTAGCCCCACGCTGCCCACTAGCAGCCAGCTGAGACAGACCCACCGCGTCAACTGTAATCCTTGCAGAATCACGGCTATCGTGACGGGACGAGTAGGCTCAGCCAGCAGCGGTTTTTGCTTCACTTGACCGCGATAAAGATTCTGGCCGCCAAGCTGTACTCCCAAAGCTGCAGCATAGGCACATTCACTCCAGCCGGCATTGGGACTGGGATCGGCCGGGGCATCGCGGCAGCAGAATCGCCAGACTCGGTGGGGGTGTCCCGACAGCAGAGCGATGGTGAGCACGGTTAGGCGGCAGGGTAGCCAAGTGATGACATCTTCCGCGCGAGCACTAAACCAGCCCAAATGCTGATGGGGCGGTACTCGATAGCCCACCATGGAGTCCAAAGTGCTTAAGGCTTTATAGGCGATCGCCAGACCAACCCCAGCGGCTGGAGTAATCATCAATCCCACCAGCGCGTAAAATAGCGGTGCCATAACGCCATCGGTGGCATTTTCGCTAATGGTTTCCATAACCGCTCGCAAAATTTCTTGCTCTGAAAGGCTGTCGGTGTCGCGACCCACATAGCGACTGAGTCGCTGTCGAGCAGTGGGCAGATCATGCTGTCGTAGTGACTGTAAAACATCTGCTGCCGCCCACCGCAAACTGCGAGCCGCCAAACAGCTGGCTAGGGTGATAACCGCGATCGCCAACCCCAATCCGGGATGTAGATAAGCAGCCAAAATCACCCATCCAGCCGCAAGCGTGCCACTAAGCAGCGGCAAACCGCTGCCCAAAACAATTCCGGCCAGCCGCTGCCCGTTTGGTGAAGGTAACCACCGCTGTGCCCCACGCTGATAATGCTGAATCACCCAGCCCATCACCTGTACCGGATGCAGCCAGTGCCACGGATCCCCTAATCCAAAATCTAACGCTGCCGCTAACCACAGAATGGCGATCGCCTGGTTATACCACAAAGCTGGCATTCTCTCCCTGAGCGGCTTGCCAACTGCGGGCGTCGTAATAGAGGTCTTCTAAGGTGATGCTAAACAGAGCCGTCTTCATCTTTTCGTGCAGCCGCTTCCAAATGCTGAAAGTGACCCAATCTTCCGCTTGATTGAGGTCAGGAGCATAGCGAGACAGGGGAGCTGCCGTTTCGCCCACAGCCGCCAAAATTTCGCCAAGGGATATGTCTGTAGCCGCTTTAGCTAGCCGATAGCCGCCCTGGGAGCCGCGTACCGAAACCACCAAATTAGCGCGCCGCATCTCAATCAGCAGTTTCTCTAGATAGGGGGCGGGTAAGTTTTGACGCTGGGCGATCGTCTTCACCGAAGCGAGTCCACCATCAGTTTGCAAGCTCAAATCTAATAGTGCCTTGACGCTGTAATGTCCGCGTTTGGTCAGTTTCATGGGCGCCTTGCAGTTCTTTTAATACAGTAGTGCCCTAGCTTGACTCAAAAGATGGTTCAAAATCCTGAAATCTGGATAGAGAATTGAATCTTGGCTTCTGAGCTTTCATCAGAGGCAGTTACCCTCTGAATATTTCTCCTTATAAAAATCGAGTTCCTGAAGGCAGAATTCCTTAGAGCACTCCTAGCATACGTCAGCCAGCCTCAGAGTCCACAAAGCTTATCTCCCTAAATTTAAAACTGACGCAGAGTTTCTTAATCCAGTCAGGCGAGACCAGCAGCCTTAAAAATCTCAAGTAAATAGATGCCGATTGTGTCGCTTTGAGAAATTCTCTTTTTAAGCTGACAAGTTAATCGGGATTTTTTTCCCTGCACGTATCGGACCTGTCAGCTCTATCTGTTATACATAAATAATTTGTGAGTGCTTGTCAGCGGCCTAGCCCCGTAAATTCGATAATGCTTAGGAACTTTGAACGCCGATTTCCCCAAGAATTGGAGAGACTAAGGGAAGCCATGCAGAATTTTGCAGTTCACTTCAAGCGGATGTACTTAATAGCCCCTTAGCTAGAGATGACGACTTTGCAGCAGAGGGCTGCACGGCTCAAGCGGGAAATCTAGCCGCTGGACTTCCACTGGTGACTGAGCGATTGCAATCTCTAAATTCAAGAAAACAACCGGTCAGGAAGACCCATTGCAAAAGTGAGTCTGGCGAATCTATTGTAGGGTTTTCAATCACGCCAGCAATCAAAGGATCAACGAGGTTCCTGACAACCTGCACAGCGGCTCAATCTTTTCAAGCATTCATTACAAATATATCGTTCACAAATATGATTTTGCGCTAAGATTCCAATCTTGAATAATGTGCCTCATTAGATGTAAATTCTGCAAAGTGTTTTTTTCATAATCAACATTAATGCAAAGAAACACAATTCGATAGATCTGATTTCCGGATTTAGGATTACAGTTAATGTCGATAGGATTGGACGTAATTTCTTGACTAATCCTGAGTTCTGTATGTTGAAAAGTTGTAGGTTGTGAGACATCAACAATGGCTGAAAAGCAAGAGATATTGACTGGGCAAGCGTTGGTACAAAAAGTCAAAGAGTTGGAAAACTTCACGAAGGAAGAAAAAGCAAGAGCCTGCGGCTATTACACCATTACCAAAAATGGTACTGAGCGCGTCAATATGATGAAATTCATGAACGCGTTAATTGCCGCTGAGGGCATTGAACTCGACAGCGAGCAGAGTACAAATGGTCGGGGTGGACGCAGCGCTAGCTACCGCATCACGGTTCAATCCAATGGCAATTTGCTGATCGGCGCAACCTACACGAAACAGATGGGATTAAAGCCAGGAGATGAATTCGAGATTTCTCTAGGACGAAAGCATATTCATCTTAAGCAATTAGATGTTGACGAAGAAGATTAAGGCAGCTTTATCTAAGCATGTGCCGGCAATATTTTTAGCGGTGAGTAAGCGATCGCCCTTGGCTGTAAAATTCTTTCTATTGCTCTCAGACGCCTTAAAACTAGCGTTTGTGAAGCCTGGAAAAGCTGGCTAGCCAATGGTCAGCGTTATCTTTAACAAAGGTTTTTGCCGCTACTGCGAAAATATCAGTGACTAAATTATTGCCAATTGGTTTGCCGAGTAGCAGTCTTGGGCAGCGCTAAATTTTATTCGTGATCTGGTGCATCAGGGTTGTCTTCGCGGCTTTATAAACAGTTTTTGGGTGCCCGTACCAAGTAGTTGACATGTCCATACCGCTTATCCTTGAGGTCGCTATTGGCCTGGTTTTTATTTATCTCGTTCTTAGCTTATTGGCGAGTGAGATTCAGGAAATCATTGGCACTCTCTTGCAGTGGCGGGCAGAGCATTTAAAGCGTTCAATTGAGGTGCTGATTGCAGCCAATGATAAAGAAAGCAAGGTGGCCGCAGAAGCCTTTGCTAATCGCCTTTATGACACTCCTTTGCTGCGTAGTTTGAATCAGGAAGCTGCTGGTCCCATTGCCAATTTCTTTCGTCTGATTAACCAGACAATTGGCAAGGCTTATCGAACGATTACTCAAGCTCGCAATGTGTTTGGCGACAAGACTAGCGGTCCCTCATATATTCCTTCCAAAACTTTTGCTCAGGCGCTTTTAGAAAGCTTACAAATTGAAGAACTGCGCAAAATTTTGCTCGATAGCCGGCTTAGTCGATTTAGTGAAGAACGCTTGCTGCTGCCGCTCAGCCATATGGTCAATGACCTGCGTGCAAGCACTGCGAATGAATTTTTGCTCAACACAGAGTTTCGGCATCTGGAAAACGCTCTTAGGCAGCTGATTGATGATTTTCAATCGCGCCGCGCTACCCTCTCAGAGACCCTTGATCGGCTCATTGCCCGCTTAGAAGAATTTACCACGGCGGCCCAAGCGACCCTGCCCGACAATCATCCGCTAACTGAAACCTTTATGCGGCGACTGGCTTATCTTAAGCAAACGCTCGCCAACACCAAACTGGACAAAGCTGCCTTGATGCAGACCATTCAGCCGAACTTGGCGGAGTTGGTGACTGTGGTCGATCAGAAAAGTACGATTTACCGTGAATTAAAAAGCTTAGTGGGCCAGAACGATGGCCGCGCCAAAGCTATTTTTGAGTCAATAGAAACCCAGTCAATTCCGGCCAGTTTGCAGGCAACGCTGATTTCTCTTGCCGAAAAAGCCAGCAGTTCATTGGCAGCCCAGGCCAGCGATACGGTGCTCAACACGGTGCAAAACTTGGCCGATGATTCAGTCAGCAGTCTGAAAATTTACTTGTCCGATCTAGAAACCGACGTCAAGTCTCTGGGCACCGAAGTGGAAGCCTGGTTTAATCGCGGCATGGCCCGAGCACAGGGGGTTTATAAGCGCAATGCCAAAGCTGTGGGATTATTGATTGGTATTGCGATCGCCATTTCCCTCAACGCCGATTCGCTACACATGCTCGATCGTCTTGCTCGGGATCCGGCCATTCGCTCTGTGATTAGCCAAGCGGCTGATGAGGTGGCCTCTGCAGCGCCAAATTCTGAAGCAATCGCGCAGTTGGAAGAAGAAGTCGACAACATATTGAGCACTTTGCCTCTGCCCATTGGTTACGGTAAGGCTGTGACCACTAGGCAAGAAGCTGCGCAGGCTGCGTGGTTTGTGCCGCTGATTCCCCGTCGGCTGGTTGGCTGGTTAATTACCGGGTTTGCCATCTCTATGGGATCAAACTTTTGGTTCAATCTGCTGAAGCGCGTCGTCAATGTCCGAAATTCTGGCAAAGAGGAAGGGACCGATTAGACTCTGGAATCTCAGCTGTTGAAGCCTTTGATATTTGAGAAAATTGCTTCCTAATAATCAGCGAAATCATCAGGCGGTGACGAACTATTCTAATTCCTGCCAACACATCCGGGCTGGCGTGAGCGATCGCCACTGCGCAAAAGACAAACCAATTAGAGTAGTCCAACCAAATAATCATCCGTTAAAATATGAAGTTTGTGTTCAGTGTCTTCGAGTGATGATGTCAAGTGCTGCTCTGGAATTGACCGACCCTCTCAAAGGTATTTTCAAAGACACCGCCCAACGGTTGCAAG
>JBCCJU010000266.1:0-5845 GCA_039027715.1 Cyanobacteria bacterium P01_C01_bin.120
ACCGGAATATCGGCTCCAGATCCAAGCTCGGATGAGTGAACTCAGAGATATGATGAAAGCCGCGTAAGAATAAGGATGGAGTGGATCACCATGTCCGCGATCGCTTCTTTCGTAGATAGAGTATTCAATTCTGACACTTAGCGGAGACGATCGCATCGACGACCACTCAATTTTTTATATTTCGAGAGACTCAAGAAGTGATCGCGTTTGCCGCACAGCAAGGCTGGATTTCGGAAGAAGACATCTTACTTGAAAATTAGTCCAGTCATGGCTTGCACTGTTGCTTAGCTTATTTGAGTGGGTCGTGTCCCCAGTTCATCAGTGAATAGCGCCAATTACTGTCTTCAATATTGCCAGAGGGCTTTTGGGCAGTGTGCCGATGAATATAACTATTAACCTTGTTCATGTGGTCATAGTCGTCACTGCTGTGGTCATTTTGAGATTGCTTGAGAATTTTGACAATGCGTTTGCCAGACTTATGACCTTTTGCTTCACCGTCACCATCATCTTGGCCAACAGATTTACTCTCATCTGTTTTCAGCCAATCTTGTAGTTCTTTGGCAGTCATATTGACTGCTGCCTTAAAGTCTTTCAAAATTGCTTTGCGATCGCTTTGACTATTGTCAGAGTCAGTATTTCCAGATGTTTTACTAGCGCTTTCTGATGATGAGATCTGATGCAAAGCTTCAGGACGATGGCCTGTAACTGTGCCTGTATTGTCGTTTTTGACTAAATAACGAGGACTATCCTCAGAAGCATCTACGGTCTGACCATTGACTTCAGTGGATTTAGTGACTTTTTTTTGAATTTTGCCGGTTGTTGTTCCGGTGCCCGCCTGCCACTCAACGCGATCGCCTGACTGAAATTGATTAGCCATTGTGTTTGATAATTTGTGCCGCCTCTTTTACTTGATCAAATAAATCTGCTCGAATCGATATTTAATCAGTGTGAAATTCTATTCAGCAACAACATTTTGCCGCTGAATAAGACTTTTTTATCAGCGTTTCAGCATTTCACCGCAACGCTGCTGTTGGTAAGGGTTGGGGCAGCACTGTTAAGGTTAGCTTGTCTTAAATTAGTATTAGATGAACTGGCTTCTCCAAGAAAAAGGACTGATCTTCCAAAACAGTGCTTGGGAAAGCGACTCGTTAAAGTTGCTCTTTAAAGTGGTGTGGACAATATCCTTATCTCGCTTCTATTCCTTGATTCGAGTCCCCAGGAATATCGGCATTTTTGCTGCCTGGGGCTTCTGGCTCGGCCCCTGATCTTACTTTAGTATCTCCTGTACTCGTTCCAGTTCGTCGCTTACTGGTGTCTGTGGCAGTCTGAGTAGAAGAATCGTCATTTGATTTTTTAGTCGTCATAAGAATCGCCTAGTGTGAGTTATGAAGGTTAGTTTGACTTGAGAAATCTTGGAGTCATGGTCTGTAGTGCACGCTTAGCTTGAAGTCATGCCACCCGTGATATCGAGCAAAGCTCCAGTCACAAAACTGCTATCTTCGGCGGCGAAGTAAACGTAAGCAGGCGCCAGCTCTTCAGGTTGACCCGCCCGCTTCATAGCGGCATCGGTATCGTAGTTATCAACTTTTTCCTTAGGCATCGTTGCGGGAATATTCGGCGTCCACACTGGCCCTGGCACGACTGCATTAACGCGGATGTAGCGTTCAGCCAAATTTAGCGCCAGCGATTTGGTGAAAGTATGCACAGCCCCTTTGCTGGTGGCATAGTCAATCAGCATATCCTTGCCCACCTTGCCGACGATGCTGCCAGTATTGATAATGACGTCGCCTTCTGACAAATGTGGTAAAGCCGCCTTGACCATGTAAAAGTAGCCAAAAACGTTGGTTTCCATCGTGCGACGGAATTGCTCTAAAGAGATGTCCTCAAACTTTTGCTGAGTCATCTGATAAGCCGCATTATTGACCAGAATGTTGAGCCGACCAAAACGCTCGATAGTGCTTTCAACCGCAGTTTGACAGGCTGCAAATTCTCTGACATCAGATTTGATAGTCAAACAGTCGCCGCCGCGATCGCCCACCATGCGTTGGGTGGTCTCAGCGTCTTCATCATTTTCGTTGTAGAGAATCGCTACGTTGGCCCCTTCCATGGCATAAGCGATCGCCACGGCCCGGCCAATGCCTGAATCCCCTCCTGTAATTAGAGCAACCTTGTCTTTCAACTTATCGGCAGGCCGATACTGGGAAAGGTCGCTATCGGGCTGGGGAGTCATTTCCGATTGCTTGGCCGGATACTCCAGTTTTTGGCCCGGAATTTCATCCGGTGTGGGCCGTCGTTCTTGAGTTTTCATAAGTATCTCCTACAGGCTGATGCCGGCAACTGAACCGCCATCGACGCGATAGTTTGAGCCGACTACAAAGCTGGATAGCTGGGAACAAAGAAACGCAATTACCGCGGCAACCTCTTCGGCTTTACCACGCCGCTGTAGTTCTAGGTGGGGGCGCTTTTCCTTAAGAAAAGTCGCGATCGCCTCATCAAAACTGACATCCAATTCGTTGGCCCGTTTTTCCATCATGGCGTCAGTCATCGGTGTGGCAATATACGCCGGTGACACCGAGTTCACTAACACGCCATCTTTAGCGCAGGCTTTGGATAGATTCTTAGTAAAGTTGAGCAGACCAGCCTTAGCCGCACAGTAGGGCATTTCATCTGCGTAAGGCTGAACGGCATCTTCCGACGTAATGAGCACTACTCTTCCCCAACCCGACTGTCGCATGAGCGGAATGAATGTGCGGCAAACTCGTACGGCTGCCATCAGGTCAACCTCCAAAGCGTTGAGCCAGTCATCATCGCTGATATCCCAAAAGTCGCCGGTTGCACCAGTAATGCCGGCGCAGTTCACTAAGATATCTACTGTGCCGTAGCGGTCAACGATTTTTTGCTTCGCAGCTTCCACCTCTGATAAGTTCCGCAGGTCTGCTGAAACAGCGAAAGCCTCACCGATTGCCTTGATGTCCTCAACGCTGGACTGTAAATCATCCATTGTCTTGTCTAGCAAAGCAATTTTTGCTCCGGCATCGGCTAACAGTTTGGCAGTCGCCTTCCCAACGCCCGAATCGCCTCCCGTAATCAGCGCGACCTTACCTTTGATACCTAAGTCCATTACCGAATTCCTTACTGTCTAAATCGCATGGTAATTAGATTGCCTAAGTAACTCATCTACCCGCTAGCAGATATCAGAAATCGCGATTGCTATATCGCTATAAGATTCCAGTCAAAAAGGTAGAGTCGCCAGCAAACCCAACAAAGTATCTTAATAGCAAACCACTGTTGCTCAAATTGCCAAATCACCAGAGCCAGCATAATTAAGCAAGCAAATTTTTCTGAGAAAAAACAGACAAAATTGGCGTGCTATGGACATCAAGACCTTTGCTTTGGATCTAGCAAATAACCAAATTTGCTCAAAGTCGCTGAGACGATTAATTCACATCATCCTAGAGCGGCATTGGCTCGTGTCATCCGAGATAGGCAGCTTTCTTGTGGCAAATCAAAAAGGCTCCCGCAGGAGCCTTTTTGGAAGACGCCGAGTGAGATGAAACTAGCGCTTAACAACGTTGGGGTTACCAGTGGAGTCAATATCTAGCTCTTCACGACGGACAGTCTCGCGCTCGGTGACAACATCACGATCGACTTCTTTACGAACGTCAACTTCTTCACGCACAAAAGCCTCCTTGCGGATATTGGCCTTCTCACCATGAGTTTCAATGCGGGCTACTTCGCCCTCGCGGAAATCAGGCGTTCCGACAGCGGGTGTGGCCTTATTGGGAGTTGTGCGCTCGATGACAATCCGCTCATTCTCAATCGGGACAGATACTTCCTGAGTCTTTGAATCGATGAGCTTCCCAACCGTCACGCTACCAGTTTGAAACCGATCTTTATCCGCAATTAAACGCTCTTGATAGAGGCGAATAGGCTCATGGGAATCTCTATCCATGCCAAACAGGCCAGGTTCACGATCGTAATCGTAGCGATCTCCGTCTGCGGTAGCCGTAGCCGCAACCCCAGTTGTCGCCGTCGCGCTGGTCGTCGCCGTAGTACCGGTGGGAGTAGAGGTGCCCGCAGGCTGCTCAGTTACCCCATGCAGCGCAGCGCTGCCAGGATAGGCGCGATGTTTATCTACACGGTAATCTTTGCCCATAAACTGACGTCTGCGGTTCTCGCCTAGCGTACGATAACCATCACGCACGCGATTTTCATAGTTGCGATCGACGGTGATGTCATCATTATATTCGGGCAGATTTTCGACCTGCTCTTTAATTAATCCACCAACGTAAGCGCGCTGGTTGCCATGATCGAAGCGTGCTAAACCAATCGGCAACAAAATGCTCTTGCCAAAGACCCAAAAGCCAGTATCCACAATCAAATAGCGGATATTGCCTGTAACATCTTCAAATAGCGCATCTTTAACAGAGCCTACTTTGTCATCTTGATCAGCGTAGACGCTGTAATCATCGAGATTTGCAATGTTGCTATCATCGCCAAAAGTTTCACGATAGTTTGGATAAGCATCCTTGAACTTAACGAGTGCCATACTACTTTAGTCCACTTAGTATCAACACTTATTAAACTATTTTAGCCATCTATTAATTGCGTGCTCAAACTGACAGAAATGACTGCTTCTAATACCACTTCTAGAGGCGTAAAATATTTAAGAACTAGTATACCAAAAGAAAAACAAACTTTTATTACGCTCTATAATGTGCCACTAATGCGCCCTAGAGTCTGACGTTTAAGGCGCTGAATTTGGCCGCCAAAGAAACAAAATTCAGATTCGAAATTTCTGGAAAAGTAGTCGAGAATATGCCCCTGGAACAGCTTATTTTTTTAAAGCAATGGGAGAGCTTAAGTAGCTCTCCCTTATCAAATGGTACTGATTACGTTATGGAAAGGTTGTCGCTCGGAATCAGCAGTCTGCAAATACAAGAGGCTAAAGCCGTCGACTTATTTAGCTATGAACGCGAGGCTTACGAGCACCTACAGTCGAACCGATCAGAGATGCAACTAAGCCTAACAGTGCGCCAAAAAGAAAAGACCAGCCGGCTTTGGCGGCATTTGCTGCATACTGCTGTGCCTCTTGGTTATTCACGTCAGGCGCAGCCGCACCTGGGTTAGGTAACGATAGGCCACCGGGCTCTTGAATCTGATCGACAACTGAGCCAGCGTTAGAGGCTACAACGCCAAACGTTCCTGATACGCCGCTGGCCAAGAGCCAAGCACTTACCGCTAGCGTAGTTGCCCATAAAATTGTGCCGTTGAGCATGGCAGTCTTTTTATTCATCGGACCGCAAGTGCTGGCCATAATCCAACTGCCCAAAAAAAGCGAAATTAACAGGCTAACAATGGCCCAAATGCCAACGCCAATCCCTACCGTACCGGCGTTGGTACCGCTAGCGCCTGCCGTTAAACCAATCGATGCGCCTAAAGCACTAAGCACAAGCTGTGTTGCGATAGAGACTACGATGCCCGCAAAAATTGGCCCCCAACGGACGCGATCGTGGTATTCAACAACCGGCGCCACTGCCGCTGCTGGGGGAGCGTTGTAGTAAGGGGTGTCTGGTCTTTCCGCATATGCCATTGTTAAAAATCCTCCGAAGGAAGCAATAAGAAAAGTGAAAAAAAATTGAGGTTGCTGTCATAAATGCGGCAGCTTTTTTAGTTACTTTTTTGAAGGTATCGCTTCAATTTGAAACTAGTTGAGTTTGGCGCAAATCAGGCTACCATTTAAGAGTCGACCTAGAGATTCATCTGATGGCTCGTCTCGCTCCCGCCCCCCTACACCTAACGGACCCAGAACGCACCGATCTTAAAGCCCTGATCCATCGCCATA
>JBCCJU010000267.1:0-5845 GCA_039027715.1 Cyanobacteria bacterium P01_C01_bin.120
AAACGATGCAGGCCGGAGCGAGTGGTCGCGAGCTGACCGCTACCACCAAAACCAACCCGGCGGACTTTGCTCTCTGGAAGGGGGCGAAACCCGACGAACCGGCATGGGAGTCTCCTTGGGGGCCGGGGCGACCGGGCTGGCATATCGAGTGTTCCGCGATGATTCGAGCCCGGCTAGGGGCGACCATCGATATTCACGGTGGGGGTGGCGACCTGGTGTTTCCCCACCACGAGAATGAGATCGCCCAGTCCCAGGCGGCCAACGGCAAGCCCCTGGCCAACTACTGGCTGCACAACGGCATGGTGACGGTGAATGGTGAAAAGATGTCGAAATCGCTGGGCAATTTCACCACGATCCGTGATCTGCTGGATGGAGCCTGGGCAGGATATCCGCAGCCGGTAGACCCCATGGCGGTGCGGCTGTTTGTCCTACAGGGGCATTATCGGAAGCCACTGGATTTCACGAAAGATGCGATCTCTGCCGCCATCAACAGTTGGCAAACGCTGAAAGCGGGACTTCGCTTTGGCGACCACCACGGAACCACGCTGGGATGGTCAGCCGCCGCTATCCAATCTCCCCTCCATGAACCTCACCCAAATACCCCGTGGATTGAACGATTCCAAACCGCCATGGACGATGACCTGAATACGCCGGGTGCTCTGGCAGTGCTGTTTGAGCTGGCTAAAGGGCTGCAGCGGGAGGGGAACCGTCTGGTGCATGAAGGGAAGCCCCAGTTAAATCCTGATCAGCTCTTGGAGCAGTGGCAAACATTGTCGCACTTGGCCCAAGTGTTAGGGTTTGAGGCCCAGACAGACAGCGATACTCACGTAGCGGCGGATGACTTGGATGAGGCTGCGATCGCCAACCTCATCCAGCAGCGCCAGACGGCCCGCCAACAGCGCGACTTTGCCACGGCAGATGATATTCGCGATCTGCTAACGGCGATGGGGATCTCATTGATTGACCAACCGGATGGCGAAGTCCGCTGGCATCGACAGTAAGTTTTAGCGTTTTTGGGTCTTCTAGAATTGAGCCATTGTTAGGCAGCCTATAATCGATGCAATAGAACTCCTCTGTTGCCCAGATATGATCGCGATCGCACCTATCAAATCTTTACCCGATGGCTCGGTGGCCACGATTCCCATGAGCTGGGCAGATTACCAGCAACTGGCTGCCAGCAGAGGCGATCGCAGTACGCCGCGTCTTAAATATGCTGATGGATACCTGACCCTCAAAATGCCAACCTTTGAGCACGGCCAGCTAGATGCCATTGTGGCTGATTTGCTGGTGGCTATCCTCAACCAGCAGCTCCGCGATTACGTGCGAACGACGCCCGTTACCCTGCAAATTTCTGAACAGGCAGGCATCGAACCCGATCATTGTTTTTGGCTCAACGACTGGGCAGCTGTGAGCGGCAAAAGTCGCATTGACTTGGCCACCGATCCACCACCCGACATTGCGGTTGAAGTCGATGTGACCAACTTCACGAATATCGCCGATTACGAACGGTTTAAGGTGCCTGAAGTATGGCTCATTCGAGGGGATGTTCTCGCCATCTTTGCGCTGACCTCTGAGGGATACACTCAAGCCGAGTCTAGTCAGTTTTTCCCGGATACTGCGATATCGAAACGCTATCAGCAGGTGATGGCAGCCATTGCCGAAGGGGCTAGTCCTCCTAGAGCCATTCGATCAATTATCTAAATTGCGAGAACAATATGCACAGAGCACCGCCAGCTTATGCATCCTTGAAACGAGCCAGTCGCTGCCTTGTAGGGTGCTGATGCGATCGCTGCGGGCCAGTCTTTGACCATCGCCAACCTCATCCAGCAGCGCCAGACGGCTCGCCAACAGCTCTAGGCATCCAAAGGAGGGGTGACTATACTGAACTCGTCCAACCCAATCACTTGAATCGGGGTATTAGGCTGACGTATTTCCACCTAAACACCCAAATCAGGTGATTAGGCTGCAAGATTTCTACATAATCATCCCACAAGGGGAGTTATGCGGAATGCATTAGTCCAATAAATAGTTAGCCCTCAAGTTTTCGGTTGGAGCAGTGCATAAAGCTTTCCCGTCAGTGTTTGAAACAAGTGGGTCACAAGGTTGCCTTTAGGGCGGAAATTTATCGGCACTTGGAGAGTTACCAGAATTAGAGTTTGCACCTGGTAGTATGTACAAGCGTGCATACCATAATTGAGATGGTCTACCAATGGAACAGGGATAAGGCAGCCATTAATCTTCGTAAACATGGTGTTGACTTCACTGATGCGGTATCAGCTTTCTCAGATGACCTGGCAATTACTATTCCAGACGAGCGGTTTGACGAAGAGCGGTTTGTCACAATTGGTCTTGATGCATTTAGCAGAGTTTTGGTGGTTGTCTACACACTACGTGGCGACGAGATTCGAGTCATCTCGGCTCGCAAAGCAACTCGACAAGAACGACGACAGTACGAGGAGGGATAGTCATGGAGGCAGAATATGATTTCAGCCAAGGTAAGCGAGGAGCAATCGACCCAACGCTATCAGGTAAAACCCGCATAACTATACGGCTAGATGATGAGGTTCTAGCGTGGTTTCGTGAGCAAGTTCATATTGCTGGCGGAGGAAACTACCAAACCTTGATCAATGAAGCCCTGCGTCAGCATATTCAGGCAAGTCGCGAACCGCTTGAGGAAACTCTACGAAAAGTTGTTCGTGAAGAGCTTGAACGTATTGATAGATAAGGCGTTTGGCAAGGGCTAACACGCCCATGCACACCGACTTACTGAAAGTTATGAGGGTGTAGCGCAGAGGTTATCTATGGCGGGTGATGGGCAACGTTAGACCTGCTGCCGTCGCAGCGAGATAACATAAGGCTAGCTGTTGCAAGGTTATTGCTATGACTGCGCATTCCCAGGAGCAAGCGACTATCGTTCGTACAGCGAGAGGGCTGACGATCGCGGGTACACGCATCACCCTTTACGATGTGATGGACTACGTGACGGCTCAATATCCTTCTAAGTTTATTCAAGGCTTATTTGACCTGACGACAGCGCAAATTGATGTGGCACTGGCTTACATCGAGACGCATCGTGCAGAGGTAGAAGCTGAGTATCAGCAAGTGCTTCAAGAGACTGAAGAACTTCGACAACACTACGAAGAGCAAAATCGGGAGCGGGCTGCTCGAAGTGCGGCGAAGCCACCAAAGCCTGGGACTGAGATTGCTTGGGAGAAGCTTCGAGCGGCTAAAGCAAAGCGTGAATCCAGAGTATGATCTTTTTGATTGATCACAATCTCAAAGGCCATGCTTTAGTTTTCTTTGGCGCGATCGCATCACAAGGCTGGTTGAATATTGTCCCAGTTCAGTTTGTTACATTTGACCAAGTGAGTTTATCAATCGAGAGTGATGACCGGGTCGTTTGGCGACTGGTTCAAGAGAAACAGATGATTTTGCTGACTGCCAACCGCAGTATGAAAGGAAAAGATTCACTAGAGCAGGTCATGCGTGAAGAAAATACTTCAGAGTCATTGCCTGTGATTACGGTTAGCAATGCGGATCGGCTGCTAAATAATTCTGAGTATCGAGGGCGGTGTGTCGAAAGCCTGATTGAAATCGTTCTTGATATCGATACCTATCTTGGTGCGAGGCGAATCTTCATTCTGTAATTTTGAAGATCAATTTACTCCGGCTTTTGAATCATGCGCTCCAACTGACGCTGCTTTGCTTTGGGATCAATGCTCAACAGTCGCACATAATCGCTGGGATGATTCGTCAAGAACTGTTCCACCTGGGTTAGCACCTGGGCTTCATGGGTGCTCGCGATCGTTGGGCCATTCTGCCAGGAACCTGCCTTAAAGCGCCGCGCATCGGCAAATTCCAGGCCAATTCGGTGTCCTTGTTGGAGTTGTTGTCCGATGATCTCTACAACTTCCGATTTCAAAGGATGAGTGCCCTGGCCATTGCGAGATGGAGACTGGAAACCGTTGCTTGTGGCCGGATTCTGCAAAGCGGTGACGCAGGCAACATCATCAGCGCAGCGGTATCCTGCGCGCAGGGCCTGGTTGATTTCGACCACGTGGTGAGAAAAGGTGCGATCGCCCTCATTAGCATCCGGTAGGCGATCGGCCGCCTGTTGGGTGGTAATCACCGCTCCCGAGGGCACATACTTGCCGGGAGGAATCTCCACATCCTGAATCAGAGCATGCATCATTACAATGCACCCGTGGCCCACCTGGGCATTAAACACTGTCGAGCGAAAACCAATAAAACACTTATTCCCAACGTAAGCCGGGCCATGAATCAACGCCATATGAGTAATGCAGGTGTCGTGACCAATCCACACCGAGTAGGCTTGCTGGTCATCCCCGAAGACTCGTCCCTGCTCTAGCCCATGAATCACCACACCATCTTGAATGTTGGTATTCGCTCCAATGTAAAAGGGAGCCCCTTCATCTGCTCGGATGGAAGTATTCGGGGCAACGATGACATTTTCCCCCAGCCGCACATCCCCAATCAGACTGCACTGGGGATGGACGTAGGCAGAGGCAGCAATCATGGGCTGATCCAGATCGCTATCCCAAGGAGTGGGTGGGGCGGGTTGATGACGCAGCGGCATAATACCTTCCTCGGTTCACAGTTGAGTTGGATTGGGAGCATCCCCATAGACGGCGACGGGGTCAAAAGTCTTGGCTGTTTCCGTAAAAGTGAGCGCCATTGGCTGATCAGCCTCAACCCTCTTCTCCCCAGGGGAAATCTGGCGGTAAAAGCAAGAGCGATAGCCGACATGGCAGCTCGCCCCTGACTCAGCGACCTTGACCTTCATCCACAGGCAATCCTGGTCATCGTCAATCAGCAATTGCTGCACGGTCTGCACCAGCCCACTGGTCGCGCCTTTGTGCCAGAGCTGTTGACGGCTGCGGCTGAAATAGTTAGCTTCACCTGTTTCTAGGGTTTTCAGCAAGGCGGCTTCATTCATATAAGCGTGCATCAGCACCTCACCAGTTGCAGCATCTGTGGTAATAACCGGGATGAGCCCATGGACGTCAAACTTAGGTGCCAGGAATAGCCCTTCTTCGACAGCTTCAACCGAGGTGCGAGCAGCAAATGGAGACGACATAAGACAAAGAGTAACAATAGTTGAACCTGAGAGCGCTGATTGGCAGTTGATTTGGAAACTGCGGGAACTTATACCGCGTCCAACTTGAAACCTATAGTTCTCCCCACGAAAATACCAGTCATGGACGCAGCCAAGATTTATTTCTCGGCTTGCTTTAAATTCGCAGACATCAGCTTCGAAAAGATTTCATGTTTGCCTCTATATATTCGCATATTATGAGAATGATAATCATTCTTATTTAAAGACTGAGGTTTTCTTGATGTCCAGTTTTAGTAAGTCAATCTTTTTCTTGCCGGTAAAACGGGTGTCGCGATCGCAGTCGGCACGGCCCTGAGTCTATGCACTCTGGCTCCAACTCAGGCGGTCACCTTTCGTCTTTCATGGATGGGGCAAATCCTGGGTTATGGCACTAGAGGGCAATTTAGCAGCGAGGCCCGTTGAATTATTAGTGATTGTCAGCACCAGAATTTCTGATTTAGCCAAGGTTGGCAATCGGTAATTGAGCTTTGCCTAAATCCCCCCTAACGGCCAAAATAAAGGCATCAGATTTACGATCAAGAATAATCTGTTCTAATATGCCGGGGATAGCTAAGTATCCATTATAAAAACCCTCAAAAGTTACCAGACTGCCTATGTAAATACTTGAAGATTACATCCGTATGTTAGAACTAAACGCTATCAAACAAACAGCCCTCAATTATCTCTTGTCTGATCTGGAAGTATTTCCAGAACATTATCACTTGTTTG
>JBCCJU010000268.1:0-5841 GCA_039027715.1 Cyanobacteria bacterium P01_C01_bin.120
GCTGCTGATTGAGGTAGTCATCTAGCACCGGCAAATCAGTGTTTAGATCATCAATCACAACGACTTTTTGAGTGTTTTTGACATATTGAATCAGCTTAATGGGGAGCGCAACATGGCTATTTAAAGATTCAGCGCAGAGCTGCGTATTTTCAGCCGTAGCAATCGCCCGCACCTGCCAGTGTCCCGCCGCATCAGGGAGAATAATTGCACAGCGATCGCCTCCTGAGTTCTGCAAAATGATTTGAGAGAGCTGACTTAACAGTTCGTCGAGTTCAATACTGCTAGATAGCATTTGGGACGCTTTCAGCAGGCTAGCAAAATCAAACGTTTGGTTAAGACCGGTACTGCTGGAACTATGCCGACTGCCCGCGTGACTTGAAACCATTGGCGGGGAAATGGTGATCAGCGTGTTCAGCATTTCTTGCGTCGCCCGTGACGGCTGCAGGATAAAGCGCAGCAGCTCAGGATAGCGAGCTTCTAGGGCCGCGACTTTGGCTTTGGCTCCCCATCTGGCGTAACAGTAATAGGCCGATTGCAGATAGCTGGCCGCAATTTTTTGCTTATCCCAACTCAAATAGAATTTTGCAGCCAGTTCATGGGCCAGCGCTTCTTCCTGTTGATAGGCGTGAGCCTTGGCGGCGGCGATCGCGAGATCGTAATAATCAATCGCCTGGGCGGTCTGTTTCAGCACCCGACATTTTTCAGCTTCCACCAAATACCAGCTATGCAGCGAATTTTCTGGAGCAAACTGCGACCATTTTTTGAGTTTCTGCTGATTTTTATTAACCTGACGAACTAAACGTCGTTGCTCAGTTCGAGTAGCCGTGGCATAAGTAGCCAGACGTGCCAACGAATCATACAAATAAAGAGGGATATTCAGGAAAAGCGCTGTTCCCGCATCTTCATAGCGTCTAGCATGGTTAGCGGCATCAACTGCATCGGTTACCTCATCAAACAAATAGCGAAGCTGCAACTGCTGGAGATAAGACAAAAACAGCCCTGTGCGATCGCCAGCGGCAAGCTGCGCAGACAAATCCTGGTTTTCTGAATAGTGAGGCCCGCTAAGACGACTGGGCTTAGGGACGTTACCCATTAAATTGAAGGCGGCCTGATGGTAAGTCTGATTGTAAACCAGAGCATTATTTTGTTTCCATCGACTGATTGCTTCATTGTGGGCCTGAACAATGGACGCCACATTTGAGAGGTCATCGCCGCTCCAATATAAGTGCATCCCTTGAAATAAAGCTGACCAGGCGGCATACTCCAGATCGCCGGTCTCAACACCGCTTTGATAGGCTTCCTGGAGACCCGGCATTGTTAGTGAGAGGTGCTGTTTCCAAGGATTAACGAACGAATTTACGGTAAAGCCTGTCCGGCAACGGAGATCTTTGGCCTGGAATTTTTCCAAAACGCTTAAAGCCAATTGTCCAAATTCGTAGCCTGTATTGATATCAGTAAAAACCCCACACAGAATAGTGCCATACCAGGCGTAGGCAAACGCCGACAGGGACATATTGCCGTGCCGTACTGATAGTCGAACTTGTTGAAAGGTAACCAGCGGCAGAAGCTTGGGCGCACCGCTAAATGCCGCCGATATCATACTTGAAAGAATCCGCATCGCCGCTAATTTTTCTGGAGCGGTCATGGTCGGCAGATCAACCAGATCCTTTGGGCTTTTCTCCTTTAGGAGCAATTTAGTTTTAACTAATCCCAGTAGAATCTGAATATTATTAGGATTTTCTGGCAGTTCGATACCAAGCTGTTTAAGCACATTTAACCCGGTTTTAATTGCATCTGTGAGCTGATTTTGGGCCATATGGGCTTGAATCTTAGTCTCATAAACGGCAATTTTATCGAGTAGGGTTCTGGCAGATTTTAGGGTGACATCAACCATGGCATTGAGCTGTTCAAAGGCTCCACTTAAATAAATTGCCTCTGCGATCGCCTCATGCAGTGCCAGCGATAGGGCATATTGCGATTGCCAGTGATCTGGTTCCAGCAGCTCAATTCCCTGAGTCAAATAGGCAATTGCGGAACGATAGGCCGTCGCTGATTTAGCTTTTTGACCCGCGGTTAGATTTAGCTGAGCCAGCTCACTCCGCTGTTTAGGTAAGGTGATGAGCGGCTGCCCAATATTCAAATGGCCCACAATATCAAATAGTTTTTCGTCACGCTCAGAGTCTGAACTCTTCTCCAACAGCAAACGGCCAATCTTGAGATGCGTTGCCTGCTTTTGATCATCCGGAATCAGCGAATAGGCTGCCTGTTGAACTCGATCATGTAGAAATCGATAGGTCAAATCAACTGAGCAGCCACCATCAATCGGCGCGGTTGTCTCTGACTGAAAAAACTTATAGGTCTGACTGTTGGGTAGCACTAACCCTATCTGTAATGCTTGCCACAAAGCGTTGGCGACATCGATGGACGACTGTTCTGAAATAATGACCAAGGTAGCTAGGTTAAACTGATTGCCTACACAAGCTGCCAATTTAAGAATATGTTGAGTGCTGGTGGATAATTTCTGCAGTCGCTGTGCCATAAATATCACGACATCATCGACCAGCGCCGACTGGCTCACCTGCGTAATATCACATTCCCAATACCCTAATTTTTTATTGAACTTAATTAGGTTCTCTTCGTATAATCCCGACAGAAACTGAGTCGAAAAAAATGGATTACCCTGTGTTTTTCGATAAACCAAATTTGTCAATGGCCGGGTTACAGTTTCCCTGCAGTCAAGTACATCTGAGACTAAACAGTTAATATCTTCCTCGGATAGAGGTGCCAGGGTAATCGTATTGATTTTTGAATCTACTTTTTCGATTTCAGTCAGGAGCAACATCAGTGGGTGCGCCGGAAAGACTTCATTATCTCGATAAGCCCCGATAATCAGCAGATAGGCATTGGAAGCATCAACCATCATCAGCTCTATCAAGCCAAGCGACGCCGAATCTGCCCACTGCAAATCATCGAGAAAAATAACTAACGGATGGTCTTCAGTGGTAAACACCTGAAGAAACTTACCTAAAAGTAGCTTAAAGCGATTTTCAGCAGCACTTCCTGATAATTCTGGCACAGGTTTCTGCGGCCCAATAATAATCTCTAATTCCGGGATAACGTCAATAATGACTTGACCATTTTCTCCGATGGCATTCAGAATCTTACTTTTCCATTCCTGCAATTGAGCATCACTTTCACTCAACAACTGTCCAATGAGATCTCGCAGGACTTGAATAAAGGCAGACAGTGGAATATTGCGATTAAACTGGTCAAATTTACCTTTGATAAAATAGCCCTTTTTCCGGGTGATGGGCTTGTGCACTTCGTTAACAACGGCAGTTTTACCGATGCCGGAGAAGCCTGCTACAAGCATCAGTTCTGAAGTCCCTTGGGCAACTCGCTCGAAGGACTCCAACAACGTCCGAACTTCCACGTCACGTCCGTAGAGTTTTTCGGGGATGAGGAAGCGATCGCTCAAATCTTGCTGACCCAGTTCAAACTGAGCGATCGTGCCCGTTGCTTGCCACTGCTGCAAACAGTACTCCAAGTCGTGCTTCAAGCCCAATGCACTCTGATAGCGATCTTCGGCATTTTTGGCCATCAGCTTTTGCACCAGCAGGGCTAACCCTAACGGCATTTCTGCATTGATATCGTTGAGCAAGGGAGGCTGCTGTGCCATGTGACAGTGCAGCAGTTCAATGGGATCGGTAGATTGAAACGGCAGTTGTCCCGTGAAGAGTTCAAATAGAGTGACGCCCAGGGCATAGAAATCGGCGCGGTAATCAATTCCCCGATTCATTCGTCCAGTCTGTTCCGGAGCCACATAGGCAAGAGTTCCTTCAAGGCTGTTGGGATTGCGAATCTCTTGAGTCTCTTTAGGCAGCAGCGTGGCAATTGAAAAGTCAATTAGCTTAATGGTTCTTGACTCTGGATGAATCAAGATATTGGCGGGCTTAATGTCTTTATGAATAACGCGATTCTGATGCAGTTCATGCAGTACGCTGGTCAACTGAATGGCAATGAGCAGGACATCAGACAAGTTTAGGAATTGCTGGTGAACATATCGTCCAAGGTCGACACTGGCACAGTCTTCCATGACTAAGCCATAGCCGTTGCCATAGGGCTCTAATCCCAGAGGATGTATGATGCCCGTGATGGCCAAATTTTTCGTCACTGTATATTGATTGCGAAACTGTATTAACTCGCCAAAGCTTGGCATTTCTTGAGTTAATACTTTCACCACGACAGACTGCTCAGTATCTTCAGCCAGCGCTCGGTAAACAATCGTGTGGTTGCCCTCATAAAGCGTTTCAATAAAGGTATATCCAGTTAATTTAGGCGTTTTAACCGAGGTGGCAAGACTGCTCATGGCAACGATTTGCAGTGGAAGAACTTGCCTCTAAATATACCCAAATCTGCTTTCAGTTAACCGTTTTTTGGTTCCGTAATATTGCGCATTTTATAACAGAAAATATCTACAAAAATGGCCCTTAGTAAAATTTTAAGGCTGAATACTTTCTGATTTACAGGCTCAATTTTTTAAATCAGTTTTACTCAGATTCCAGCTAAATTATTTCGTTAATAGCAAAAGAAATCTTCAGCCTTTTTGCCACAGAAATTAATCTAAAAAATCCAGCGGCAGCTATTTAACTGGCAGGCTAATCAAAAACTCTGTGCCGTGGCCAGGTTCCGACTGTACGTTTAGAGAGCCGCTGTGGGTATCAACAACAATTTGATGGGCGATCGCCAGCCCTAATCCTGTTCCTTTACCTACTTTTTTAGTCGTAAATAAATGGTCAAAGATTTTAGTTTTAATTTCCTCGGGAATGCCAGGTCCATTGTCAGCAATCGCTACCGTCACCTGATGATTGTCTACCGCTGTGCGAATCGTGATGTGGTGCGGATGCGCTTTCATCTCTTCGAAACTACGCTGCTGACTCACCTCATCCAAGGCGTCAATCGCATTCGCCAGAATATTCATAAACACCTGATTAAGCTGCCCCGGAAAACAGTCGATTTTAGGAATGTTTCCGTAATCCCTGACCACTACGATTTCTGGGCGCTGGTCATTGGCTTTGAGGCGATGACGCAAAATCAATACAGTGCTGTCGATGCCCTCATGCAGGTTAAAGGCTTGCTTGATGTCGGTATCCGCGCGCGAGAAGGTGCGCAGGCTTTTGCTGATCTCAGTGATGCGATCGCCGCTGTCTTTCATCGCCCGAATCAGCTCGGGCAGGTCTTCACGCACGTAGTCAAGGTCAACCGCGTTCAACTCACGCGCAATATCTGGCCCCGGTTCCGGAAACTGCTCGATATAGAGGTCGAGTAAGCCTAGCAAGTCACCGATATAGTCTTGGGTCGCTCCCACGTTGCCTAGAATGCAGCCGACCGGATTGTTGATTTCGTGAGCGACTCCAGCCACCAAACCGCCCAAAGCCGACATTTTCTCGTTCTGCACCAGTTGCAGTTGGGCATTTTGCAGCTCAGCAAGAGCTTTTTCTAAGTCGTGGGACTTTTGGATAACGTCGGCTTCGGCGCGTTTGCGATCGCTAATATCTTGATAGGTCCCAAGAATGCCGATCACGTTGCCATTAGGATCATGAAGCGGCAGCTTATTAATCTCTAGCCATATCTGGGTTCCATCCGCCTGGGTTTGAATTTTGATGATGCCTAGCTTGGGTTTATCTGACCTCATCACCTCCTGATCAGCCGCTCGAAAAGCCAGGGCTTCAGCTTCCGTCCATGGCATATCAAAATCGCTCAGACCGACTATTTCCTCAGCATTTTTGAAACCAGCATCCTGAAGAAATTTTCGATTTGCACCAACATGGCGGGATTCAC
>JBCCJU010000269.1:0-5795 GCA_039027715.1 Cyanobacteria bacterium P01_C01_bin.120
GATTCGTATTGGGGTAATAGGAGAAGAAGGCAGTCGCTATTTTGAGCCCAACACCTCTACCGCCACTCGCACGGATACGCCGCTGCGCGATATTCCCCAGTCGATTCAGGTGATTCCAAGGGAAGTGCTGGAAGACCAGCAGATCAACACCTTGGAAGGTGCCCTGCGAAATGTCAGCGGTGTCGTCAGTGCCGAACAAACTTTTAACGGCCAGGCATTCATTATCCGTGGTTTTCGTGGTCCCGCGATTCTGCAGGATGGATTGAGACGAAACGACGGAAGACTTTTTGGATTTGCAGAACTGTCTAACGTTGAGTCTATTGAAGTGCTCAAAGGCCCTGCTTCAATCCTAGCTGGCTCGTTGGAGCCAGGGGGAGTAATCAACCTGGTCACCGAACAGCCTTTGAGTGAACCTTTTTACAATCTAGAATTTCAAGCTGGCAATCGTGGATCTATCTCACCGAGCATTGATATTTCAGGGCCGTTAACCGATGACGGTCGCTTGCTCTATCGGTTGAATGCGCTTTATCGCCATGAGGACAGTTTTCGAGGATTTAATACGGATCTTGAGCGATTCTTTATTGCCCCGACGATACGTTGGCAAATTAGCGATCTCACTGATTTAACCGTCAGTCTTGAATACACTAATGATGAGCGACCTGCAGATTCAGGGTTGGTTGCTATTGGCGAGGGAGTGGCTGATATTCCCTTTGATCGGGTAATCGGTGGACTCGACGATAGCCGTGAGCAGGAGATTTTACGAGTTGCTTACAATTTTGAACATCGCTTTAGCGATAACTGGCGGTTTCGCAATGCCTTTAGTTATGTCAGCTCCGATGCGGAAAGCTCTTCGGTCATAGTCGGTGGTGTAATCAATGAGCCAACAGGAGACTTTCTTACAGCGCTTGCTTTTTTGGATGCACCTTTAGAGGTGTTTGATTTACAGACCAATATTGTGGGTGAATTCAATACAGGTTCAATCGAGCACACGGTGCTATTTGGAATTGACCTATTTCGGCAGCGTGAACCAGGCAATCGTCTACTAGCATTTGATCCGCTCTCATTTACCCCTTTCAACATATTTAACCCAGTCTATGACGCAATTTCACGTCCCGATCCCGCGTCTCTGTCCGCAACCGCGATTTTAGAAGTCCGAACTGATACTCTCGGCATTTACCTGCAAGATCAGGTGACCCTGCTAGATAATCTAAAGCTCCTGGCTGGGTTTCGCTATGACATGGTTAATCAAGAAACCATTAATCAGCCGAACTTCTTTAATCCAAATGGTTCCGAATCATCCCTTAATGAAGATGCTTTCACGCCTCGGGTGGGGCTGGTCTATCAGCCCATCGAAGAAATTTCACTCTATGGCAGCTACAGCACGTCGTTTTTACCCAACACTGCTACAACCTTTACCGGTGAGGTTATCCCCCCCGAAGAAGGCCAACAATTTGAAGTCGGCATCAGGACAGAACTGTTAAACGGTAGGCTAATCGCCAACTTAGCCTTTTTTGATCTCACCAAGCAAAACGTCGCCACCCCTGATCCAAATCCGCTTAACCTTGGCGCTTCTGTAGCGACGGGTGAGCAAAGCAGTCGAGGGATTGAATTAGACATTGCAGGAGAAATTCTGCCCGGTTGGAATATCATCACTAACTATGCCTATACCGATGCCACTATCACCTCAGACAACAGCGGCAATGAGGGAAATCGACTCACAGGCGTACCCGAGCACAACTTTAACCTGTGGACGACCTACGATATTCAAGATGGCCCCCTCGAAGGGTTGGGCTTTGGGCTGGGGTTTAACTATGTAACTGAGCGCTTTGGCGACACCGCCAATACGTTTACCGCCGATGGGTATTTCCTCACCGATGCAGCGATTTCCTACAGCCATGATAATTGGCAGGCAGCGCTCAATATCCGCAATTTATTTAACGTCAACTATATTGAATCTGCGGGTAGAACCCGGACACTGGGCATTGGCCCTGGGGAACCCTTTACTCTGATTGGCTCCTTCTCCATTGAGTTTTGAACCCAATCTCCATTGTCCTCACTCTGGCGACCATGCTGCCTTTTTCACCTATTTCAACCCGCTGGGCAAAACTCACCCCAAAACTCACCCAAGCTAGACAATCGTGCCTAGTCCATGTTCCTCAGCCGTTCAGTCGTCAGCGACGGCTATTGCTAGTAGGGATTGGGGCAGCAGTTGTAACCGCCTGCTCAGATCACAGCCAAACTTTATCCTTAGACCCCCAATCAACAGCAACCAAGCCAATCCAGCACGCCTATGGCGAAACTCAGGTACCGATAAACCCTATTCGCGTTGTCGTGCTGGGCTTCTTCACGCTAGAAGCCATGATGGCTCTGAGCGTAGAGCCAATCGCCGCTCCCGGCATGATATTCAATAACTTTTTGCACTTGCCCTCCCCAGACCGTGAACTAGTCGATATCGGTAACCCAAGAGAACCTAGCCTAGAGCAGATTGCGGCGCTACAGCCAGATTTGATTCTCTCCACCAAAGGCTTCACCGATTCAGATACCTATGCGTTACTGTCACAGGCTGCCCCTACTGTGGTGTTTGACATTGAGGGCTATACTGACTGGCAGCTTCTTACTCGCCAGTGCGGAGAGGTCTTGGGCAAAGCAGCTGAGATTGAACAGATAGAAGCCAATTATGCCGCCAAACTGCAAGCCTTCCGGGCTCAGCTGCCTGGAGGCGCTGACCAGATTAAGGTTTCTGTGGTCTCTTTCTACCCAGGACGCATTTCAGCCTTTGGCAAAGAGACGTTTACTGGTACGGTTCTAGCCGCAGCTGGGTTATCTCGCCCACCCCAGCAAGCAGACACAGAAATTGTTCAGGTTTCCCTAGAGCGCCTCAGCGACATCGACGGAGACGTGCTGTTTGTGCTCAGGCCCCAGAGTCAAACGAAGGAAGCCGGTGATGTGCGAGCAGCTTTAGACAACATAAAAGACCATCCACTCTGGGCAAAGCTCGAAGTCGTTCAGGCACAACGAGTCTACGAGGTGGACGCTCACTGGGTTGGTGCGGGCTACATTGCCGCCAATCTCATCCTGGATGATTTGTTGAAGTATGGGGTTGGAAGCCAATGACATGGCCCAATCTCTCACCGCCAGCCAAGAAAATCGAGTATATTTCACCACCTTCTACAAATGGAACGGCCTCAATGGCCCTATCGGCGCTGAATTAATTTTGGAGCAGTTGCGAGGGTTTTTCTTGGACGATTGAGCTGATAGATTAGCTTGAAAGGGCATGCAGTTTAACTAAACGGCTCGATAGAAATCTGCCTCAATCGTCAACGGAGATTCCGTTAGCCCTCGATTGACAAATCCAAGCAAGAAATTAGCAGCTAACTGAGATAGACAAAAGCTTTGAGAAATTTCCACATAGTCTGAATCAACTAGACCGTAAAACGTGATTTCATTATTTTGCCAAAACCAAACTTCTTTAACGCCTAAAGACTGATACTTTTCCAAATCGACAGTGCCACCACTTAAATAAGTCACTTCCACAGCCAGGTCAGGAATAGATTTATCCGCGTGAAATGCAAAACTACAATCAGGCTCCTTACCCGCTAGAGGTGGATTTTTAAGCGTGGTAGAACCAATCGAAAAATAAACTAAATTGTGCTTGCGGCAATAGGTCTTTACCAGTCCATTAATCGTTTCAGCAATGTGTTCATGGTTTCTACTTGGAGACATAATTGTAATATTCCCCTGCCAATACGAAACTCTGTAACCTGCATAGTCTTCGCTGACTAACTGTTCATAATCAGCCCAAGTCATACCAAAATAACGTCAGAATTTGATCTTGCTGGTGAGCGCGATCGCGGTCTATTCCTCTATGGAATTTCTGCGTATACCGCTGCCCACGCCTCAACTGTTTCTGGCCCAATTTCACTGTCGATCGCTTCGCCATATTCAGTCACCAGCCGAATGGTGACAGTTTCGCTGGGAGCGCTCTGGAGCGCCTGCGCTAATTCTGCATTAACCTGAAACAGGTTATTTTCGCCGGAGATCTGAAACACCTGTTCATCGACTCTGACAAACAGTTCCGTCACTTTGCGGGAGGATATGATGGCGGAACAGCTTAGATCCGATAAGGTGCTATTGCCAATAGCGTTTCCTGTGCAGTCGCGATCGCGGGCAATCAATAGCACACGGATTGATTCAGGCCGCCAGAGGCTTTGCACCTCAATACGGGCGCGGGCATTGAGAAATTGATCGAAAAAATAATTGCGGTCAAATACCCCAATAAACTGACCCTCAAATGGATCGTCAATTTGCACCAGCTCAGACCAAGGTAAATCTCTACGCACACCCAATGCGGCAGAGTCGACTATCTGCAGATCTGTTGAAGCGCTGACTGATACAATGCTGGCTGCCAGGGCGGTTAATGTGCCTAACCCAATCCAAGGTCGCTGAACCATATATCTAAGGTGGAGAAAGTCTACATTTTGACCATAGCCTATGGGATTAGAAACGGATTAGGGATGACATACCTAAAAAAGCGATTGCGCCAGCATAAATTCTAAATACCTTACTCGAACCTCTAGGAAGGTATAATGCGAATCATTCTTATTAACTGCGTCAATCGAACGCAGGTTTGTATCTGCGACGGATGCCTCTATGACCACCCGTTTGCAAATTAATCACTGGAGCGAGTGGCTAATCTCCGGCAGCCCCGAAGACTCTCGGCTGTTCCACGGTGAGAGTAGCGATCGCATTTGGCTTTGCCCGCCCCATTTGGGCCAGGGATATATCCAAGAAATTCCGCTGCGGGAAGATTTGAGCCTTAATATCCACGACTACCAGCTTTATCAAAATCTACTGATAGACCAGCCCGGTGAAACCAACCAACTAGAGTTTGAATTTCACCTAGAGGGTGATGCCTATGCCAACCACAGCCGTATTGTGCCCTGCTTAGGATTTAAGGATTTAATCATTAAACAAACGCGGCGGGTATTTAAGCTCGAAATTGTCTGTCAGCGCTCGTTGTTGATGACTTACTACCGGGCGTTTAGAGAACGGCTGTCCCCTCGCAACCAGATTATTTTTGAGCAATTTATTAATTGTCTATGGCAGTTTCTAAGGCGGCCAGGATGGAGCCCGGACAGTACATTTAGCCGTCTATTGCAGGGCGAGATTATGCCCGAAGATATCTCAGTTGAGCAGGCTTTGCCGGAGACGCTTTGGTCTGAGTTCGGGCATCTCAATCACATTAGACGTAATCCAATGGTGCCCGCTATGGAACCAATTATTGGACAAATTTTGAGCTGCCCTTACCGGGGAGTCAACCGCCGAGCTTATCTTACCCGCCAAGTTCTGGCTTTGATTTCCCTTTATTTAGAGGCGATGGTGCAGCCCCGTCTAAGCGATGCGGATCTCGACAGTATTTTCCAAGCCGCCGCCATTTTGAGGCATCACTTGGCCACGCCGCCGACGGTAGACACTTTAGCCCGCCAGGTTTGTACCAATCGGTTTAAGCTCAATCGGGGCTTTCATGAGGTTTATGGCACCACTCCCTACGGCTACCTTAGAAACTGCCGTTTGTACAAAGCCCGGCAGCTTTTGCAAACCACCGAACTCTCTATCTCTAAGGTGGCCACTAGGGTGGGGTATACCAACAACAGTCAGTTCACCCTGGCCTTTCGGCAACTGATGGGCATTAATCCTAAGAAATTTCAGATGCACGCCTGGCAGCAAGCGGTTTAAATGCGTTTGCCATTAAAAAGCTCTAGAACGCGATCGCTAATTCCCATAACCTAGCTGAA
>JBCCJU010000270.1:0-5717 GCA_039027715.1 Cyanobacteria bacterium P01_C01_bin.120
AGTCACAAGCAGTTCTCCGATGTACTCTACCTTGGTCACATCCTGCCCCTCAGTTTTGACCTAAGGAGAAAATCCGCTTTGAAAATTTGGATGTGAGCTATCAGCAATGCCAGCAAGACGGCATCGCTAATCGTCATGTTGCGGCTAGGGCGCGTCATCAATAAATGCTGGAAACCCTGTGGGATAAGCATTGCCGCGCCTGTCCCAAGTTCCTAAGCGAGGGGCTGAAACCCTTGCTATCGAAGCATTGGGTAGCTATGGATAGCCCTTAGTAAATCGGGACTGTCTGCATAACTTTGTAGTTGCAGATACCGCAAGTCGAAAATTCCGGGCTTAAGTCATGAAACGATTAGTTAAATCCTGAAAAGTAACCGCCGATGAACTGGGTTTTCGGCACTGATCTGCTAACAGGACATGTCAGCTAAGTCTCTGTTAGTCAGCAATTCCAGCGATGTGAATGTCCAATTGCCGTGGCGGAACATCACTGGCCAGAAGTCCCGCCCAATGCTTTACCCAATGCCCAGCAGTTGGAATCGGAGCTGGAAAGTGCAGTGCGACAGTTAGAAGATGATGCCGACAATACTTTTGGCTGAGGGCAGGACAAAACTATTGTCGTGGGGCGAACGTCCTCTCCTCAACCCCATCTACGGCGATGTGCGATCGCACTCTGGCCACACATCCTGCTCCCCCACCCCCTTACCCCCAAAACCTCTCCATCCCAACCCATCCCGCTATCCCCGAGCAATAGCATTACTTCCCAGCCAAGCCACCCTGCTACCCTGCTACCCTGCTGCCCTGCTACCCTGCTACCCTGCTACCCAGCCACCCTGCTACTCTTCCACCCATTCTCCTGCTAAAACTGAGGAGACCCTGCCGCCCCCGCCCCGCCCATGACCCGCGATGATCTGCTGCGCCTCATCGACCAAGCTGCCGCCGAAGGCTGGAAAGAACTTGACTTATCTAGAAAAGAACTCACTAAGCTACCACCGAAAATAAAACAACTTACGCAATTAGAGTTACTCAATCTTCGCTTTAACCGACTGAGTGATTTGCCGTCGGAGATTGGACAGCTTAAAAAGCTCAAATCGCTTTACCTTCGCCACAATCAGTTAAGCAAACTGCCGCCAGAAATCAGGCAACTCACGAATTTGCAGTCATTTGACCTCAGTAATAACCGACTGAGTGGCCTACCGTGGGAAATCACTCAGCTTGCTTCATTGCAGTTATTTGACCTCAGTAATAACCGACTGAGTGGCCTACCGTGGGAAATCACTCAGCTTGCTTCGCTGCAATCGCTTGAGCTTAGCTCTAACCCGCTAAGCAACTTGCTACCGGAAATTGGACTGCTTACTAAGCTTAAATTGCTTGTTCTCAGCTCTAACTCATTAAGCAATCTGCTACCGGAGATTGGACAACTTATAAACTTGCAATCGCTCTACCTTAGCTATAACACCCTAAATAGCATACCGTCAGAAATCGGGCAGCTCACGAAATTGCAATCGCTTTTCCTCCGCTCCAATCAGCTGAGCAGCTTGCCACCGACAATCGGACAGCTCACAAACTTGAAAACTCTTGACCTTAACGATAATCGTCTGATCAACCTGCCGCCAGAAATCAGCAAAATTTCAAGCTTGCAGGCATTCGACCTTAACAATAACAAGACCTTGATAGATCCTCCACCAGAGATTGTCAGTAGTGGAACTAAACGGACTCTAAACTACCTGAGGCAGCAGCTAGAACAAGGTCAAGATTTTATTTATGAAGCTAAATTCCTAATTGTTGGTGAAGGCGGAGCAGGTAAAACCTCTCTCGCTAAGAAAATTCAAGACGAAAGTTACAATTTGGACTCCGACGAAGCATCGACGGAGGGAATTGACGTGATTCGATGGAAGTTTAATCTTCAGAAAGATAGGCCATTTTGGGTCAATATGTGGGACTTTGGTGGCCAGGAAATATACCACGCGACTCATCAATTCTTTCTCACTAAACGTTCTCTGTATGCTCTTGTTGTCGATACTCGTGAAGACAATACAGACTTGTATTACTGGCTCAACATCGTTCGCCTGCTCAGCAAAGATAGCCCCGCTTTTATCGTCAAGAACGAGAAACAAGACCGCACTTGCCAGGTTGATGAACGTCAGTTGCGGCGCGAATTTTTGAACCTGAAAGAAATCTCGGCCACAAACCTCAAAACCAATCGTGGCCTTGGCAAGATCAAATCGATCATCCAACAGCACATCTACGCTCTCCCCCATGTCGGACAAGCGCTACCGAAAAAGTGGGTTGTTGTCCGTAAAACTCTTGAAGCTGATGCGCGTAACCATATCTCCTTTGATGAATATTGCCAAATATGCGAAGCCAACAACTTTCAGCAGCGAGAGGATCAACTTCAACTCAGCGACTATTTGCATGATTTAGGCGTTTGTCTGCACTTTCAAGCTGATCCACTACTCAGAAAGATCCTGATCCTGAAGCCCGAATGGAGCACGACTGCCGTTTATAGAGCTCTCGACAATAAAGAGGTCCAAGAAAACCTGGGCCGGTTCAGCCGCGCCCAACTCGATACTATTTGGAGCGACCGTGAATACGCCGACATGCGTGATGAGCTACTACAACTCATGATGCGCTTCAAGCTCTGCTACAAAATTTCCGGTGCCGACAACGAATACATTGCTCCCCAGCTCCTCGATGTCGAGCAGCCTACCTACGACTGGGACGACACCAACAACCTATTGTTGCGCTATCACTACGCCTTTATGCCCAAGGGCATCCTCACCCGCCTGATTGTCGAAATGCACAAGTTCATCGAGGCACAAACCCTCGTGTGGAAAAGTGGCGTCGTGCTCACCAACAAATCGACGCGGGCCGAAGTCATCGAGCTGTACCATAAAAGCGAGATTCATCTGCGGGTCAGCGGCGTGCGCCCGAAAGATTTGCTCACTGTCGTCACCCACGAAATCGACAAAATCAATGCGTCCTACGATCGCCTGCAGGTACAAAAGCTGATTCCCTGCAACTGTTCTGGGTGCGATGGCGACCCCAATCCCCATTTTTACCAGCTCGACAAGCTGTACGAGCGTATTGATAACCGTAAACCAACGATCGAATGTGGCCGCCCCCCCTACGAAAACGTCCCTGTATGGGGGCTCATCGACAATGCCACCGACCCCTTAACCGGCTTTCAAGACTTGCCGCGCGGCCAGCGGCCAGCCGCCTTGGCCGCCAAAGGCGACACCAAGCTGATTGAGCTGCAAAAAGAATCCTGGCCGATTCAAACGGAGTCGGTGCAGCCGGAGATTTTCATTTCCTTCAAATGTGGCACCGACAGCGACAAAATTGCCGACCAAATCGGTCAGGTGCTGCAAGATCAGGGCGTGTCCGTGCGTCGCGACTGCAAAGATCTTGAGTACAAAGACTCCATTCACGGCTTCATGGAGGAGCTGGGGCGGGGCAAATACGTCATTGCGGTGATTGATGACGCCTACCTCAAATCCGAGAACTGCATGTTTGAGCTAGTGGAAATGTTGAAACACGGGGATTTCCTCAACCGCATTTTTCCCATCGTGCTCCCCGATGCCCAAATCTATAGAGCGGCTAAACGTATCCAGTACGTCCAACACTGGGAGCGTGAAATTGCCGATCTCGAAGAAGCCATGAAAACCGTGAGTGCGGCCAATATGGATGGTTTCCGTGACGAAATTGACCTCTACACCCGCATTCGCGCCACCATTGCTGAGCTCACCACTACCCTCAAACGCATGAACACCCTTAAGGCTGAAGACCACATCAAGTCCGGCTTTACCGAAATTTTGACGGCTATCGAGCAGCCACAAGCGTAGCTCTTCGATGCTCCGACGCCATGCGCGTCCCCCGTTTATCATGTTGCCCAGTGACTTTAGGACTGCGGGTGCCATCAACCGGGCTGTTGACTAAATTTGCGCGGGGGGCGGGGGCGGCGCTGACCGTCCAGCTCCTTAGTGCTGGCACGCTGTACGGGGCGCAGGTGTGGTTGGCCCGCTGGTTGGGCACCACGGCCTACGGCGTCTATGAATACGCCACCGCTGTGAGCATCATCGGCGCGTTTATCGCCAGCTTTGGCCTGCCCACGGTGGCGCTGCGGTTGGTGTCGGCCTATCGGGCCCAAAGCGACTGGGCGCGGCTGGGGGGGCTCATCGGCGGCAGTTGGCGACAGCTGCTACTGGTCAGCATCGGCATGGCCGGGTGCGGTACCGCCGTTTGGGGGTGGCTGCAGACGACCCGCGACTTGGGGGTGTATACCTGGCCCCTGCTGCTCGGCATCTGGAGCATTCCCGGCCTGACGCTGCTCGGTCTGCAAAAAGAAATTATCCGCGGCTTTCAGCAAATTGTCTTGGCCTTTGCCCCGTCGCTGATTGGGCAGCCTCTAGTGCTGTTGGGGCTGGCCGCCGGGTGGCGATCGCAGCGCCCCTTCACCAGTACCGTGGCCATGGGCCTGAGCCTCACCGCCATTCTCCTAGTCCTGGCTGTGCAGTGGATTTGGTTTCAATGCCAGCTCGCGCCCCCAATTCGCCGCCCCCCGCACCTTTACGAAACCGCGCAGTGGTGGCGCATTGCCCTGCCCCTGATGTTGATGGGCGGCTCCTTTATGATTTTGAGCCACACTGACACGCTGATGATTGGCCTACTGTTAAATGCCCAGCAGGTCGGCATTTACAGCGCCGCGTTGAAAACGGCAGCTTGGGTTCCGTTTATTTTGATGGCGGTGAATGCCATGGCGGCGCCCCTGATTGCGACGCTGTACGCCGAGGATGATCAGGCCGGACTGCAGCAGCTCGTCTCCATAATTGCCCGCTGGATGTTTTACCCCGCGTTGGCGATCGCGATCGCGATCGAGCTCTTTTCACGTCCCATCCTGCAGCTGTTTGGGGCGGAGTTTATCGCCGCGCAAGGCGCCTTAGTCGCGCTGATGCTGGGGCAACTGGTGAATGTGGGGGCGGGCTCGGTGGGCTACCTAATGACCATGACGACCTACCAGAACCAGGCGGCTAAAGTGATGGCCGTCAGCGCCTTAGTCAACGTCATGTTGAACTGGGTCGGCATTCACGTTTGGGGCATCTTGGGGGCTGCGATCGCCACGGCCCTCTCAATGGCCCTGTGGAATATCTGGCTGTACGTTTTAGTGGTGAAACACCTCGGCGTCCGCCCGTCCATTCTGGATACGTTTTAGGCAAGTTCAGTGCCTCTGTTTTAGAGCGTACCGGGGCTCATAGCAAACCGCACTTAGATCCGGACACTATCAACGGCTACAATCTTTGTACAGCAGGACTTTTAATTCTGCCTTCTGCCTTTTGCCTTCTGCCTTTTGCCATAGCTGGGTGGCTTAACGGGAACGTCTGTGCCCTGCTACCGCTGACTCAAGGCAGCTTGCCGCTGCTGGATATCGTCGAGGTTGGCGTCGGGAATGGCGGCAATTAACCGTTGAGTGTAAGGCTGCTGCGGCGAGCTATAGATTGCTTCGGCGGGGCCGATTTCTTCGATGCGGCCCTGGTTCATCACCATAATGCGATCGCTGACAAACTTCACCACGCTGAGGTCGTGGGAAATAAAGATGTAGGTCAGGTCAAAGTCCGCTTGCAAATCCTTGAGCAAGTTCAGCACCTGGGCCTGCACCGACACGTCCAGTGCCGATACCGACTCATCGCAAATAATAAACTTGGGCTCGCAGGCGAGGGTGCGGG
>JBCCJU010000271.1:0-5651 GCA_039027715.1 Cyanobacteria bacterium P01_C01_bin.120
CGTCCCGTCTGGGGTCGCCATTGCCCGTACCTGCCAGTGGCCCGCTTCATCGAGCAGGGCTAAAGCGCAGCGATCACCCCCGGAATTTTGCAAGATGATTTGGGTCAGTTGGCTCAGCAGCTCGTCAAACTCGATGACGCTAGAGAGGACCTGGGAAGCCTTGAGCACGCTAGCAAAATCTAGGGTCTGGTTGAGACCCATCGTGTTGGAGCTGTGATGGGTACTAGAGTGCACCGACAGTGTGGGGGCCGCCACACTCATTAGGGTAGACATCACATCCCCTGAGGGGCCAGCGGGCTGCAAAATTGGACGCAGCAGTTCGGGGTAGCGGGCCTCTAGGTCGGCGATTTTGGCCTTTGCGCCCCAGCGGGAGTAAGCGTAGTAAGCCTCTTGCATATAAACTGCGGCGATTTTTTCTTTGCCCCAGTCGAGGTAGAACTTGGCGGCGAGTTCGTTGGCGAGGGCTTCTTCTTGGGTATATTCGTTGGTTTTGGCTCCGGCGATCGCCCGATCATAATAATCTATTGCCTCTAGATTTTTATTTAGAACTCGATATTTTTCTGCCTCGACTAAATCATATTTATGTTGGGCATTCATTGGTGAAAACTCTGCCCAATGCTTCAGGCCAGCCTGATTAGTCTTGATAGTCTGAAGAATCTCTTGGCGCAAAGCTTGATCGGCCTGAGGATAGTAAGCCAGTTGCGTAAGTGAATCGTACAGACTCAAGACGTATTCGTCTACAAAGCAAGCAACGCCATCAACATACTCTTTTGCAAGCTTGGCATTGTCCAAAGCGAGATCAATCTGGTCGAATAAGAAGCACAGTGTTAATTTACTCAAATAGAAATGATTCAACCCTGTGCGATCCTTGTTACTCAATAGAAGTGGCAGGGACTGATGTTCGTTAAAGGCTGTTCCAACCAACTCCCAAGGCGTATCTGCTTCACCTAACAAATTGAGGACTGCTTGTTCTATAACGTGCCCCCAGACCAACGTGTTTCCTTGTTTTAGATTTTCGAGTACCTGACTAAGCGTACAAAATTCCTGATGACGTTCAGCCAAGTTACCGCCCGCAAAGAAGGAATTCTTAGTGTGACTATAGAGCGAGTAGCCAGCAAACTGAAAATTACCTCTTTCCAGCCCTGACTGGTAGCCCTCCAGGAGCGTGGGAAACGCATCACGGACGTGACTGTAGTAGTGGAGCAAGCAGGACCCCGCTGTGAACCTACCGATCGTCCCATCACCAGTTTGAGGGTGACTGTCTAACTGACAAGCCAGCGCCATATAGTCTCTCGCCACCCCAAAATCCCTTAGAATTAAGAGCCTTACCATACCGTAGGTCGAGTATATACATGCAGATTGGGAGGTATTTCCATACTGGATGGACAGCTGCGTGAATTTGCAAGTCACCCAAGGGAAGAGTTCAGGCTTTATTTGATAGCAAGGTGCCAGTAATTGGACGAGGATTACCACTTTGGCGATCTGCGTGCGATCACTCATGAGAGGCAACTCAGCTAAATCAGAAATCTTCTTGCCTGCCATCGCTTTCTCTACATTAGCGATTTCAACTTGAATATCTTCAACTTTGGGCGACTCAGGCACTTCAAGGTCTAACTGGCTCAGAAAATCAATCCCCGTCATGAGGGACTCCAGCCCCTGTTGTTGGGCCATGTGTGCCTGAATTTTTATTTCATATACTTTGGTGCAATCCAGTTTGTTCTTGGCATGATTCAGCACCTGGTCGATATTGCGTTCCATCGCCTCAAACTGCCCGGTGAGATAAGCTGCTTCTGCCCTAGCTTCATGCAACTCTAAGGTTGTCGAATAACGCTGTTGCCAACAGTCTGCCTCCAGCAGCGATAGCGCCATCCCAAAATAATCAAACGCAGCTTCATAAGCGGCTGAACCTTGTGCTTTTTGGCCAGCCTCTAAGTTGAGCTGAGTGAGCTTTTGCTGTTCATCGACCAATGTAATGAGTGACTGAGCTTGATTCCAGTGGTTGACAATGGCAAACAGTTGAGACTTCTGGGCTTCTGGAGATAGATTTTGCAGGAGTAAGCGTCCCATTTGGAGATGGGTCGATTGTTTTTGCCTTTCAGGAATCAGACTATAGGCTGCTTGTTGAACCCGGTCATGCAAGAAGCGATAGCGAACGTTGATATCCTCAACTGTCGTCCCATCCACCGCATCGCCCTGGAAAAACTTATAGGTTTCGGTCTCCGGAATAACTAATCCATCCTGGAGCGATCGCCACAGATCATCGGACACTTTTTCTTGGCTGTGCTCACAAACAATGGCTAAGGTGGCCAAATCAAACTGATTGCCAATACAAGCCGCCATTCTCAAGACATCTTGGGTCGCTTGGGGTAATTTTTGGAGTCTACTGACCATAAACTCCACCACATCATCGGTGAGCGCTAACTGTCGAGCTTGGGTCAAATCACACAGCCAATACCCCACATCCCCATTGAAGGTGATGCGATTCTCCTGATACAGACCCCGCAAAAACTGGGTGGTAAAAAAGGGATTCCCTTTTGTCTTTTGATAGACCAATTGGGATAACGGACGAGCTACGTCTAGGTCGCATAGAAGCATATCAGCCACTAAATGGTTGATGTCTTCCTCACCTAACGGTTGCAGGGTGATGGTATGGAGATTGGCCCCTTGTTTTTCCATCTCATCGAGGTTCAACATTAACGGATGAGCAGGGAACACTTCGTTATCGCGGTAAGCTCCAAGCAACAGCAAATGGCACCGATTGCTATCCCCCATTAAGACCTTCATGAGATTGAGGGATGCTGAATCGGCCCATTGCAAATCGTCCAGAAATAGGACTAAGGGATGCTCTGGGGTGGTGAAAACGGCAATGAATTTTTCAAACAAGAGATTAAAGCGATTTTGGGCGGCAGCGCCGGAGAGTTCTGGGGCAGGTGGTTGTGCACCAATGACGTTTTCGAGTTCAGGGATGACGTCAATCAACACTTGGCCGTTTTCCCCAACGGCTGCCAGGATGCGGGTTTTCCAATCAGCCAGGACAGTGTCTGATTCACTCATCAACTGCGCCATCAAGCTGCGAAAAGCTTGCACAAAGGCCGAGAAGGGAATGTTGCGGTTGAACTGGTCAAATTTACCCTTGATGAAGTAGCCGCGTTGCCGCGTAATCGGTTTGTGAACCTCATTGACCACAGCGGTTTTGCCAATGCCAGAAAAGCCGGCCACCAGCATCAACTCGCTACCGCCTGCAGTGACTCGGTTGAAGGCGCTCAGCAGAGCGCTCACTTCGTCTTCTCGTCCATAAAGCTTTTCTGGGATGGTGAAGCGATCGCTCACATCCTGCTCACCCAAGGTGAACCAAGTCTGCGACCCCTGCTCGGCGTACTGGCGTTGCAAGACTTGCAGGTCATGTTTTAGACCCAACGCACTTTGGTAGCGGTCTTCGGCATTTTTAGCCATCAGTTTCTGCACCAGCAAGGCCAGAATGGGCGGCACTTCTGAATTCAGCTCATGGGCTTGGAGCGGCTCCTGAGCAATATGGCAGTGGAGCAGTTCTAGGGGGTCTTCGCTGATGAAAGGGAGTTGCCCTGTGAGCAGTTCATATAGCGTCACCCCTAAAGCATAAAAATCGGTGCGATAGTCAATGGCCCGGTTCATCCGTCCCGTTTGCTCCGGGGCAAGGTAGGAAAGGGTACCTTCGAGGACATTGGGGTTTTGGATGTCTTGGGTTTCTTTGGGCAACAGCGAGGCGATACTGAAGTCCAGCAGTTTGACCTGTTGAGAACCAGGATGAATCAGGATGTTGGCAGGTTTGATGTCTTTGTGGATGACGCGGTGCTGATGAAGCTCGTGGAGGATGTTCGCTAGTTGAATGGCAATCTCTAAGACTTCGGTGGGACTGAGAGGATGTTGCTGGAGATACCGTCCTAAATCAATGCCATCAAAGTCTTCCATCACCAGGGCATAGCCGTTACCATAGGACTCTAGGCTGAGGGGATGGATGATGCCTGAAATGGGGAGATTCTTGGCAATGACAAATTGATTGCGAAACTGCACTAGTTCCCCAAAGCTTGGATAGTCCTGGGAGAGTACCTTAATCACCACGGGTTGCTGGGTGGCTTCCTCAATGGCCCGATAAACCGTGGTGCGACTGCCCTGATAGCTCACCTCTGCAAAACGATATCCCGATAGCTGAGCAGTGTGGGGTAGGGTTGAAGTGGTAGGCATGACAGGGTTTAGGTGAATCAGGAAAGTAACTTTCAGCCTTTAAGGTGCCCAAAACTACATGCAGTTACGCAGCTGCTTCCCAAGCCAGTTGGCAAGCATCTCTCAGAGAGTTTTCAGACAGGCTCGCTACAGTGGAGCCAGTGATTAACTGGCATTTGGGCATCCATGGACAGCTTTGCGCCGATCACGAAAGAACTTGTACTGTTGGGCGGCGGTCATACCCACGCCATTGTGCTGAGAAAGCTAGCGATGCAACCGATTTCAGGGGTGCAGCTTACGCTGGTGACTAATCTGGTGGATACACCCTATTCCGGCATGCTGCCTTGCCATATTTCTGGCCTCTATAGCTTTGATGAGTCCCATATCGATTTGCGGCCCCTCACCCGTTTTGCCCACTGCCGGCTAGTAATGGATAAAGCCATTGGGCTCGATTTGGCCCGGCGGCGCATTCTCTGCGCCAGCCATCCCCCCATTGACTTTGATGTGCTGTCCATCGATACAGGCAGTACGCCGGCCACGCTGACCGTGCCGGGGGCAGCGGCTTATGCCGTGCCCGCAAAACCTGTGCCGCAGTTGCTGCGGGCCTGGGAAGGGGTGATTCAGCAGGTGAGGGCGAATCCTGATCGTTCTGTCACTATCGGCATCGTGGGCGGCGGCGTGGCGGGAGTGGAGCTGAGTTTGTGTATGCAGGCGCGGCTGCAGCAGTTGTTGAAAGATTTGGGGCGATCGCCCGATCAAGTCACGTTTCACCTGTTCCATCGTGGCGCTGAACTAGCGAAAGGCCGCAACGCGTGGACTCAGGCCCACCTGCACCGTCTGTTTCAAAAGCGGGACATTCAGATGCATCTGGAAGAATCGGTATGTGCGTTGAGGCCAGCCCTGTCTTCTCCTGAAGGGATTCGCAATGACAACCCAGACACGCTTGACTCGGTTTTTACTGGGCCAGTGGTGGTGACTTGCGAATCGGGGTTAGCCATTACCTGCGATCGCGTGTTTTGGGTCACCAACGCTTCGGCTCCCCAATGGCTACAGGGCTCCGGGCTGGCCCTTACAGAGGATGGCTTTGTCCAGGTGAATGACTATTTGCAAAGCCTGTCCCACCCGGAAGTGTTTGCCGCTGGCGATGTGGCAACCATGGTGAACCATCCGCGCCCCAAGGCGGGGGTGTTTGCCGTGCGCCAGGGGCCACCGTTATTCAACAATCTTCAGCGGCATTTGAAGGGTGAATCGCTTAAAGGATTTCGCCCCCAAAAGCAGTTTCTCAACATTATTGATACGGGTACCGGCAGCGCGATCGCCTCCCGCGGCCCTTTTTGCTGGGAATCATCCCTGGCTCGGCGCTGGAAAGACCGTATCGATCGCAAGTTTATGGGGCTGTTCAACCAGTTTCCAGAAACGCCTATGGCCCAGCCAGCGGCAGCACCTAAACC
>JBCCJU010000272.1:0-5612 GCA_039027715.1 Cyanobacteria bacterium P01_C01_bin.120
ACAGCGGCTTTGGAGTGCCCTGCTTCGAGGGCGGCGATCGCTTTCTGGCGCAGGTCGAGACTGTAGGCGGCGGGCATCGGCAGGAATCCAAACTTTTTATCTACTTTAACCGACCTGACCTTTATACGGATTGCTATAAAACTGCTGAATACCCAAGGGGTGAGGTATTCCATGAGGGTCGAGAAGGCCGTATCTTCACAGTTTGCCAGGACGTCGGCAAGGACTTCACCGCTCGGATGGTCAACCGAATCACACTCTCTTACCCCGCTACCAATCAGGTACTTTATTGACCCGCAAAGCTCTTATGGCTGGTTCCGCAAGAGCCAAACATTTTCTTCAGCAGCATTGCCTTTCAGTCCGCCGGCGACATCTTGACTATCCACCAGAGAAAGGCGGTAGCGATCGCCGTAGTGCTGCTGGACTTCCTTGGCGCTGATGGAGAAAGGCGGCCCGGTCATCAGGGTCTGATCGTACTGGAAGGTGATGAGGAACTGCGGCGCGGTTGCGGTGATGGTTTGCAGATGGGCAGTGTAGCGCTGGCGGACGGGCTCGGGTAGGGCCACCAAAGCCGCCCGGTCATAAACCGCATCGACCGGACCGAGGATGGCGGCGGATAACTCAAAGATATTGCCGACAAAGATATCGATGCGGTCAGCGCTGTAGCGCTTGAGGTTGCCAACGGGGGTAATCTGGGGGGCGATCGCCAATTCCGCAAAGAGCTGCTCAATCGCCAGTTCTACTAGCTCGGCTCCAGCCACTCGATACCCACAGTGCAGCAGCCAGCCGATATCCAGGGTTTTGCCGCACAACGGTAAGAACACGCGGCTGCCCGGCGAGCGATCGAGCTGAGAGAAGTGTTTGACCAGTAAAGGATGCGCTTCGCTTTTATGAAAAGCAATATTATTGGTTTGCCATTTTTGCCGCCAAAAGTTGGCGTTAATATCAACTGTCATGTCTAAGAAGGGAGAGTGCAGAATGGGACCTACAGAATGCGGAATCAGAACTTACGCAGCAGCCTTTCTATATTCTCCCGATTTGGGGAAATATCGACACGGATAATGGGGTTGGGAGCCCTGGCCTCATGGACACTGTGGCAACTGAGGGCTGGAGATTACTCAGCCTGATTGATTTTCTTATTCTTGAAGATATTTCTTTAATAGGAGTTGGCCTTTGGCTTTGGCAAGGGCACTTCACCGTTCTGAAACTCGTCTACGAACCTATGCCAGGTTAAGAAACTTGACGTATCATTATCGCCATTGACGCGGCTACAGGGCGGCGATCTTAATTGAGGAACGGAAGCATGAAACTGTCGCAAATGACCGTTGCCCTCCTTGGGGTAGCAACTATCTTAGGAACTTATCCCGTGCATGTTTTGGCGCAGGAGGCAGAGACGCCTACCGAAACTGATGTGCCAGCCGAAACCGGGCCATCAGCCGTTGAGTTTTACAACACCGGGCTAGATCAATTTGAGGCAGAAGACTATAACGGCGCGATCGCATCCTTTACCGAAGCAATCCGCCTCGATCCTGACTTTGCTGAAGCCTATCTCTATCGCGGAGCGGCATACAAAGCTTTGCTCGATGTCGACGATGCACTACTGAACCTCAATCAGGCGATCGCTCTCGATCCACAACTTGGACGAGCCTATTTGCTCAGAGCCGAAATCAATTACGAATTGGGTAATGCGCAACAGGCCCTTAGCGATGCTCAGTTGGCTTTAGCACTTGATCCCTCCTTAGGAGATGCGCGGCTATATGAGGGCTTAGTGGCGCTGCAGGACGGTGATAGTTCAACCGCCATTAGCTCGTTTACGGCAGCAATTGAACAAGACCCGAACGATTTACCCGCCTATCTGCTACGGGGCTTTGCCTACGATCAAGAAGAGAACTACTTTGCGGCGATCGCGGATTTTTCCTATGTGCTTGATGCCGAAAACGACAATGTCATTGCCTACGTTGGTCGCGGCGCGGCTTATTATCACGAAGGTGAGTTGCGAGAAGCCGAAGCTGACCTGTCGCGGGCGCTGGCAATTAACGATGAGTTGCCCTACGCTTACTACAACCGCAGCTTTATTTACTCAGCGCAGAATCGACTCAATGCGGCGATTGATGACTTAGATGATGCGATCGCTCTACAGCCAATCTTTCCGAATGCGTATCTCAACCGAGGGCTGCTGCTTTCCCGTCAAGGCCAATCCGCCGCCGCCATTGCCGACTTCAACCGAGCGCTGGAACAGAATCCAGAACTGGCTGCGGCCTTTGCCGGTCGGGCTGATGTACAGCTTTCACGGGGGCGCGAGAGCGATGCCATTGAGGACTACACCCGAGCGCTTTCACTGACTCCCAATAGTGCTGCAGTCTATAAGCTGCGGGGTGATGCGCATCTGGCGGATGGCAACACGGCGGCAGCCCTGGCGGACTATAACGAGGCGATCGCCCTGGCGCCGAATGAGCCCGCTGCCTATGCCGCCCGGGCTGAAGTTTACAACAATATAGGCGATACCCAGCGGGCCTTTGATGATTACTCGCTGGTCATTTCCCTCGAAGACGACGAGGTGGACCCAGATGTGCTCTACAAACGGGGTTTGGTGCGCATGCGCTTAGGCGATTCGGCCGGGGCTAGGGATGATCTGCAATCTGCTGCTGATCGCTATCTCGAAACGGGGCAGCCAGATGGCTATCGAGAGACCGTGATTTACCTGCGTCAGCTGTGAGCAGTGGCGGTGATGGAGCGCAAGCAGCCGCGTTGGCAGCGCTGGAGCCTCATTGCGACTTTGGCCCTGCTGTTGTGGCTAACGGCAGGGCCCATCGCCCAAGCTAGCGTCTATGTTTACCGGGAACGGCCCGGACAAGTCACGGTGCGATCGCGCTTGAGCCTGCGAGACTTGAGCGATCGTGCCTGGCAGGCGATCACCTTCAAACGCACCGAAGGTGATGTCTTACAAGGCTACTACCTACGGCTGGTAGGCTTTCCCGAAGCAGTCCAGGTTGATCGTCAGCAACCCCTTTCCCTGCGGTCGTTTACGGGGCAGCATTGGCAACTCCCGTGGGCAATTGATCCGCAAGCCAAGACTATGCCACCCAACGTCGGACAGTTTGACCTGGCACCTTTGCTCAATGAGATTGACCGCTCTCTGCCATTGAAAATCCAGTTGCCGCTGGTGAACAGCCCTGCAGCAGAGCTAGCGATCGCGCCTTTCATCGTGGAGGAGTGGCTAGAAGTCAAGCGCCGCCAGGCGCTACCAGCGCCAATAGGAGCGGCCTTGGGAGAATAACCCCAACATCATGCCGACAAATTGCATGTAGCTGATGCCCACGAATAGGGCCGGAATTGGCAGCCAGCTTTTGACAAACAGCACCACAGCCAAGCAGCCCACCAATGCCCACAGGGTAGCGCCGTCCAAGATAATATGGCGAAAAACTCGCTCCATCAGAATTACCGCCAGCGCTCCCACGCCCCCGGCTGCCAACAGGGCCAGCAGCAAGCCCACAACACCGCCCTGAACGATCGCACTGGCGCCCTCGGGCCATATTGCCAACAATGCAGTTAGCGCAAAGAGCAGCAGGATATCTAAAACGGTCGCGATCAGCACCGTCAATAAGGCATTCTGAAAGAGGGGAATCCACGGCAGTGATTTGATGCGCCAAAGCGGGTCTCTCATTGCCTGACTAATTGTCCAAAAAACGCTAATGTCACCATCCTATCTCACCGATTTGCCTAACCTCGTAGCCATTGATTTTTCCCAACCCACCGTAGTCTTTCTAGCCGTCCTGCACTGTGTCATCGGCCTCACTGCAGCGCAAGTCGCCCATCGCAAAGGAGCAAATCGAGGCCTTTGGCTCACCTGGGGCCTCATCGGCGGCACAATCGCGCTGATCACGGCACTACGCCTGCCCAAAAATGCCGGAGAGTAGAATTCGGAGTGAAAAGTTCATCGTTCAGAGAAATTGTCTTGCTCGCGGGCGAGATGCCTGCACTCGACAACCCGGCGACCCTTACGCCCAGCTTCCCTCAGACCCTGCCACCCTCAGACCCTGCTACCCCATCATCCTCAAACTCCGTCAACATGTTCACAACGCTTACACTGCCAGACGATCGCGCAACATTGGCGCTGGGTCGCTGGCTGGGAGAGCGGCTCGATGCAGGTACGGTGTTGCTGCTGACGGGGAATTTAGGGGCGGGCAAAACGACTCTGACCAAAGGACTCGGCCAAGGCCTCTGCATTCCTGATGAAATTGACAGTCCTACCTTTACGCTGATTAACGAGTACGACAGCGGACGACTGCCGCTTTACCACGTGGATTTATATCGGTTGGAGGGGGCAGAGAGCGATCGCCTGTTTCTCGAAAGCTATTGGGAAGGGATAGAATACCCGCCGGGGATAGTCGTGATTGAATGGGCAGAGCGACTGAGATATTTGCCCCCTGAACCACTAAGAATCGACCTTGCCTATGAATCTTCAGGGGGACGTCAAGCCGTTTTAACACCGACAAACCCTGACCACATTCGCTTACTAGAGGCTCTGACGACCGATGCGATATTGGCTGATGAAATCTGAACCTGACGTATACAGCATCGCTGATTTGGAACGCGACCCCGAAGAGATTTGGGATGGCGTACGCAACTATCAGGCGCGTAATTTTTTGCGCGAGATGGCGGTGGGTGATTTAGCCTTTTTCTATCACTCCAACACTAAACCGCCAGGAATTGTCGGGCTGATGAAAATCATCGCAGCAGACATCGTTGATCCAACGCAGTTTGACGAATCCAGCAAATACTACGACCCCAAATCTACGTCGGAGGAACCCCGCTGGCGCACAGTCAAAGTGGGCTATGTCGAAACCTTTGCTGAGCAAATCACCCTGGATAAGCTAAAGGAGACATTTTCGCCGGAGGAATTGCTGGTCGTCAAGCGAGGCAATCGATTGTCGGTAATGCCTGTGGATGAGGCCGTCGCCACCAAGCTGCTGGATTTGGGGCGGTCAACTTAAGCCACTCCGGTTCTCTGACAGATTCTTTGCCTCCTTGATTTAACCGATTGGCAACCGTATACAGAATTCCGTACCCTGACCCAATTCCGACTGAACTTCTAAAGTGCCGCTGTGAGCCTCAACGACGATTTGGCGGGAGATTGCCAATCCCAGTCCAGTGCCTTTGCCCACGCCTTTGGTAGTAAATAGATGGTCAAAAATCTTGGCCCTAATCTTTTCTGAAATGCCGGGACCGTTGTCAGCGATCGCTACCGTCACCTGATGATTGTCTACCGCTGTGCGAATCGTGATGCAGTGCGGGTGCGCTTTCATCTCTTCGAAACTACGCTGCTGACTCACCTCATCCAAGGCGTCAATCGCATTCGCCAGAATATTCATAAACACCTGATTGAGCTGCCCCGGAAAACAGTCGATTTTAGGAATGTTTCCGTAATCCCTGATCACTGCGATTTCTGGGCGCTGCTCATTGGCTTTGAGGCGATGGCGCAAAATCAATACGGTGCTGTCGATGCCCTCATGCAGGTTAAAGGCTTGCTTGATGTCGGTATCCGCGCGCGAGAAGGTGCGCAGGCTTTTGCTGATCTCAGTGATGCGATCGCCGCTGTCTTTCATCGCCCGAAT
>JBCCJU010000273.1:0-5580 GCA_039027715.1 Cyanobacteria bacterium P01_C01_bin.120
ACCTAACAGAAGAGCAGTTCCGCTTTTCGGACCCTGAATGACTGGTTGAGTTGCCGGCGCGCTTGGGGCAATCCCTTGACGATGGCAGCAGTCCGAGGACGATCGCCGCCGTCACCACCAGTGACGGATATTCCTGGACAGAGGCAGCGGGGGTTGCTGTCGCTGAAACCAACACGCCACCGCTGAAGATTGCTTCCCCATTGCGAGTGTGACCAAGCCCTTCACTGCAGTAGCAACAATGCATCTGCAGAAGAAGGACTGCTTTCATTAGAAGACAAGCTGCATAATAGAGGCAGCCTGATCTGGTGATCAGCCCAATCTCCAACAGCGGCAAGATAATAATTCGCTACCTCCTGAGCAGTACCAACGGCATCAATAGCTTGAGTTATGAGTAATAGGTGTTTCAGGATTTGATTGCCAATTCAGCTCTGATTTCTGGAGATTGGACACCTGAGAACCTGCTGACTCGGTATGTATCTGAAGTAGTGGCCTGATCGCTTCAATACGTTAACTGGGCAAGTCGTTTCAACTATGCTCAATACTCTGGATCCATAATTGAAATATCGAGGAAATCCCACTTTCCAGGTGCTTCCATATTTGATCAGCCAGTGATTGAAAGGCCACCGCTTCTGCGTCTGGTCTGGTCTGGTCACGAAACGCTAGAGCCGTCGTTTTGGAAATGACATGTTTGAAAAATTCACCGAAAAAGCCATCAAAGTCATCATGCTGGCTCAGAAAGAGGCGCGGCGCTTGGGGCATCCCTTTGTCGGCACTGAGGAGCTGCTGCTGGGCCTCATTGGTGAAAGCTCTGGCCAAGCCGCAATCGTGCTCTCCCAGCTTGGGGTCACGCTGCGAGCCGCCCAACGAGAAGTAGAAGCCGTCGTCGGGCGTGGCTCTGACTATGTAGCCATAGAAATTCCCTTCACCGAAAGGGCACGAGCCGGTTTGATATTTACGTTAGAAATCTTTCGCCAGATGGAGCTGCAGAGCATCGATACTGAGCACTTGCTACTGGGTTTGCTCCAAGTTGAAGATGCGGTGGCGAACATCGTGCTGCAAAATCTCGGGGTAGACTTAGCCGAACTGCGGACTCGGCTGCTACAGGCAAGTCGCGATCACTCCCCGACAGCACCCGCCTGCCCGCCAGAAGTCAACACCACCACCGCCGGCCCGTCTTTCACCAGCTTCACTCTACGCTTCACTGATCCGTGGGAGACGAGCTATTAGAGCTGATTCAGCGGCTTGATGCCCTCGGTACACAACTTTCGAGCACGCTCACAGAAGCGACAGCCATCAGTCAGCACCTCAAAGACCGCTTGTGCTCCGGCACCGATTTAGACGTAGATGACGTCAGGCGGTATGCTTTTAACCGCGCAACCTTGTTAGTCGATTAGAAGCTTTACCAGAGGCCCAAAATCCCGATCAGCCCGGCCTCAAAGAATGTTTGCTGGAGCTGAGAACAGCCATTTTGAACAGCGCAGAACTGGTCAACATTGACAAGGTTGAAGCGCTTGAACAGATCAGAGTACTGGCCGAGGTGGGGCAATCCCTACGCAGCCCTCTCATGAAGAAAATCGCCAGAACTGCCGTCAAAATCCTTCGCGGTACGATCTCTCCCCTGGCGTCCAATAGTGCACTGGCGGAAGTGAACGATCGCACTTTACCCGTCGTTCTGCAGCATTTCGACTTGAATTAGACCCATAAAAACAAGCATTTCCTGCTGATTTTCCCGCTCAAGCTATGACCAGTTGGCCGATGCGCGATCGCCCCTAGTCAAAGCTAAGCTCTGATTAATTTCAGCATACGCAGGACGTTCCATATGAAGCCTCTAGCAGTCTCGGGTCTGGCTTTTTCTTTGATCACGGCTAATCTTTTTGTCGCGGCAGGTCCGGTTGCGGCTCAACTCCCCTTCGAGACCTGCCTAACCGTGGCAGATAGTTTGTTTCGGGATGGTTCGGCGGGTGAGTTGGCGGCGATCGCGGCCTGTCAGGGCACCACCCAGCCTGAAAATGCGGCAGCCTGTATCGAACTGGCCGATAGCCTCTGGCAAGACGGTACGGCTTCTGAAATTACCGCAATGGAAGCCTGCCAGGTACGACGACAACTGTCGTTAGAAAACGATTCTGAACCGCTTCAACTCGAGGTCTACGCAACCTGTCTACGACAAGCCGAAACATCTACCCACGACCATACTCCCCGTGAATTAGCGGCGATTTCAGCCTGTAGCGGGCTCACTCAGCCCACAGAAGTAGCCCCCTGCATCCGGCTGGCCGAAAGCTTATGGCGCGACGATACGGAAGCCGAGATAACCGCATTATCAGCCTGCCAGGTCTCGCTATATTGAAAATCTCGCGATGAACCCTCTCTATCGACGCTTGGCGAGAATCCTGAAGTACCTTTTGGTGGGTGCGGCAGTGGCGATATTGCCCCTGATATTGGCAGCATTTCTGACGACGTGGCTGACCTCGCCCGAGGAGCGGATTGCAAGTTGGCGCTATGGTCGTTTTCTCGACGCTTTGGAAAATCAAACGGTTGAGCAAGTAACGCTCGATCAGACTCTGTCAGTAGCGCTGATTCAAACCGCAGATGGTCAGATGGCCCGGGTGAACCTGCCTGACGATCCCAACCTGGAAGATTTATTGATAGAGAGTAGTGCCGAGGTTCTTATCTCAGAAACCCCGGTAGCAAGGGGCTCAGTCATCTATCCGACAACGATAGTGACAATAGGGGCTTACCTGCTCGTCGGCTCGATCCTTTGGTTGTGGATTTTGATTGACTGTGCCCTGCAAGAAGCAGATCAGGGCAACACGAAAATTGCCTGGATTCTCATCATCATTTTTACAGCTTGGATGGGTGCCTTTGCCTATTTTCTGTTCAGACGACCTCAGCGCAAGCGGGAGTTGGGGAGATAAAAGAAGCTGGACGCGGGGATTCTATTGATTCATGAAATGACCCGCCCGAGCAGGGCAACTCTGCGCATTAGCGGGTATGGCCTTCACTCACTGGATATTGCTCAAAGCTTTTACGATGCCAAAAACATGATGGAGTTTGGCCCCGATTCCCAGAAAGATGGCTTAGTTTATTTTGAATACAGCCAGCTTCGAGCGCCAGACCGCCGTCACTGCGTCTGGCTCTACTACGCCTTTCCTTTAAGCTACCGTGACATCGAGAAAATTATGCTTTACCGGGGCATTGAGGTGACCTACGAAGCGATCCGCAAATGGTGTAAAAAGTTTGCTCAGGAGTATGCCAATCAGATTCGTCGCCGTCGCCCCGAGCCTACTGACAAGTGGCATCTGGACGAAGTCGTGATCACCATTAAAGGCCAACAGTATTGCCTGTGGCGGGCCGTGAATACCACAGGTCAAGTCCTTGATGTCCTGATGCCACGTCATCGTGACCAGCGAGCGGCAAACAAGTTCTTTCGCAAGCTACTGAAATCGACGGGTTTTACCCCCAGAGTCATTATTACTGACCAGCTCAGAAGCTACGGGGCGACAAATAAAGAGCTGATTCCAGGCGTTGAACACAGGCAGCACAAGAAGTTGAACAATCGAGCGGAGAACTCGCATCGCCCCACACGGACCCGAGAGAGGCGGATGGGTCGCTTCAAATCTCCAGAACACGCTCAACGATTTCTTGCTGCTTTTGAACCCATCCGAGGCTACTTTCACCCTCACCAACATAAACAATCGGCAACGGAATATCGAGAAACGATGCGTCAAAGCTTGAGCGACTGGCGACGATTCACACGACTCTCTGCGATCGCTTAGAACGACCGTCAAAGGCCATGAGCGGGAATTTAGTGCTCAATTTTTGCTCAATTTCAGATACGGCAAGCTAAGTTGACAGTGCCCTTCCGATGCTTTCATAAGTTCCTTACAATGTCTGCGTAGGATAGGAACATATGCAGATTAGGAAGTATGGAATGGACGTAAGTTTTTTTTGCACGTTTATGGTCAAGGCGATCGCAGTTTCTCAGCAGTGCTTGCTGCTGCAGGGAGCAGATCTTAGCAATTGTGATCTGAGTGGCATTAACCTCAGTCGTGCTAATCTCAGCGGAGCTAATCTGAGCAACGCCAATCTCAGTCGTGCCAACTTGAAGTACGCTAACTTAGCGGGTGCCGATATGAGCCACGCGGATCTCAATGGTGCCCACCTCGAATCGGTGAATCTTATTGGCGCTACTCTAGACGGCGCTAAGTTAGTGGGCAGCAATCTGACCTGTGCAGATATGCGCAATGCTGATGTCGAAGGCGCTGACCTCCGTGGAGCCAATCTCACTGCAGCCAATATTGGCGGAGCTAATTTCCGTCGGGTTGAGTTGGCTAGTGCTTGTTTAGAGAGGGTTGACCTTGAGGGAGCCGATCTAAAAGGAACGGATATCTCCCAAATTCTTTCTCGGGCTGAGCAGGAATCGGCTGAGGTGTCTCGTGGGTGAGTTAGTTGGGATGCTCATTAGCGCTTTAGAATACCGCAAGTGAAGTTCTTCGTTATGAGATTGCAATCACCTGCTCAAGTCGGGTGTTTGACAAACCAGTGAATGTGGCACTGGTGATTCAAAGGGATGCTTTGAATCACCAGTGCCAGCATCTTGGGCTGCGGCTTTTTGGGCTCATGGTCGCAATCAGCGACCGATTCAACGTTTGCTTAGGCTCAGCGACTTAACGGGGTTGCACGCGATCGCCCGCCTCCACCGATTCAGGATAGGCTATCACCTGCTCGCCTTGACTTAGCCCGTCTTCTACCGCTGCGGCGAAGGTGTTTTTGAGGCCCAGGGTGACGGCAGTTTGCTGGGCGCGATTGTCTGCAACGGTGAAGACACAGGTACCCGCATCACAGGGGAAGAGGGCACTCACGGGAACGCTAAGTATTTCTGTGGCCTCATCAATAACAATGTGAGTATCGATCCGGTAACCATCACCCAGGGGCACCGCTGGATCGGTAAACTGAGCAATCACATTCACCCGTTGCTCTTCTACTCCTAGCGCCGACACCTTTGTAAAAGCAGCGGGTTCCAAATACTGCACTTGAGCTAATAAGGTTTCGTCACCGCCCCACTGGGTGACTTGGATAGAATCGCCCGGCTGAATCTGCACTGCATCCTGAGAGAGGACGTCGATCACCATTTCCAAATTGCCGGGGTCACCCACTTCCAACAGCGGCGTACCGGCAGTGACATAGCGCGCACTTTCTTCTACTACGCGCAGTACCCGGCCTGCTGAGGGGGCGGCAATATCAGTGCGGCGAGCATCATCGGCAAGCTGGGTGAGTTCAGCTTCGACGCCGGTCATTTCGGCCTGATAGGCCTCAATTAAATAGTCAGGATCTTGCTGTTCGGCCTGCAGGATTTCGAGCTCTTGTCGTACCGCATTGACAGCGGCGATCGCACTCTCTAGGGCTTGTTGGGCAGCATTTTTCTCTTGTTCTCGGGCAGTCGCCTCTAACGCCGCTGATTCCCGCGCCTGCTCGGAGATCGCCCCCTGAGTGGCCAACTCATTCGCCCGCTGGAGTTCGCGCTGGGCCTGTTGCCAATTCGCGTCGGCTCGGGCCAATTCCGCCTCGGCCTCTTGTTTCTCG
>JBCCJU010000274.1:0-5553 GCA_039027715.1 Cyanobacteria bacterium P01_C01_bin.120
ACGGAATTGTGCGTTTGCGGGTCATCACGCTGATAAATTCGCCATTGCGCCCCGTGGGCAGGGGTTGACTCCAGGCGATGCGCTCACAGTAGCCGAGCACGGCCATACGGTTGATGGCGTCAACGAGAGCGCTGTAGTCGCCCAGCAGAATATGCCGTACGCATTCCTGGTTGAGGGTAGGTAAGTTGAATTGAGGAGCCGCTTGAGCGGCCCCGGTGGATGGTTGACACATACGGGTTTATCTCCGTTTTCACGTTAAGGAAAACGGGGAACTATCCAGATCCCTGTTTTGAAGCGGTAAGGGCAAGATCGTGGGTACGATGATCCCAGTCATCTCGGCTTACCTCGGCTAAGTTGGGATGATTAGGGGATTTGGGAGGTTGCAGCCTTCCTTTTCCCCGCCTAGAATCATTCCCCGTGGAACAGATAGTACAAGAAGCAATCGCCCCGTACAACCGTATTGAGTGAATTTTGACGATGGCTACGCGCTGACCGGCGCTATGGCTCGGGCGAAAAATATAGAATCCATGCCAAAGAAAATTCGCGACCTTAAACAACAATATTGTCGATGAAGCGGCTAGCGATGCTTGACCGGAACTCACTACTGTTGCTGCGGCTGCGTAGTTTGTTGAGGGTGCGAGAGGTTGGGGGGCGATCATGTCACCAGCGTAGAGTACTTGTCTGACAGGATAGCGATTCTGACAGGGTAGCAATTGTGCTTGTTCACTTTTCATGAAGTTGAGGATGTGATCAAGCTGAATATGCTGAAAAGCAGAACTTGGATTGGCTTCAAGAGAAAAATTAATGCAACAATTCTCATTGATTCGCCAAAATCAGAATGTTCTCGCATGAAAAATTGGACATCACTTAATTCAAAGGACAAACTCAAATCACTATAAAAATCTGTGTTTGCTCTAGAATCCAGCTGATGAAGAATTGTTATTCATTAGTCTCAACCAATCTTTTTTACTTGCAAACTGAATCTTATTTATACCTGAAACTCTCTCATCCAAGAGATTACGTATGGATATTAACTTCTCAATTTTCTGTTCGATAGAATTTTGATCAGATGAATAGCTATTAATCAAAACAACTCTTAAAAAAGCTAATATTTCGTCTTCCTGCTCTCGCAAACCAGAATTCAATTCGATAGATGAAACCATCAATTTTGAGTCCGCAACTTCTTTCGTAATTGCCGCCACAGTACCTGGTTGACTACTTGAGAAAATTCGTAGACTTAATCCCAGGCTTACACTGTACAGCAAATTCGTATTTAGAAGCTTGCTAAACTTTTCTCTATAAGTTGTCTCAGTTACAAGTTTTCTCGCTAAGAGTTCATTGTAAATTTCCAACATCTTATCTCCTTCTCTAAATTCATTATATCGATCGATATTTGAGTATCGAATACTATTAAGACGGTTAATCATTTTGACAATATTGTCTTTGTCTGAGACTTCCTCATTGTCTAAGGGATCTTTCTCGGTGTCTTTGCTAGAGATAGTGAAGCAAATATTCAGTTCTCCCACACTTTCATCTTTGTGCTTTGCAGTTAGCCAAACAATATTGCAAAGGAACTCCCCCAGTATCTCGGTAATCTCAGCAACTACCCCATTAAGTGAAAATGGAGCCTCAATTGTCAGCATATATAAAACTTGATTTGGTAAAGATTCTATTTCTTCAGCCCGACCCTCAAGTTGAACTTCTCCTTGAGCAATTGCTCTTAATAATCCAGTCAAGCTAGGTTTGCCGCCATGTATGTAACCAAGGGCATCCGCTAAACTCGCGAGCTCTTCTTCTTCTTGCTCGGATAAGCGAATGCGAACCGGAAATGTAGACATAAACGCTCCACAGCTGTGTTCATATTTTACTCAAAATGCATCATATCATTTTAAATATGGATCAAAGTGTATCATATTTCACGAATATACAGAGGAAAAGTAGAAGTAAATGATACTAACAAGCATAAAAAGGGACATATATTGAGCACAATTATATTTTTCTTCGCTTTTTTCTTAAGACTGGACAAAATTGTGCTGCGTCCCTTACAATATGATTAGTATTTTTGTTCTACTTGTTTTACAAAGTTAGGTGGGCTTATGTCTAGGAAGAACTCCGCTAGCCGCCAGATTGCTTTTAAGTTCTTGGCAGTCAGTGGCTTAGCCGTCACGCTGTGGGCAGTGAATTTGGACATCTATATCTATTACAAAATGCCGAGTGAAGCGGATTCCCCAAAAAAAAGATGCGCGTGCTTTGAGCTGAATTTAGATAGCACACTTGTCGAAGCGACAGACCAGGTCTTTCATAACAAACATCCCGAGTTGCTAGGAAAGCCTATACCGGAGAAAGAGTCTCAGTTGGCAGAAGAGTGGCTGGCGATTCGTGAGCATATTAAAGATTGTCGTATGCATCAGCACATTGATTTTTGATTACGCCATCGCAAGATAATTGGAATGATTAGGCCTGACTATATATTAGTTATTGCTCGATAACTAATGATTTTAATGTGTAGTGTTTGGTGTTTCGCCTGAAAGATTTTATAAAAAGTCTGAATTTGGATTTTTCTGTAACATTGTGCTGTTTAAAGAGCTGATATTAAATTGGTCGAAGTCTTGCTTAAAAGTCTTTTTCTATATTAAGTTTTATTGACTTCAGTCTTGCTGGTATGAGATGAAACAGTCCTAAGAAAGACTTTAAGCTGACTTAAACTTTTTAAGAAGCAATGTTCAGAAAAATCTGCGCTGATGGGTATCCCTGTGCTTTGAATCAAGATGCGAAGAGTTGGAGATGATTAATCTCAAGACTAGGCTCGATACAGAATTTCTTCAATGGGCAAGTTGTTGGTATCGTGATCAATGCAGTGTAATTGCAATCGTTTCTCACCTATTTTAGCCTTGTGTAATCACTTTAGTTTGGTCATGCTGAACGATCTCACGCTCCATAACCTCATCCCTAAAATACCGGCTCAAATCCTGAGGCGTTCGTAAATCGGCCTTGCGCTGAATTAGATCAGATAGTTCTAGTTCCATCCCCGCTAGGCGAATTAAGCCTAGGACGTGCTCAGGGTCGAACTCTACCAAAAAAATCGACATCACTCTCCGAATTGAAATCATCTCGTAATACTGATCCAAACACCGATAGCTTACGGATGTGGTGACGCTGGCAAAAATGACTCAGTGCAGACTTAGAAAGCTCGATATTAATTGGGTCAGTCATAGCAAATCGTTAACCAGATGTGGGCCTTGAGTATTCGGTATTCGCATCTCCAATGCTAGCGAACACTACGCAAATAACTAAGTTCTGCCGCGCCTGTCCTCGGCTAGGTGGGACCGTTTCAATCCTCATATGGCCGTTGTTGAAGTAGCCATGACTTTTCTTATACTGCGGCTCGTCCATCAGGGCAGCAAATTTGTCCCAAGTGGCTTTTGCCCAGGTATCGGTTGGCATTGATGAGACCGGTTGGGTCATGGCCTGATGCTCACGATCGCAGCCTACCCGCTTTCCTCTAGTTTAGTCAGGACTGTTTGGCGGGGTTCAGACGGTTGATGGGCTTTTTCGATATCACCATTTATTCGACGTCACGGTTTTAGCGATCGCACCCTACACGAAAATTCTGCGATCGTGCTGTTCCCACGAGGGGTGCAAAACTACGCGGCGGAGAACGATTGTCAACCGAAGTTGGCGAACTTTTGGGCAAGACTTGACCAAGGTCGAATGCTAGAGCCCATGGAGAAAGATACACCTGTAAGAGACCCCGATAGGCTCCAATAGCTGTGGCTTCTCTTCTTCCCCATCAATCGGCAGCGCACCTGGGACGTGGTTTTGCTTATCCCATCGGCGTGACAGCCCAGGGCAATTTACAAATCAGCGATGGCGAACAAAGCGTGCGTGAATCGATTCTGCTGATTTTGCGGACACGTCCTGGCGAGCGGCTGCGACGCCCCAACTTTGGCTGTCGGCTGCACGAGCTGGCGTTTGCCCCCATGAACCAAAAGACCCTAGTAGAAATGCGGCTCTTTGTGGAAGAGGCCTTGAAAACTTGGGAACGGCGAATTTGGCTAGACGACGTGGGCATTGACCCACAACTGGAGCTGGGCCAAGTCGATATCACCATCGCCTATCGCCTGATCACCTCCCATGTCCCCGGCAGCTTGGTCTATCCGTTTTATTTACAACCGCTCGGAGAAACCGCCGGTGCCTGACTGCGCCAGTTGATAGTTGACGAGCCGGGCAGCGCGCCATCTTAGCCAGAGGTGAGTCCGACGTGGTTCTCCTCTTGCTAGCCGCTGACTCAGCGTGAGCACGAGGCCCGAAATCTTCCCGTTAATCCCCGACTTTATTGACAGACTGCGAGGAACTCACCGAAGGCATGGAATTTGACTTTTTACCGAATTTGCCAAAATCCGACCTCGACGATCGCAAGTTTGAGGATTTAGTTGAAGAGTGTTTGCAGCGCATTCCTCGCTACTGTCCTGAGTGGACAAACTTTAACCCCAGCGATCCGGGCATGACCCTAGTGGAGCTATTCTCTTGGCTCACCGATCAAATGCTGACCCGGTTCAATCAGGTACCGCGCCGTCAATATATTGCGTTTTTGGAACTGTTGGGGATGCGGCTGCAGCCGCCCACACCGGCCCAGGTGGAAATTACTTTTTACTTAAGCAGTGCGCTACCGCAGCAATACATCATCCCAACGGGGATCGAGATTGCCACCGAGCGCACCGCCACTGAAGAAGCCGTGGTCTTTACGACTGATGCGCCCTTGGCCATTGGCTGTCCCCGCATTCGCCATTTGCTCACCGCTCCGCAAGCCGACGGGCAGCCCCAGGCCCTGCGCGATCGCCTAGTCAACCGCTGGTCGCAGACCGGGAACGGCGACTGGAGTGGTGCCGAACTGCCGTTGTTTAACGAACAGCCTGAGCCGGGCAACTGTTTTTATCTGGTGTTCGACGAAGCCGAACCGCTGGACGGCAACGCGATCGCCCTCACGGTCAAAGGTCAACAGGCCACGCCCACCGGCATCAACCCCAACCTGCCGCCGCGACGCTGGGAAGCTTGGGACGGTGAGCAGTGGCAGCCCATTCTGGATCGGGAAGCGGATGATGAGACCCAAGGCTTTAGCTTCAACGAACTGGCTCGACGGGGAGGCAATCCCCTGCAGGGGGCAGATGTGCTGCTGCATTTGCCGGTGGAATGGCCAGCCGTGCAGTTCACTACTTACCGAGGCCGCTGGCTGCGCTGCGTTTGTTTACCAGCATCGGGGGAGCGGTCCGGCTACGAGGCGGCACCGCGAATTACCGGCTTGGCCTGTCGAGCGGTGGGCGGCACTGTACGCGCCAGTCAGTGTTTGAAAGTCGAGCGGGAGCTATTGGGCATCAGCAATGGCGAGCCAGGACAGGTTTTTACATTAGCCGCCACCCCCGTGCTGCCGCGACTGGAGGGGGAACATATTGTCACGGTCGATGCCATTGGCGCGCCACAGCGCTGGCAGGAAGTGAATGATTTTGCCGAATCTAGCGCCCAAGACCTGCACTATACGCTGGATTCGGGACAGGG